>CAJPFF010000158.1 GCA_905339345.1 Geobacteraceae bacterium | reverse complement strand
GGCCGTTCCGGCACATGTATTGCTGATAAGCCGAATGCACCGAGATTACAGAAAAAATTCTCAAGTTGAACCGAATCTGTCCGATACCATCAATAGTCGGCAGTGACACGGCCGTTACCGGCCGGATTCGACAATACACCCGAGGGAGGATGGATTATGGGGAAGAACACCTACGGAAAGATGTGTCTCAAGATCGCGGCAGTTTTCGGTGCTGTTGCGCTGCTCGGAGCGGCGCCCTGCATGGCTGAAACCGTGAAGCTCCACGGCTCCACCACGGTCCAGAAGCGGGTCATGGAGCCGGGCAAAGATGCCCTCAAGAAGGCCACCGGCATTGACCTGGAGCTGGTGGGCAACGGCACCGGCAACGGCCTGGAGGACCTGGTGAACGGCAAGTGCGATGCCTCCATGGCATCCGAGGAACTGGCTGACGCCGTTGACAGCATGAAGAAGGCCACGGGGAAGGATGCGCCGGCAAGCCTGAAGCCTAACGTCATCACCAGCGACGTGATCAAGGTGATTATCCATCCCTCCAATCCGGTGACCAAGCTCTCCAAGGAGCAGCTGAAGGGGCTCCACACCGGCGCGGTGGAAAACTGGAAAGACGCGGGAGGCGCGGACTCGCCGGTCATCGTGGTGACCTCGCATCTCGGCTCCGCCACCCGGAAGGTGTTCCAGAAGGTTATCATGGACAACGAGAAGTACGTTGACGGCGCCATCGAGGTGAAGACCACCCGGGAGGAGATCGACAACGTGGGGCAGCTTCCCGAAGCCATCGGCGCGGTCAGCATGGGCTTCATCAACCTCCCCGGCAACAAGGAGAAGGTGAAGATCGTGGAGACCCAGGAGATCAGCCGGCCCCTCATGCTGATCACCAACGGCGAGCCGTCCCCCAAGGTGAAGAAGGTGCTCGATTTCTTTACCGGGGAAGGGAAGAAGTACATCAAGGATTAGATGTAGACCGTAGGGGCAATTCATGAATTGCCCCTACATCCCTGCCTCACATTTTGCGACGGAGATTCCATGAAGGTCAAAAACAAGCTCTTTGTCAACATGATCGTCACCGTGGCCGGCATCGCTGTCATTGCCGGGGCGAGCCTCGTCGGCATGCGGTTCGTGCAGGGGAAGCTGTCGCTGCTCACGGAGCGCTCGACACCCTTCCAGCTGAAGACCATTGAGCTCCAGCGGTCCGTTCAGGAGCACACCGCGAACCTGCTCAAGGTTGCTTCCTCGGTGACCATGGCCGAGTTGACCGCAGGCCGGGGCGACGCCGAGAAGTCCCTGGCCGAGGTGGGACAGTCTTCCGCTGCCCTTGTGGCCCTGAAGGGGGGAGAAAGCGGCTCCGGCGACAGTGTGGCCGAGTTGACCGCCATAACCGGCGAGATGGTGAAAACCACGGAAAGCCGCATCAGGGCCGAGGCTGGGGCAAAAGAGGCGGGAGTCCAGATGAAGGCGAAGCTTCAGGGTATCTCCCAGAAGCTCCGCAGCCTCGACGCCAGCGTGCGCAAGGTACAGAAGGGCTCCATGGCCCAGCTGAACTCCTCCAACGAGGGGGTCAAGCGGGTCACGGCCCGGGTGAAGAACGCCCAGGCGACCATGGGGGCCATCAATGACGTGAAGATTGCGATCCTCGAGATTGCCGCCGCCGAGAACAAGGCGGGGGTCACCCTGGGGCGCAGCCATTTCACGGTGGCGTCCCGCTGGGTGAGCCAGGGGGAGCTGGCCAAGGCGGAGAAGGATTCCTCGTCGGTCAAGCAGCTGATCGACAGCATGGCAGAGATCACCAAACGGGTCACCGGCGCCGGCGGGCTCGTGGAGCTGAAGAACAGCCTCATTGCCAAACCCGACGACGAGACGAAGAAGAAATTCAGCGAGACCCAGGCCCTGGCCATGCAGACGCTGGCCCAGATGTCGGTCCTCATGGGCGATATGGTGGAAAAGTCGGCGGATACCGTTGCCGCCGAAAACAGGAAGTTTGAGGATTCCCTGAAGGGGTCGGAGAACGCCGGAACCAAGCTGTCGTCCAACTCGGAGCTGGTGGCCCTGGGGGCGGACATCAACCTGACCGCCAACGAGATGTTCAGCGTCCGGTCCCTCCAGGAGCTGGAGTCGTTCCGCACCGCCATCACCGGCAAGTTTGCCGCCGCGGCCGCCATTCAGTCGAAAATCGCCGGCAGGGGAGCCAAGGGGGAGGACGCCCGCCTCATTGCCCAGGTGTCGGCATCGTTGAACGACATCAAGGGAGTGCTCTTTGCCACGGATGGTGCCTACGACAAGCTGCGGCTGAAGCTCCAGACCGAGCAGCAGGCCCTGGCCCTGAACCAGAAGCTCAAGGATCTGGTGGCCCGGGAACGGGAAGAGGGGCGCAAGGGGGTGACCACGGCCCAGGCCGAGCAGGAAAAGGCGGTGGGGTCCGTGAACAGCATGGTCAAGACCTTCGTGGTGGTGGTAAGCGTCATCGGGGCCGGAGTCCTCGGGTTCGGCATCCTGTTCAGCCTGTTCATAGCCCGCTCCATAACGGGCCCCATCGGCGAGCTGAAGGTTATTGCCGAGGGGTTTGGCGCCGGCGATTTCACCCGGCGGATGAGCGCCCGGAGCAAGGATGAATTCGGCGAGCTGGCGGTCCACTTCAACCAGGCATCGGACAAGCTGTCGGAGATTACCGGCAGGCTTTCCGGTGCGATCCGCAACCTTACGGAACATTCCCATCAGCTGTCGGAGACCGCCGAGGGGCTTGCCCAGGGGGCACGGGACCAGGCCATGCAGACGGCGCAGTCGGCATCGGCCATGACCGAAATGACACAGACGATCACCGAGGTGGCCGGCAATGCCATGGCTGCCGCGGATGCCTCCAAGGATGCCCTGAGTACGGCGGCCCGAGGAAATGCAGTGGTCGCCGAATCCGTGACCGGCATGGAGCAGATTGCCGCGTCGGTGCGGGAGTCCGCGGAACTCATCCAGCAGCTGGGGGCCAGCTCCGAGAAGATCGGCGAAATCGTGAGCGTCATCAACGACATTGCGGACCAGACCAATCTCCTGGCCCTGAACGCGGCCATCGAAGCGGCCCGGGCCGGCGACATGGGGCGGGGGTTCGCGGTGGTTGCCGACGAGGTGAGGAAGCTCGCCCAGCACACCACCGAGGCAACGGCCGAAATCGGCGGCATGGTCCGCGAGATCCAGTCTGGCATGTCCCGTTCGGTGAGCGCCATGGAGGCAGGCAATACCAAGGTTGAGGAAGGGGTTCGCAAGGCGGACGAGGCGAGACAGTCGCTTGAGGCCATCGTTGAGGCGTCGAATCGCGGCGCCGACATGGTGGAGCGGATCGCCACGGCGGCCGAAGAGCAGTCGGCGACGGCCCAGCAGGTATCCTCCAGCGTCGAGAATATTGCCGAAATTACCCGTCGCAACGAGGCGGATACCACCGAGGTCATGCGTTCATCGGAAGAGCTGAAACGCATCGCCGATGAGCTGGCGCGGATGGCGGAGTGGTTCAGGGTAGAGGGGCAACGGGCGGCCTGACCTGCGCGACAGCCTTGTTTCTTTCTATGGTATAAAAAAGCCGCCTTCGGGCGGCCTTTTTCAGTTGAGGAGGATAGTGACGCTGGCACTCACCTTCACCACTAACACCTTCATCGGGCTTCTCTTCTGACCAGTAGAAATCCGAGACGCATAGACCGGTCCGTTGAATATTTATACAACGATTGGACATAACGCGGCTGCAGTGCGTTCAGATCTGTGGGGGCAAGTCGAGTTGCAAACTCCCGCAATCTGTCGGGCATCTCTGCTCTTTTCGTCGCATCCCAAACTATGAGCCAGTCAGATTCGGTCTGATACCGGAAGAGCGGGACCTCCGGGGCCAGAACAACGCTTCCCGGGAAGAACATCTTCAGGTTGCCACCCATCAGCCTGCTTTGGGCAACAATAACGCCCTCCTTGAACCCCGCGTCCCGCAGTTGTGCTGAAAGGGCCGAATAGGGTGAATTCAGGCGATTGTATGTATCCAGTTGGGAGGCAAATATCGTACGCCCCGGCATCAACAGGAGCACAGCCATCGCAATGAGCACGGTAAACTGGGCGTATCTCCGGGCATTTACCGGAGTTAGCCGTGCCCAGGGGAGCGTCGCCAGATACACGGGAGTTGCGAAAAGAACAGGCTGCATCCAGCGGTCTTTAAAAAGGGTGACCTTAAAGAACAGAATCATCAGAAGGCAGAGCACTAAACCTGCAAGGAGCGTCCGTTGAATCAGCAACGGATAATCTCTATCCTCAGCGGCAACCGAGAGCGTCGTCCCTTTCCGATAGAAAAACAAGGCATAGACCGGAAGCAGTAACCCCACGAAAGATGCAACCGCCCTGATCAATTTTTGCAGTCCCAACAGATATGACGGGAGAAGCCCCAGTGATCGACTGATCTGGAACTTGTCCACCTGTGAAAGGGTCGCCTTCACGTTGGTAATCGCCCAGTACAGATGGGGGCTCGTGACCAAAAGCATACAGATAATACTGATTAATATCTTTCGATTCAGTAACTGCGCCCGCAAATTTTTCAGGGAGCAGAGAGCGAGCAGGAGCGCAACCAAGAAAACAGCATAATTATATTTGGATACTATTCCAAACCCGGCACATAAGCCCAATAATACATAGTACGCGGGCTTCCCCGTTTTGAGGAGCCGCATAGTAACAAACAGGGTACAGGACGCAACGGTGGTTCCCAGTACTGAATGGGTAAGATCGCGCTGCGATTCCCAGAAAATTTGCGGGATAAGCAACAACGACACCATCGCTATTATGGCGCGGTTATTGTCGTTGGTGATTTCCTTCGTGCTCGAATACACAAAGAAATAGGTCAGAAAAAGCAGGATGTTCTTCACCACTGCGAGAGCAAAGACGTTTGTCCCTAAAAGAGAAAAAACTCCCGCCTGCAGCCAGGTATACAGGGGCGGCTGTGATCCGTAGCCAAGACGCAGTTCCTGAGTGAGTAGAAGCTGTTCCGCCTCGTCGAGCTCAATGCTGTCGGACACGAAACAGCGAAATAGTAAATGGAGGGCAAAATAACCGGCCAGGAGCAAAAAAACATGCCGGGGGTTCACCTCTGACTTCAATGTACCTGTAGCGTCCAAAAATGACCCTCCCGGGATAATCGCAAACGAGACATGGCAATCTGGATCATTCCAGGCAACGACTCAATCAAGGGGAGGATTCGAGTATGCTTTCAATTTCTTCCTTTCACGTAGAATGAAATAAAGATTACGGAGATAGATAAAAAGTCCCGAAGCCTGCCCGACAATGAACACCGGGTCGCGCCGATGAATCGAATAGGTAAGCAGCGTAAGCCCTCCGAATATACTGAAATACCAGAAGGCTTCAGGCACGACGCTCCGACGCATCCGCTCACTTTGCAGCCATTGCACAACGAAGCGCATGGTAAAAAGAGCTTGACCCAGAAAACCAACCACCAGCCACACCTTATTTGTTTCCATTCGTATCTTATTCCTCGATTATTTTCGGAATTCTGGAACGGCGCTGCAACCAGGCAACGCCGAGGATATCGACAATGCCGACCCAAAGACGATTGAACAAGCCATATTTCGAGGTCCCCCGGGTTCGCTCCCGGTGATTTACCTCTACGGAAACGACCGCTCCTCCACTACGCAAAAACAGTGCCGGCAGAAACCGGTGCATGTGGTCAAAATAAGGGAGAGAGAGAAATGCCTCCCGTGAAAACACCTTGAGACCGCACCCCGTGTCGGGGGTATCATCCTTGAGCAATGCGCTTCGAACACCATTGGCAACCCTTGAAGAAATTCGCCTCAACCAGGTGTCCCGGCGCGTACGCCGATACCCGCACACACAGACAAGGGGCTTCTCGCCGTGTTCCTTGCCACCCTTCACTTTCTCGAACATCTTAGGGATGTCCCCAGGATCATTCTGCCCATCACCGTCAAGGGTCGCAATCCAGGGCGCCCGAGCATGCCGGACCCCTGTCAGCACTGCGGTACTCTGACCACAACTGCGCTCATGGCGGATTACCCTCAACTGAGGGAATGATCTGGCAACATCGTGCAGACGGAGCAGCGTGTCATCGGTACTTCCATCATCGACATAGACAATCTCATAGGCTATCCCCTGCAGCGCATGACGGATTTCATCGATAAGAGGATCAATGTTTTCATCTTCATTTTTTACGGGGACGACGACAGATAATTCCATAGCAATTCCTTAACAGCTTTTGTCAGTCAATTACCTTCCCCCATTATTGGGCAAGGTTGGGGGAGGTCAGAAAGTAGCTGCAAATTCTTCAGGGGTCAAGTCGTAAACTGTGTAGTCTTTTTGAGGTGTAGATATGCCGCCAGTTCAAGATAATTCGGTTTGCGGCAGCTTCTCATCGATGGTTTGCTGGCGGGGTTCCGTTTCGTGGTTTCTGCTGGGGAGAAACCGCCTGAGGCCGAGGTAGAGCCCCAGTGCTGCACTCCAGCATATGCCGGCGGACCAGACCGTGTGGGAGAGGAAGTGGGCCCCCCTGGCCATCTGGGCGTAACCGTAAATGGTGCCGAGGGCAAGCCCCGCCGCGAGGCCGGCCCGGGCGATTGTGATGCGGCGGTCTCGCAGAGCGAAGTAGATTCCCATGAGGGAGAAACCGCCCGCCGCGTGTCCCGCCGGGAAGCAACGCCCCTTCTTTTCGCCGGGTGGGTTTCCCTCAAGGAGTCGGGTATAGGGGACGGAGCCGCCGTAGCGCTCCATGGACCACGGGCAGTGGCGGCCGGTCATGTCTTTGCCGAGGGTGACGAGGCCGGTGCCGAGGCCGATGGCCAGGACGAGGTAAAGGGCGGCCCAGCGGAAGGGGCGCAGCCGCTCCAACTGGAACGAAAGGATCCAGGCGATGAAGGAGAGGGATGCGGTAACCGCCACCAAATCCCGGCCCCGCTTGTGGATGAGCCACTCGGCCCACCACGACTGGCGGGCGGGCCAGTTACCGGCGGCGAAATCATAGAACCGGTCGGCCAGGACCAGGTCCATGTGGGTGATTTCGCAGGCCGTGGCAGCGAAAACGAAGAGAAGGAGCGGCACGGCCCCGTGCCACAGCCAGAAGGGGGCATCCAGGGGAGCGATTGAACGTGGTTTCATGGTTACGGGAGCCTGTTGAGCCTGTTTTTGTAGACGTAGGTTGCCCCCTGGTACCAGGCAAGGGCATTCTGCAGGAGCCGCTCGTCCATGGGGAGCGGCTCCGTGTCGCCGGTCTGACGGTCGAACCGGGAGAGGGTTGCCGTTTTTTGGGGACCCAGGATCAGCAACCGGTCACCCTCGATGTAGCCGAGCTTCTGGTAGGTGGAGATGAAGGCCCGCTCGGTCCGGGTGTCGGCCTTGAGGATGTCGCGGCCGAGGAAGTCGGTGGTGTAGCTCATGTTGAGGAGCCCGAGAACCGTGGGGGCCACGTCGATCTGTGCCATCATCCGGTCCACCGTTCCCGGCTTCACGTGGTGGGGGGAGTAGACGAGGAGCGGGATATCGTACTTCTTCACCGGCAGTTCGGTCTTGCCGGCGCTGTTGGCGCAGTGATCGGCCACGAAGACGAAGACCGTGTCCTTGAACCACGGCTCCTTCCGTGCCTCTTCGATGAGCTTCCCGATGGCGTAGTCGGCATACTTCACGCCGCCGGAGCGTCCTTTCTTGGGGGGGATGTCGATCCGCCCTTTCGGGTAGGTGTAGGGGCGATGGTTGGAGGTGGTCATGACCATGCTGAAGAAGGGGTGGCCCGCCTCGTAAGACTCCCGCGACTCCCGGATGGTCTTGCGGAAGAGGTCCTCGTCGCAGACCCCCCAGATGTTGGCGAAGGTGATTTCATCCTTGGCGAAGTTGTTGCGGTCGACGATGTCGAAGCCGTTGGCGGAGAAGAAGGCGTTCATGTTATCGAAGTAGCCGAACCCGGCATAGATGTAGCGGGTGTCGTACCCCTTCTCCTTCATGATCTCGCCCCAGGAGCGGAAGCCGCCGTTGTCGGGGCGCTTCACGATGGAGGTGCCAGGAAGCGGCGGAATCGAGAGGGTGAGGGCTTCGAGCCCCCGGACGGTCCTCGTGCCGCTGGCGTAGAGGTGGGAGAAGACAAGGGATTCCCGGGCAAGGCGGTCGATGTTCGGCGACAGTCCCCGCGTGTCGCCCCAAGCCCCGAGGTATTCGGCGCTCAGACTCTCCTCCACCACCACGATGACGTTGAGCCGCTTCTCCTTTCCCTCGCCGGCGATCAGTCGGGTCATGCGGGGGGCAGTGGTGGCGAAGTGGTTGTTCCGCTCTTCCACGAGGCCACGGAGTCGGGCCATCACCTGCCGGTCGTCGCGGCTCACATAGAAATTCTTGAAGTCCAGTTCGTTGTTGCGGAAGGCCGCGAACAGGCCGTACATACCGTTGCCGGCCAGTTCATTGGCGTAGCTGTTGGCGGAGATTGTCGTGCCGGAGATGTTCACGAGGAGAAGGGCCGCCAGGGGTGCTGCAAGGAGTGTGGCGCCGAGGCGGCGCCGGCGCCCCGTAAAGGTTGCGGTCGCAGCGCGGTCAATGGTGGTACGCAGCAGATAGATACAGGCCAGGGATGCGGCGAAGATTGCGCCGAGGATGGGGAAGAGGGGGTATGACTCGCGGATGTTGCCGATCACCTCGCCGGTGTAGATCAGGTAGTCCACGGCGATGAAGTTGAAGCGGGTGGCGAACTCATCGAAGAAGAAGTACTCCGCTACGGCGCCGAAGATAAGGGCGTAGAGGATGACGAAGAAGGCGACGCGGACCATCCAGCGGTGTCCCCTGCTTTCCACGAGCCGCCGCGGAGCGATGATCAGGTAGAGAGACGCCGGGATGAGGAAATAGGCGAAGGTGGCCGCGTCGAAGAGGAGGCCCGTCCCGTAGGCCTTGGCCACCAGGGGAAGCGTGAGCCCCGACCCGGAGGGAACCATGGTGAGGAGAACGGTCCGGGTGACGGTGGAGATGGCCAGGTAGATGAGTGCAAAGAGGGTGATGATGCCACAGGTACGGCGCAAGGTCATGGGGGCTCCGCGGAGAAGAGATTGTATTTCAGCGGGAAATCATACCTGCGGGAACCTGACCGAACCATGACGGGGAGATGACAATTTTGTCATCTAGCGGGTGCTCTCCCTCCGAAAAACGTCAAGCGTCGCCGGTCGGTTTTCACGCGACCGGTTCTGCCTGCTCCGATGCTTTCCCTTCGCAGGGCCTGCGGTGGTTTTTTGCGGACGTTTTTCTCCGGGAGAGCCCCCGTCCCCCTCCCGGAACCTTCAGTGGTGACTGAAAAGAAAACCTGCTGATCAGGCGGGGGGAAAGTGCAGCGTTACGGAGGTCCCCCGGCCCGGCTCGCTGGAGATCGCTACGCTCCCCCGGTGGAGTTCCATGATGGACCGGACGATGGCAAGGCCGAGGCCGGTCCCGTCGGGGGTCAGGGTGCGGGCCTCGCTGCTGCGGTAGAAGCGATCGAAGACCCGGGGGAGGTCGTCCGGCGCGATACCGTTGCCGGTGTCGGTGACGGTGAGGCGGGTGCCGCCGTCGGCGTCCCGGGTGAGGGTGATGGTGATCGTTCCCCCGGCGGGGGTGTAACGGATGGCGTTGGAGAGGAGGTTCCCGACGGCCCGTTGGAAGAGGAGCGGGTCGGCCAGGATATGTCCTCCCCCACGGCATGAGATGGCGATTCCCTTCTCCTCGGCCAGGGTGCCGTAGTAGTCCTGGAGCAGCTCCAGTTCACGCCCCGCGTCCAGGGGGATCGGCTCGATGCGCTGCTCGGCCCGGGCCAGGAAGAGGATGTTGTCGATGAGCCGCGAGAGGCGCTCGTACTCTTCCAGGCTCGACTC
>CAJPFF010000157.1 GCA_905339345.1 Geobacteraceae bacterium | reverse complement strand
CGCCTGTGCAGTTCCCGTCTCTCTTCCGCTTCCAGCGCGATCCGCTCTCTCGCCATGACACGCTCCCCAAAGCACCCCGTGCTTCGAGTATAGGCGAATTCGATAAAATGTAAAGGCATTAATGAGACACTACACTAGCTTGCCATCTTTATTTATTGGTGATTGCCGTTGACGCATTGGGCTATCCGCATATTCGTGAAAAGGTGGAGAATCAATTTGCCGCCATCGCACTTCTGTGCTGGGCATTAGTTGTGGTTTTGCTTGCGACCTGGGTGTTTATCTTGCAGCTCATCGAGGTGCGTCACGTATCTGTCTCAAACAAGGAAATTGTTGTTCGCCGTTTCATCTGTCAGGAACGACAATTCAATGTTCCTTTTGAAGGAACGGCCATCGCGGTCAAGCTTCCGACGATTAGAGAACCGTATATCAAAAAGGGGACACTGCTTATAGGCAAAAAAGCCGTGCTTCTCGTATCTGACATCTTGCCCGGTAATGAACTGTTGTTTTCATATCTAATTGAGAAATAGGGGTGGAAATCTGAACCCAACGGATTGGTTTCGACCGGGAAACCAATCTGAACTACAACCTCAACCGGTGGTATGACCCGGGGACGGGGAGATACACCACCGCCGATCCGCTTGAGCTCAACGGCGGCGATCTGTCGCTCTACCTCTACGCGAAGAACAACCCGTTGAGCTTTGTGGATCCAGAAGGGTTGTTTCCCAATGAGCCTCAGCTACCCAGCGGGCCGATAATGAACATGACGCTCCCACCGCTGCCGCCAGGGTCTCTTGCTCAGAGAATACAAAACAAAAAACCGTGTACCTGCACTCCGAAAGGCGATCCGCCAGTGATGAATGGCCTATGCTTATTGACAGCGGGTGTAGTCGGGAAGACGGCGGTGTATGTGGGGTCCAACTATGGCATTGGAAAGGGAGCAAACTGGGCCAATAAGGGATTGACGGCGATTGGAGCGCAAGGTCTGACACCGGCCGTAAATGCAACTGCCAATATCCTGAAGAGTCCGGCCTTAGGAGCGGTACTGTTTGTAACAGTAGGCGCACCTGAGATTCAAGAGATGTGTAGGGCAGTCCCTGTATGCCAAGACTAGACAGAGCGGCCGGCGACCGGCTAGGAAAGGTGCGTGCGGCGATTTATTTGCTGCTCGGGCTGGCGTTGCTTGCGTTAGCTGTGCTGTACAAGAGTATTCTCTCTGTCGGCCCTCCGTGGTTAGATGCTATTTATATTGGTTTTGGATTTGCACTATTCCTTTGGGCAGCTATTTCAAAGTGGCGTAAGGACCGGTCTTCGAGTGAAGGAGAATCTGCCACAGGGAGCCACAAGGACTGCAATTCCGACTCGGGTCCAAGCTCGAATTAATCCCAGAGCTTTCCGCAAAAGTCAGTCCCCGCAACACGGCGACCTTCGCGAGAGAGAAGAGGCCGGCGTTGAATGGGTTTGATTGAAGAGAGAAATTCCCACCCACCGCGCTGTGCGCGGTAGCTGCTAAGAGAAGGGCCGCTGATCGCGGCCCTTCGATTTGTGGTGCCTACTTCTTCTCCCCGGTGACGAACCCGATCGGCCGCTTCTTCGTGGGTGGCGGCGCCATGAGTTGGCGGATGGCATCGAGGATGCCGGCGATGGCCTGGTCGTGGGTCATGAGTTTGCGCTCGATGCGGGCCTCCAGTTCATCGAGCCGCTTGGCCAGTTCCTTGTGCCCGGCGAGCAGCTCGCGCAACTGCACGAAAGCGCGCACCACGAAGATCGACACCTCGACGGCGCGCGGGCTGTTCAACACCGTTGCCGCCATGATCGCCCCGTGCTCGGTGAAAACGTAGGGCAGGTACTTGCGGTGCTGACCGCGCCCCGTCTTTAAGGTCGCAAATTGCGACCTTAAAGCTTCCCACTCGTCCTGCTCCAGCGCGAACATGAAATCCCCCGGAAAGCGTTCGCTGTTTCGCCGCACCTGCTCATTGAGGCGCTTGGTTTCCACCCCGTAGAGGGTGGCGAGATCCGCATCGAGGATCACGCGCTGGCCGCGCAGGGTCACGATGCGGCCGGCGATGGCGTCGACGGCGACGGTGGCCGGTTCGCTGTTCATGAGTTGTTGGCGGCGTGCGCCTTGCGTTTCAGTTTCGCGTTCTCGATGAAGGTATCGAGGAACTGCATCACCTGGCGTTTCTGCCGCACGTCGAGCTTCTCGATTTCCATCAGGCGCCTGGCCAGGCGCGTATCGGTGGCCTTGGCGCGCCGCTTCGAGGTCTCCAGGCCGAGCAGCGCGTCGACCGACACGCCGAGGGTCTTGGCCATGGCCGGCAACAGGTTGGCCGGCGGATGCGCGGCGGGGCTTTCGTAGTAGGCCATCATCCGTTGCGAAATCCCGATCTCCTCGGCGAACGCCGTCTGCGTGATGTTGGCCGCCTTGCGCAGCCGCGCCAGCCGCTCGCCGAATCCTTGCGCGGCTTCCGCGTGAATCTTCCTGGGCATATCCGAATCCTTCGCGTGAGTCACTGCGAAGGATTCTAGGGGCGGTTTTAGCGGCATCGGCGTTGCGCCTTGACACGTCATACAATAATTGTATTATACAGCGAACGTAAAAAAGTCCATACATTTTTACGTTCCCCTCTTGACAGCTTTTTAACGGAGACCCGGACATGGCCCGAATTCCCCAGGACGAGATCGAGCGGCTAAAGGAGGAAGTCAGCGTCGAGCGCCTGGTGGAGGATTCCGGCATCGAGTTGAAGAAGTCCGGCAAGGACAAGATCGGCCGCTGCCCCTTCCACGAGGACGACACGGCGAGTCTGGTGGTGACGCCTTCGAAGAACCTCTGGCACTGCTTCGGCTGCGGCGCTGCCGGCGGCCCCATCGACTGGGTCATCAAATCGCGCGGCATCAGTTTCCGCCACGCCGTCGAACTCCTGCGGGAAGGCGTTTCTTCCTTAGCCGCCGAGCCGGTAAAACGCTCCACCGTGCGCGCGCTGCCGGCCCCGATCGAGCGCGACGCCGACGACGTCGCGCTCCTCGACCAGGTGACGGCCTACTACCACGAGACCCTGAAACGCAGCCCCGAGGCGCTGGCCTATCTCCAGTCGCGCGGCCTCGACCACCCCGACGCCATCGAAACCTTCCGCCTGGGCTACGCCAACCGCACGCTGGGCCTGAGGCTACCCAACAAGCAGCGGAAGGAAGGACTCGCCATGCGCAACCGGCTGGAACGGCTCGGCGTCATGCGGGAAGCGAGCGGCCACGAGCACCTGGCCGGTTCCCTCATCGTGCCGATCCTCGATGAGGCCGGCCACACGGTGAACCTCTACGGGCGCAAGATCGGGGAGCGGCTGCGCGCCGGCACGGCGCTGCACCTGTACCTGCCCCTGCGCGACGGCCTCAACCCGCGCGGTGTCTGGAACCTCGCCGCGCTCGCCGCATCGCAAGAGATCATCCTGTGCGAAGCCCTGATCGACGCCTTGACCTTCTGGTGCGCCGGCTACAGGAACGTCACCACGGCCTATGGTACCGAGGGCTTCAGCGACGAGCTGCTCGATGCCATGAAGCGCCACGGCACGCGCCGCGTGCTGATCGCCTTCGACCGGGACGAAGCCGGTGAGCGTGGCGCCGAGAAGGTGGCCGAACGGCTGATGGCATCCGGTATCGAGTGCTTCCGCATCCAGTTCCCGAAGGGGATGGACGCCAACGAGTACGCGCAGAAGGTGACCCCGGCGCAAAGGAGCCTCGGCATCGCCATTCGCAAGGCCTTGTGGATGGGCAAGGGCGCGCCGCCGGCCGTTGCCCCGGAAGCAGTGCCCGATCCCGGGCCGGTCGCCGTCGTGGCCGAGGCCTCGCCGGTGTTGCCTGCCGCTCCCTCCTTAGCCGCCCCGCCGGCCTCTCCGATGCCGCCGGCCGCCTGCGCCGAAGTGCCCTGCGAAGTGACGGAAGCGGCCGTGCACTTCAGCTTCCACGACCGGCGCTACCGCGTGCGCGGGCTCGCGAAAAACGCCGGCGGCGAAGTGCTCAAGGTGAACCTCATGGCTTCCCGCGGGGAGGAGTCGCAACTGAGCTTCTTCGTCGACACCCTCGACCTCTACAGCGCGCGCCAGCGCGGGAGCTTCGTCACGCAAGCCGCCTTGGAGCTGCAATTGACCGACGACATCGTGCGCGCCGACGTCGGCCGCGTGCTGCGCAAGCTCGAAGACCTGCAGGAAGCGGCGCTGGCCAAGACCTTGACCGCCGAGGAAGCGGGCGGCGTCGCCCTCTCGGCCGAAGAGCAGGCCGAGGCGCTCGCCTTGCTGCGTGCACCCGACCTCATCCATCGCATCGGGGCGGACCTCACCGCCTGCGGCCTGGTGGGGGAGGAGACCAACAAGCTGGTGGGCTATCTGGCGGCGGTGAGTCGCAAACTCGACCGGCCGCTGGGCATCGTCATCCAGTCCTCGAGTGCCGCCGGCAAGAGTTCGCTGATGGATGCCGTGCTCGCCTTCGTGCCCGAGGAGGACCAGGTCAAATACTCGGCCATGACCGGGCAGAGCCTGTTCTACATGGGCGAGACGAACCTCCGCCACAAGGCCCTGGCCCTCGTCGAGGAGGAAGGGGCGAGCCGCGCCAGCTACGCGCTCAAGCTCCTGCAGTCCGAGGGCGAACTGACGATTGCCAGCACCGGCAAGGATCCGCAGAGCGGCAACCTCATCACCCAGCAGTACCGCGTCGAGGGGCCGGTGGCGCTCTTGGTGACCACCACGGCGCGCGACATCGACGAGGAGCTGATGAACCGCTGTCTCGTGCTCGCCGTCGACGAGGGCCGCGGTCAGACGCGGGCGATTCACCGGCTGCAGCGCGAGCGCCGGACGCTGGAAGGCCTCCTCGCCAAGCAGGAGCGCGAAGCCCTCATCCGCCTGCACCGCAACGCCCAGCGCCTGCTGCGCCCGCTCGAGGTGTTGAACCCCTACGCCCAACACCTCACCTTCCCGGATCAGACCACGCGCCTCAGGCGCGACCATGAAAAGTATCTCACCCTGATCGACGCCATCGCGTATATCCACCAGCACCAGCGCGAGGTGAAGACCTGCCGGCGCGGCGAGCTGCGGGTCGACTACATCGAGGCGAGCCTGGCCGACATCGAATTGGCCAACCGCATCGCCCACGATGTGCTGGGCAGGAGCCTCGACGAGCTGCCGCCGCAGACGCGGCGCCTGCTGGTGCAAGTCGACGGCTTCGTGGCGGCCGAGTGCGAGCGGCAGGCGATCCGGCGCGCCGACTATCGCTTCAGCCGGCGCGGGCTGCGCGAGGCGATCCAGTGGGGCGACACGCAACTCAAGGTGCATCTGGCGCGCCTCGTCGAACTCGAATACCTGGTGCCCCATCGCACCCGCACGGGCGGCTTCGAGTACGAGCTGGTGTATGAGCTGGGGGCGGCCGGCGACGCGCTGCGCTTCCCCGGGCTGACCGACATCGAGGCCTTGCGCTGCGCCTGCGACGCGGCGCGGTCGGGGCAAAGCCTCACGCGGTCGGCCCCCGGTCGGGGCCTGGCCGGCCCGCAGTCGGGGGGTGGTCGGGAGGCCGAATCGGCCGCAGATCCAGCACCGGCGCGGCTTGCCGGCGAATTGCCCGCGGAATCCACGCAAACGCACGTCTGCCGACTCGGCGGCGAAACCGCGTCGTACCCGCCTCTGTCCTTAGCCGCCTGCCCGGCGCGCTGACATGGCGCTGCGCAAGAAACACCCCGGCGGCGCCACCCCGCGCGGCTGGGACCTGCCCGAGGTGCCCCTGGCGCATGCCTTGCGCGACTTCCTCGCCTGGTCGCAGGCCACGGGGGTTTCCCCCTTCACCGTGCGCCAGCGGAGCCGCGCCGTGCGCCGCTTCATCCTCTGGGCGCTGGAGAGAAGCCTTGCCCGCCCGCAGGACATCACGCTGCCGATCCTCGACCGTTACCAGCGCCATCTCTACCACTACCGCAAGACCGACGGCACGCCGCTGTCGTTTGCCAGCCAGCACACGGAACTGGTGCCGCTCAAGGCCTACTTCAAGTGGCTGGCGCGCGAGCGGCGCATCCTCACCAACCCGGCTTCGGAACTCACCATGCCGCAGGCGCCGCGGCGGATTCCGCGCACCGTGCTCACGGTCGAGGAGGTCGAGCGCGTCATCGCCGAGCCGGACACGGCGACCCTTCCCGGCATTCGGGATCGCGCCGTGCTGGAGGTGCTCTACTCCAGCGGGGTGCGGCGCACGGAGCTGGTGCGCCTCAGTGTGGCCGACGTCGACACCCGCCGCGGCAGCCTCCTGGTGCGCGAGGGCAAGGGCCGG
Source organism: Geobacteraceae bacterium (assembly GCA_905339345.1). Classification (GTDB taxonomy): domain Bacteria; phylum Desulfobacterota; class Desulfuromonadia; order Geobacterales; family Geobacteraceae; genus Geobacter. Next base: position 1,331 of record CAJPFF010000157.1, on the reverse strand, counting down.
CGCGACCGCCTGGTGCCGCTGGGGGCGCGCGCCTGCCGCTGGGTGGAGAAGTACCTGGCCGACGTGCGGCCGGAACTCGTCGCCGCCACCGACGAGGGCAGCCTGTTCCTCACCGACTACGGCGAGGCCTTCGGCGCCGACTGGCTGGGGGAGCACGTCAAGCACCTCATCCGCCGCTCAGGGCTCATCGTGCCCGGCGCCTGCCACCTCTTCCGGCACGCCTGCGCCACCCACATGCTGGAGAACGGCGCGGACATCCGCTACATCCAGGCGCTGCTCGGTCACGCCTCGCTCACCTCGACGCAGATCTACACCAATGTGTCGCTGCGGAAGCTGAAGGAGATCCACGAGGCGACGCACCCGGCGCGCTTGCGCCGCGCTGGAGGCGACGAGGCCGCGGCGGACGGGGGCAGGCCTCGGCCCGAGCCTGCGCAGACGGTAGCGGCGGTTCTGGACGCCCTGGCGTGCGAGGAGGACGACGAGGCATAGCGCTCGCCGTGTTGCGGGGACTGACTTTGCGGGAGAGGCGGATGAGGCGCCGGACGCCGTTGCAGCGGACGCGCCGACAAGCGACGCGCCGCTGAACGTGACGCGTCTTCGCTCTCCGATCCGCCCGTCACGCGCGTTGCTCGGCATGCCGCGCGAGGGTCGGCACGGCAACGCGCGCGCCGGGCTACGCCGGCGCGTGTTCAATCGCCGTGCTGCGGGGACTGACTTTAGAAAGTGTGGCGCTTGCGCGCGAGAGAAGAAGAGCAAGGCCGGGCGGGCATCGAGCCCGCCCGATCCTTGGCCATCGCGCCGGGGTAAATTGCTTCGCAGCTTTAACATAACCGGCCCTTACGCAAAGTGCCGCCAGTCGCCAACGCAGTTGGCTTGGTGTCGGCACCGCTTCGCGCCCTGCGGGTTCGCGTAAGGGGGCGGTTATGTCTGGCGCCCCGGCGCGGTGGCGGCGCGCCGTCCGCTCGCGCGCACGTCGCTTGCAATGCCAGTCGGTGCGGCCACGGCGGCGCCGTCGCCGCAGTCGTTTAGCCAGGCGGCGTTGCCGCGCGAGTGTGGAGGAACGCGCCCCCGCCCGCCCGGCGCGCTCTGCTGCGCACGGGTCGCGCCGCTCGCGCGTCGCTCCTTGCCGTGCTCGCAGCCCGCGCGCCCGTCCGCCCCCGCACGCGGGGGCTCCCCACAAGCAAATCCCATCCTCGTTCTTCCCTTAGCCGCCGGCGCTGCGGCTAAAGGGGAATGGCGTTGCCGGCAGGCCTGCGCGGCGGGTGCGGCGCCGCCCGCAGCGGCAGCGAGGACGGCGTCGCGCCCGCCGGGCTTTACGGGATCAGTAACAC
>CAJPFF010000156.1 GCA_905339345.1 Geobacteraceae bacterium | reverse complement strand
AACGAAACCTCTGATTCCCCCCATGACTCTCCTCCCCTCTCACCGCCCGGAGGCGGTTTCCAACGTCTGCTGTAACTTTACCAGATCATGGAGAAATTTCCCGCAAGGCTCCCCATTGCCCTTTCATCCCTTGATTATCGGATAGGGTGTATTACTCTTTTCTCGTTGTTTTCAGACGTGGAGGAAACTTACCATGACCATCAGTGAGAAGATCGCAACGCTTTTCCCCGCCCCGGAGGATATCCCCGTCCAGCACCAACTCCCGGCTCCGGTGGAACTGCGGACCTACCTCGTTGCGGGGGAACTGCGTCAATGGGAGGGGCCGGCCCAGGAGGTCTTCTCACCGGTCTGCGTCCGAACCCCGGCAGGCCCCGAGCGGGTCAGGATCGGGAGCTTTCCCCTCATGGGAGAAGCCGACGCCCTGGCGGCCTTGGACGCGGCAGTAGCGACCTATGACAACGGCAGGGGGGATTGGCCCACCATGACCGTGGCCAACCGCATCGGCCACGTGCAGCGGTTTGCGGCCCGGATGAAGGAGCGGCGGAACGAGGTGGTTCGGCTCCTCATGTGGGAGATCGGCAAGGCCGAGAAGGACGCCGCCAAGGAGTTTGACCGGACCATCGCTTACATTGCCGACACCATCGACGCCCTCAAGGATCTGGACCGGGTCTCCTCCCGCTTCGTCATCCACGAGGGGATCATCGGGCAGATCCGCCGCGCCCCCCTCGGCGTGGCCCTCTGCATGGGTCCCTACAACTATCCCCTGAACGAGACCTTCACCACCCTCATTCCGGCCCTCATCATGGGGAACACGGTGCTCCTGAAGCCACCGCGCCACGGGGTCCTCCTCTTTGCGCCCCTACTTGAAGCCTTCCGGGACTCGTTCCCCCCCGGCGTGGTGAACACCCTCTTCGGCGCCGGCCGCACCGTCACCCCCCCGCTCATGGCCTCGGGGAAGGTGGACGTGCTCGCCTTCATCGGCACGAGCCCCGCGGCCAACGCCCTCCACAAGGGGCACCCGAAGCCCCATCGGCTCCGGACGGTCCTGGGGCTCGAGGCCAAGAACCCGGCCATCGTACTCCATGACGCCGACCTGAACCTGACGGTGGAGGAGTGCATCGCCGGGAGCCTCTCCTTCAACGGCCAGCGCTGCACCGCCCTCAAGATCATCTTCGTCCACGAGTCGGTGGTCGATCACTTCCTGGCCCTCTTCTCCCGGGCTCTCGCCACGGTCGGTTGCGGGATGCCGTGGGAGCCCGGCGTGATGATCACCCCCCTCCCCGAACCGGGGAAGACGGTCTATCTCTCGGATTTGCTGGAGGACGCCCGCAGGCACGGCGCACATGTCGTCAATGACGGCGGCGGAATAGCAACCGGCTCCTTCTTCTCCCCGGCCGTGGTCTACCCGGTGACCCCGACGATGCGCCTCTACGCCGAGGAGCAGTTCGGCCCCATCGTGCCGGTGGTCCCCTTCACCGACGTCAACGTCCCCATCCGCGCCATCGAGGAGTCGGACTACGGCCAGCAGGTGAGCATCTTCGGCCGCGACCCCCAGACCCTGGCGGGCCTCATGGACCATCTCGTGAATCAGGTCTCCCGGGTGAACATCAACTGCCAGTGCCAGCGGGGCCCCGACATCTTTCCCTTCACCGGTCGAAAGGACTCGGCGGTGGGAACCCTGTCGGTCTCGGACGCCCTGCGCTCCTTCTCCATCCGCACCCTGGTAGCGGCCAAGGAGATCGACCTGAACAAGGAGATCATCGCCGACATCGTCCGGGAGCACCGCTCCAACTTCCTCTCCACGGATTTTATCCTCTGAGTGTGGGAGCGGGGGAGCGAGATAGATAAACACTCCCTCGCTCCCTTCCAGCCACCTTTACATCAGCAATTCTTCACCTATACTTTCTCTCACCAACCAATTCTGCCGGGAGAGATCCGTGTTCCGCACCTTCCTTGAAAAACTGGGCGCCGTGGCCATCTCCATCTTCCGGGAAATGGGCCGGATGCTGATCTTTCTCGTCATGGCCCTCGTGAACATCATTATCCGGCCCGGCAAGCCGATCCACGTCTTCAAGCAGATCCACTTCATCGGCGTAAAATCCCTCTTCGTCATCGTTCTCACCGCCGCCTTCACCGGCATGGTCCTGGGGCTCCAGGGGTACTACAGCCTGGCCAAGTTCGGCTCCGAGGGGATGCTCGGCTCGGCGGTTGCCCTCTCCCTGATACGTGAGCTGGGGCCAGTCCTCACGGCTCTTATGGTGGTGGGGCGGGCCGGGAGCGCCATCACCGCCGAGATCGGCATCAAGAAGATCACCGAACAGATCGACGCCCTGAAGACCATGGCCCTGGAGCCGTTCAAGTATCTGGTCTCGCCAAAGATCATCGGAGCGCTGGTGGCCGTGCCGCTTCTGTGCGCCATCTTCGACGTGGTGGGCATCTACGGCGGGTACGTGGTGGGGGTGAAGCTCCTGGGGGTGAACCCCGGGGCCTATTTCCACGAGATGGAGCGGAGCGTGGAGTGGAAGGACGTCTGGTCGGGGATCGTGAAATCCATCTCCTTCGGCGGGATCGTCGCGTGGGTCTGCTGCTACAAGGGGTACCACGCCGGCCACGGCGCCGAAGGGGTTTCGCGGGCCACCACCGAGGCGGTGGTCATGTCGTCGGTGCTGGTTCTGGTCTGGGACTACTTCCTCACGTCGGTCATGCTGTGATTTATGATCAAACTCGTTGACGTTCACAAATCATTCGATTCCCAGGTGGTGCTGGACGGCCTCTCCCTGGAGATCACCCCCGGAAAGATCACGGCGGTGATCGGCCCCAGCGGCGAGGGGAAGAGTGTGCTCCTGAAGCACATGATCGGCCTCATGCGGCCCGACAGGGGCGAGGTCCATGTGGAGGGGAACAACATCACTGCCATGCGCCGGTTCGAGATGAACCGGGTCTGGGAGAGGTTCGGCATGCTTTTCCAGAACGCGGCCCTCTTCGACTCCATGACGGTCTTCGAGAACGTGGCCTTCCCCCTGGAGGAGAAGACCCGGCTCACCCGGGCCGAGATCAGCGACCGGGTCCACGACGCCCTGGAGAACGTGGGGCTCAAGGGAATCGACAAAAAGTACCCCGACGAGCTGTCGGGGGGGATGAAAAAGCGGGTGGGGCTTGCCCGGGCGCTCTTGCTGAACCCCCGAATCATCCTCTTCGACGAGCCGACCACGGGCCT
>CAJPFF010000155.1 GCA_905339345.1 Geobacteraceae bacterium | reverse complement strand
AACGGTGGCGCTCGTCAGCTTGGTCAAGGCAACGGGGACGCCGCTCAACTTCACGCCGGCGGGCACGGCATAGATCTGAGTCTTGACCGCTTCCTTGTTTCCAACTGCATCGACGGCGAAATACTTGAGGGTGGCCGGCGGAGTCACCGTAACGGGGGCGGAATACACGGGCGAAGAGATGGTGGGCAAGGTGCCATTGGTGGTGTAGTAAATGGTGGCCGTTTCGCTGGCCGCGAGGGTTACGGTTTGCGCCCCCACATAGGTTCCCCCGGCCGGGGAAGCGGTTGTCGTCGGTAGGGTGACGTCCACCGTCCAACTGAGGGAGGTGGGTGACGTGGCCGATTGCCAGTTGCCGGCCGCATCCCTGCCGACGACCGACAAGGTATGGTTGCCGGTGGTCACGCCGGCAATGTTCATGGCGGTCGTGCCGGGTTTCTCGGCAGACCAGGCGCCCGCATCGATCTTGTACTTGTAGCCGGCAACGCCGGTCACGCCGAAGCCGAAGGTCGACGCCTTGATCACTCCGCCGAGGGCGCCGTTGGCGACGACAACGGCCGTGGGCGCCACGGTATCCAGCGTAATGGTTGCGGAAAGCGATACTGAGTCGACCCCCACGTTGTTCCGGAACTGCACATAAACCGTTTTATCACCGTCACCGGCGGGGATGGTCCAGCTTTTGGTTGTTTTATAAGTTTCCCAGGCGCTCCAGCTCACGTCGTCATTGCTGAAGCGCATCTGGGTGACCGGGTTGGCGGTAGCGCTGCTGGCGGCAAGGGTCAGGGCAACCGACGTGGTATTGCAAGCCGTTGCTCCGCCGTTGATCTTCACGCTTCCGGAGGGGGCGGCGATATTGATGCTGTAGGTGGCGGTAACCTGGGAGCCGGAACGGGTGATATTGGCCACCGTCACTCCGGTGTTGAGCCCGCCGTAGCTCTTGCTCGACGGAAGCGTCGCCGTCCCGAATGTCTTGCCCGGCACATAGAAATCGCCGGCATCGGCACCATTGTAGGAGAGGTTTTTCTCGATCTCCTCCAACCCGTCGGCCTCCATGAGCCTGAGCAGTTTGTGGGATGAATCGGAGTTGTTGTAGACGTAAGTGGTGCCTCCGGCATTAAGGGTTGCGTCCACGTGCCAGATGAGGAGGCCGTCGGTGGGGATGCCGCTGTCGTTGCCGGTTCGATGGCGGTTCTGCACCATGAAGTATTCGTCGAACAGATCGCCGGAGGTGATAGTCGGCATGATGAGGACCGCTTCGGGCGACGTGGCGGAAGGATTGAGGGTTATGGTCTGGCTGCCGCTCGCCACCACCGTGGGGGAGAGCCAGTCCATCACCCACTTGTTGAAGGCGTTATGGTCGCCCCAGGTGTGGTCCATCATGTCGAGGCCGCCCACGCCCCCTTTCGGTCCCGAGGCCTCGCTGTAGTCATAGTAGTCGGGAAGCCCCAGGGCGTGGCCGGTTTCATGGATCGTGACCAGGGGTTTGAATTGTTGGCCGTAGGGACTCCCCTCCCACTGCCAGGAGTACTTGCCGAGGGTCTTGCCATCTATGGTGTAGCCGGTGTCGTAGAAGGAGGTCTGGTAGCCCCACCAGAACGATGCCCAGGCACCGGCGTTACCGGTCCAGATCACGAGGAAGTAGTCGATCTTGCCGTCGCCGTTGTTGTCGTACTGGGAGAAGTCGTGGCCCTGGGCGTCGAAGTAATTGAGAGCATCCTTGATGAGGTTTTCGCGGCCGGGGGGGGTTTCGGGAATTGCACTGCGGTTACCCGCCCGGTACCAGCCGAGGGTCGCACCGCCGGAGAAGTCGAGCAGCCCGTAGGAAGAGCGGCTGTAGTAGGCGGCAAGGCTCTCGTAGGGCGCGTCGGAAGGGCTGCCGGCACCGAACAGCATGCTGTTCACATTGGTCTGGGTGGTAACGGCCGGGTACTCGTTGAAATCGATGAGGAGCGCAAAGATCTTCACGTTCCCCGTGGTTGGCACGCCGCTCCAGGCCGGAGGCGGAGCGTAGGTGCCGGCCATCTGGTCCACGTCGGAGGGCGCGAATCCCTGCTGCTGAAGCGCCTTGCGCTTGGCCTTGTTGACCGCCCTCTTTACCAGTTCCGGGTCGATCTTGTTGTTGCCGATCTCCTCGGCAAACTTGCGGCGGTTCTCGTACTCGCCCGACTCCTTGAGCCGTTCGATCTCTCCCTCGCCCGGCAACTGCATGGCAAGGGCCGGCATTCCGGCCGCGGCCAGCAGCACGCCGCACACGACGGCAGCCGCGGCCAGCCTCCCTTGAACCCAAGCGGCAACTCTTGCTGAAACTCCCATGACATGGCCTCCTTTTACCAGTAAAAAGCCCCGTCCCTGGGTATCAGACTTCGCACCCTGGCCTTCCCACGGCGCGAATCAATCCGCTCTGGATACCTTATCGGCACAACCGGAAAAAACTTTTGCATCATATTGATTTAGCGAAACTAATAGTCAAAAACACAGACGACCGTCTCTGCGATTCATCCTGAATGCCCACTAAAAAAGGAATGTTTGCCAAGAAAAGGAATTGCGAAAAAAGGGGGGGAGGGCTTGACACCGAGTGTCGTAAATCTGACAGGTGCCAAAGCGGATTAAAGCCATTAAGTCGCACGTCACCCCTTCCGCCGATGGCCGGCGAATGAGGCAACCGCCAAACTACGCGCTACATCGCAGGACGATCAGACTTTTTCCGTAATGATCAACCCCTTGAGTTCGTCAAGGGCCTTAGCGATCTTAAGAGCTTCTTCAGACGGAATCTGCCTGATCACTTCGCCGCTCGTGCGATCAAGGACCTTCAGCACCACCCTGTCGGTATCCCTGTCGACGGTGAACTGGAGATCGCGGGTGAATGACTGGATGAATTCGTTGATCTTCTCGGCCGCAGCTTTCGCTCGTTCTTCCTGCTCGGCAGGCGACAGCTCCTTCAGGGCCGTTTTCGGCAGTTCAACCTTTACGGCTTCCTTGTCACGCCTTTCTGCCTGTTGTGGCTTCACTGCATCCGCTGCAGTCACGCCACCCGGCAACGCCCTGGCAACACTTGTAAGCTCGACATTCATGGGGTTCCTCCTTGACTGCTGATATCCCTTATGGAACGTATCGGCCCGAGCGGTCAAATCTTGAGGATTTTTTTTGTCGGCGGACTAATTTCCCTCCCGCTACCACCCCGAAAAATCATGATATTTTCTGTGATACCGGCAACCTGCGAACATGATCGACCTCCGCATGGCACGACAGTTGCTGCCCGAACAGTGGCTTTTTCTAAAGTATTTCGCGATACAGCCGAAACAAAGAGAGAGAACTGCCACTATCCCTTCTCAACAAAAGGTGACCCATGATCAAGCTGACACGCCTCGATGGAAGTGAGCTCTTCGTTAATCCCGATCTCATCGAAACCATCGAAGAAACCCCCGACACGCACATCACCCTCGCCAACGGCAAGAAGTACCTTGTACTGGAAAAGACGCCGGCGATCGTCGACAAGATCGTTTCCTTCAAGGCGATCATCCTTCGTCGCGCCACACCCGGTCCAGGCAAAAAGTACCTCTTCAGGAAGAAGATGGCCATCTACCGCCTCTGCTGCATGCTGGAGGACTGAATCTTGCACCCCTACTCAAAAAACCTCTTACGGGATCATTAACACATGGATATCGCGACAATCATAGGTCTGGTAATGGGCTTCGGGGCCATCTTCGGCGGGGCGCTGTTGGAGGGTCTGCACGTGACCGCCCTCATTCAGCCCACCGCCGCGATCATCGTGCTCGGGGGCACCTTCGGCGCCGCCTTCGTCAGTTTCCCCTTGAAGACGATCATCGGTGCGGCAAAGGATACCAAGAAGGTCCTCTTTCCGGCCCAGCATGACCCCGAGAAGGTCATTAAGGAGATCATCGGCTACGCGGCAAAGGCTCGGCGCAACGGCCTCATCTCCCTGGAGCAGGAGGCCCAGAACGTCAAGGACGCCTTCACCAAGAAGGGAATCTCTCTGGTGGTTGACGGCATCGACCCCCAGAAACTGCGGGAGACCCTCGAGATCGAGCTCACCTACTACGAGGAGCACGCCAAACAGAGCGCGGAGTTCTTCGAGGCGGCCGGAGGCTTTGCCCCCACCATCGGCATCATCGGCGCCGTCCTCGGCCTCATCCACGTCATGGGAAACCTGTCGGACTCCTCCAAGCTGGGGGCAGGTATCGCCGTTGCCTTCGTGGCGACCATCTACGGCCTCATGACCGCCAACATCATCTGCCTCCCCTTCGGCACCAAGATCAAGCACGGCATCAAAGAAGAGCTCATCTGCAAGAGCATGATCATCGAAGGGCTCATCGCCATCCAGAACGGCGAAAACCCCCACTTCATCGAGCAGAAGCTGAAGGCATTCGTCCAGCACGGTGGAGACGAGAAGAAAGGGAAGTAGTCCTTCATGGCCAGAAAGAAGAAACATGAGAAGGAACCCAACCACGAGCGGTGGCTCGTCTCCTATGCCGACTTCATAACCCTCCTCTTCGCCGTTTTCGTCGTCCTTTACGCCATGGGGCAGCAGGACAAAAAGAAGGTGGAGCAGGTCATGCAGTCGCTGCGGGAATCCTTCGGTTTCACCACCATCCAGGGGTCAGCGGCCAGACCGGCGGTCATCAACTCCTCCGATCTCCGGATCATTCCCACCATCACCCCCGACCTCCTCAACAAGGGGAGGAGCCAGGGGCAGAAGATGGGGGGAAAAGCCCGGGCCGAGGAGAAGGATTTCCGGGCCATCAAGGCAGCCATGGAAGCTTATCTGGTGAAACAGGGGGCCCAGGACAAGGTGAACGTGGGGATCACGCGGCGGGGGCTCGTGGTGAGCCTCAAGGAGGCAGGGTTCTTCGATTCGGGGAGTGCCATCGTGCGCGAGAGCGCCTACCCTCTTCTCGCCAAGGTGGCTGAATCGCTGGCCGGCTACGCCAACGCGGTCCGGGTGGAGGGGCACACCGACACCATGCCGATCAGCTCCGCCATGTTCCCCTCAAACTGGGAACTCTCCACTGCACGGGCCACCAACATCGTCCATTTCCTGACAAAATCCTACGATTTCGAACCCGGCGCCATCTCTGCTGCCGGCTTCGGCGAGTACCGCCCCATCGACGACAATGCCACAAGCGAAGGACGATCAAGAAACCGCCGCGTCGACATCGTCCTTCTCTCCGACGAAGGGGAGAAGGCGGAGCCGGAGACGACGCCAAAACCGTAGCGACAGGCAATCCCCTTGATTGCATGCCAGAAAAAAAGAACGGGCCGGGGAGATTTCTTCCCGGCCCGTTTACGTACTGGCTTGGACAATTACCGCCCGCCCTTCACCGAAACGCGCTCATTTTTCGCCATGAGCTCGCGCCGCTGTTCGTTGAAGAGGTAGGAGATGATCGCCTCCCGGTCACGGTCGACAATCATGATGAACTTGAGGGAAAGGGAGTAGTGGGTGCCCGGCTCGCGGCTCAGGGTTATCTCCTGACAGCGCAGCGCCTCGGCGACCACGTAAATGACGCGGGGCTGGGGGAGCGGCAGAAAGAGGGTCAGCTTCACCAGTGCGCCTGACTCCACCAGGCGGGAAACTCTCAAGCGCATCCCGCCGCCGCTCAGGTTCGTCCGCACCGGGAGGACGTCCTCACCGTCCCAGTCGATAACCTTGTGCCCCTCGCCGCTCGGCACGATTTCGGGCGGACGGCAGAACACCTTCCGGTCAGAGGTCCAGTCGGCCTCGGCCTCCTCGGGGGTGGCGCCGTCGAGAACCTTGTAGAGCAGAGGGAGTGTCACGTCGAGCCGGAAATACTCCCGTCGTTGCGTCTCCTTGACCTCACCGACCAGACGGACGGAAAACTGACGCTCATCGCGGACCGTATCCACCCGGGCATCGCAGCGGCACAGGGCTCCGCCGGTCCAGACCGATACCCACGCCTCTCCCCCCGGCTGCACCCCCCCGCGCGGAGGCTGCTCGTTGCCGAACAGCTCGAGCCAGACCAGGTCTCCCTTGAGGGAGGTTATGGCCGCAGTCCCGTCGAACGATCCGTTTGCACCGAGACGGATCGAAAGGTTTACCTTCTGGAGTTCTTCGAAGTAGTTGTTGTAATCGGCCGCCATTTCCAGGGCATCCTCAGAAGAAGGATTTTGAATTCAATAATCCGTTCGTTTGACCGGATATATATCATAATGTATTTTATCGGCATCATATGACATTTCTTTAGTTCCATACTTGTCAACCCATGTCAAGACATACTAATCCGCAAACATCTCCCTTGCACGGTCCTTTCGAGTCAAAACTCTGTCACACCACGGAACTCTTGTTAACTGCGACAGCACCCCCGGAAACTGGCTATTTCACACCATCCCCCCCTCACCATTTCTGTTTTTTTGACACATAAGTACCGGCATTTTACTTGCAGTGACCCACTGACAGCAAAAACAGCTGCGTCCCCGTGCGGCGATTCCACAATGAGACCGCACGAGCACTACAACCTACGGAGCAGACATGCTTACAGGAAAATCCATTCTCGTTACCGGCGGCACCGGATCATTCGGCAAGAAGTTCATCGAGACAATTCTTACGGCCCATCCCGGAGTAAAGCGGATCGTGGTCTTCTCCCGGGACGAACTGAAGCAGTTCGAGATGGCGCAGCAGTTCCCGCCGGACCGGTATCGCCAGATACGGTACTTTATCGGTGATGTCCGCGACAGGGACCGGCTCTATCGGGCTTTCGAGGGGATCGACATCGTTGTTCACGCCGCAGCCCTCAAACAGGTGCCCGCCTGCGAATACAACCCCTTCGAGGCCATCAAGACCAACATCCTTGGCGCTCAGAACATCATCGAAACAGCCGTCGAGCAGGGAGTGGAAAAAGTGGTGGCCCTGAGCACCGACAAGGCCGCCGCCCCCATCAACCTTTACGGTGCAACAAAGCTCTGCTCTGATAAACTCTTCGTGGCGGCCAACAATTTCAAAGGGAAAAAAGACATAAAATTCTCCGTGGTCCGCTACGGCAACGTCATGGGAAGCCGCGGCAGCGTCATCCCCTTTTTCCTGAAAAAAAAGCGCGAAGGGGTGCTTCCCGTAACCGACGAACGGATGACCCGCTTCAACATCACTCTTGAAGAAGGAGTCCAACTGGTCCTCAAGGCCCTTGACATCATGTGGGGAGGCGAAATTTTTGTCCCGAAGATCCCGAGCTACCGGATCATGGACGTGGCACAGGCCGTAGACTCGGGCTGCCGGGTCGAAATCGTCGGCATTCGTCCCGGCGAAAAACTCCACGAAGAGATGATCACCACCACCGACGCAATCAACACCATCGAGTTCACGGACTACTTCGTCATCCTCCCCTCAATGCCCCTCTGGGATACCGAGCAGTTCATGAAGGACTTTGACGGCCGACGCTGCAGCGATGGATTTGCCTACAACAGTGGCACCAACACCGACTGGCTGAACGTTGAGCAACTGCGGGAGCTGATCTACACCCACCTCAATCCGGAGGCCAATCGACGCAAGGACGATTTCGCATGAAAAGCGCCCCTATCCCCTACGGTCGTCAGAGCATCAGCCAGCAGGACATCCAGGCCGTCGTGGATGTTCTCTCCTCGGACTGGCTGACCCGGGGGCCCATGGTGGAACGTTTCGAGCGAACCGTGGCCGACCACTGCGGCACGGCCCACGCCGTGGCGGTGAACAGCGCCACCTCGGCCCTCCACATTGCCTGCCTCGCTGCGGGGCTTGGCCCCGGCGACATCCTCTGGACCTCCCCCAACACCTTCGTCGCCTCGGCGAACTGCGGGCGCTACTGTGGCGCTACGGTGGACTTTGTTGATATCGACCCACGCACCTACAACATGAGCGTAGACCGCCTGGAAGAGAAGCTGGAGCAGGCCGCACGGGAAGGGAGGCTGCCGAAAGTGGTGATTCCGGTCCACTTCGCGGGGCAGTCGTGCGACATGAATGCCATCGCCCGCCTTGCCGACCGCTACGGGTTCACCGTCATCGAAGACGCCTCCCACGCCATCGGCGGCAGGTACCAGGGAAAACCGGTTGGAGCGTGCCATTACTCCGCCATGGCGGTGTTCAGTTTTCACCCCGTCAAAATCATCACCACCGGCGAAGGTGGAATGGTACTCACCAACAGCCCTGAGCTGCACGAGAGGCTGGTCCTTCTCCACAGCCACGGCATAACCCGCGACCCTGCCCACATGGTAGGCGCGGCCCACGGCCCGTGGTACTACGAGCAGATCGAGCTGGGCTTCAATTACCGGATGACCGACATCCAGGCTGCGCTGGGAGTGAGCCAGATGAAACGGCTCGAAGATTTCGTGGAGCGGCGCCAGCACTTGGCAAAACGCTATGACGACGCACTGCGCGACTTGCCGCTCACCCTTCCCTGGCAGCATCCCGATGCCTATTCTGCGTTCCATCTTTACGTCATCCGCCTGGACCTCGGCCGGCTCGGGAAGGGTCGGCGGGAGGTCTTTGAGGCGCTCCGGGCCAAGGGTATCCAGGTGAACCTCCACTACATTCCGGTCCATACCCAGCCCTACTATCGGGCTCTGGGCTTTCACGACGGGGATTTCCCCGAAGCGGAGCAGTACTATCAGGAGGTGATCACTCTCCCCCTCTACGCCGGACTGAGTGACATCGACCAGAACAGAGTCATCGACGCGGTGCGGGAGGCGCTGCAATGAACGTCGCAATCATACCGGCGCGAGGCGGAAGCAAGCGGATCCCCCGGAAGAACATCAAGCCATTCGCCGGCAAGCCGATGATCGCACACTCCATTTTCGCCGCCCGGGAGTCCGGACTCTTCGAGCGCGTCATCGTCTCCACCGATGACGAGGAAATTGCCCATGTCTCCCGCGACCATGGAGCCGAAGTGCCGTTCATGCGGCCGGCGGAACTCGCCGATGACTTCGCGGGAACCGACGCCGTCCTGCTCCACGCCCTGACCTGGCTGGAGGAGAGGGGAGAACTCCCCGCCGCCTTCTGCTGCATCTACGCCACCGCTCCCTTTGTCCGAAGCGACTACCTGCGCCAGGGGCTGGAGGCGCTTCGCCGCGAGGAGGCGACGACGGCCTTTTCGGTAACCACCTTTGCCTATTCCATCTTCCGGGCGCTGCGCACCACCGCAAACGGCCGGCTTGAGATGATCTGGCCCGAGAACCGCGACCGCCGCTCCCAGGACCTGGGCGAGGCCTGTCACGACGCGGGGCAGTTCTACTGGGCCGACACCGGCAGATATCTCGAAGAGCGGAGACTTTTCTCCCGTGATGCCGTTCCGGTCTTCATCCCGCGTCACCTGGTGCAGGACATCGACACCCCCGAGGACTGGGAGACGGCGGAACGGATGTACCGGGCACTGTTTCCATGAACAGGACGGTGCATTGTGGCTGACAGGCTCCAGACCGTTATCATACGAGCCGATGCATCGATCCCGACAGGATCCGGCCATGTCATGCGGTGCCTGACCCTTGCCGAAAGCCTGGCGGAGCGGGGTGCGAACGTATCCTTTCTCTGCCGGGAACTCCCCGGAAACCTGTGCGACCATATCGAGGCGCGGGGGTTCCGCACACTCCGACTGGCTCCCGATGGAAATGATGCCTCTGAAGCGGAGGCGATCCTTCAGAAAGAGCGCCCCAATCTGCTGATCGTCGACCACTATGACCTCGATACGGCGTGGGAGTCCCCCATGCGCCCCCATGTGGGAAGGATCATGGTCATCGACGACCTGGCAAACCGGCGCCACGACTGCGACCTCCTCCTTGATCAGAATTACTACGCAGACCTCGACAGCCGTTACCGGGGCCTCGTTCCCGAGACCTGCCGTCTTTTTCTGGGTCCGCGGCATGCATTGCTCCGACGGGAATTTTTCGCCGCGCGCAGTTCCATGAAGGAACGGGACGGCACGGTCACCCGGGTGCTTGTGTTCTTCGGCGGCAGTGACAGCACCAATGAAACCGGGAAAGTCCTCGATGCCCTCGCCCGGTTCAGAGGGAAAAACCTTTCGGTCGATGTGGTGGTCGGTGCGTCCAATCCCCGTCGTGAAGAGCTTCGAAAGCAGTGCGCCGCCATCCCCGGCGTGGCGTTCCACTGCCAGGTCCAGAACATGGCGCGTTTCATGGCCGAGGCGGACTTCGCCTTTGGCGCCGGGGGAACCGCCACCTGGGAGCGGTGCTTCCTCGGCCTGCCGACAGCCGCCATCGTGCTCGCCCAGAATCAGCTTGAGGTGATCCGGGCCGTGGAGAGGGCCGGAGCACTGCGCAACCTGGGATGGCACGACGACGTAACGGTCGACCGGATCGTCGCGGAACTGGAGTGGGCCATGAGCAATCCTGGCGCGGTGCGGGAGATGGGAATCCGCGCCCTGGCCCTCATGGGGAGCGGCGCGGCACGGGAGGAAAGCCCCCTGGTCAGGGCGCTTCTCGGGGAAGGAGACGGATCATGCTAGAGCGTTCGCAGTGCATCCTGCGGCCCGTGAAAAGGGAAGACCTGGAAAAGCTCCTGGAATGGCGCAATGCCGACCGGATCCGGGCCTATATGTATACTGACCACCTCATCGGCTGGGAGGAACACGCCGCCTGGTTCGAGCGCCTCGGCACGAACGACACGGCCCGTGCGCTGCTCTTCGAGGTGAACGACCGCCCCCTGGGGGTGGTGAACGTCACCCGGATCGACCGCCTCAACGGCACCTGCCACTGGGGCTTCTACATCGGAGAGGCCGATGCCCCCAAGGGCAGCGGCACGGCACTGGGGTACCTGGGGCTGGAGTACATTTTCGGGACCCTCGGCATCCGCAAGGTGACCGGCGAGGCGTTCGCCTTCAACGAGGCAAGCATTGCCTTTCACCGCCGGCTCGGATTCTCCCAGGAAGGGCACTTCGTGCGCCACGTCATGAAGAACGGAAGCTACCAGGACATCCTCTCCTTTGCCCTGTTCAGGGACCAGTGGGAGGCCCACAAGCAGCAGTTCAACCCCTTTGCCCCGTGAAAAGGTGAACCATGATGCGACAGACCGTTATCGGCGGCAGAACCATCGGCCCGGACCAGCCGCCATTCATCATCGCCGAGATGTCAGGCAATCACAACCAGTCCCTGGACCGGGCACTGGCGATTGTCGATGCGGCGGCCGACTCGGGTGCCCATGCCCTCAAGCTTCAGACCTACACCGCCGACACCATGACCATCGACAGCGATGAAGGCGAGTTCCACATCAGCGATCCCAACAGCCTCTGGCAGGGGGCATCCCTCTACAAACTCTACCAGGAGGCATACACCCCCTGGGAGTGGCACGGCCCCATCTTTGACCGCTGCCGGGAGCGGGGGCTCATCTGCTTCAGCACCCCCTTCGACGAGACCGCCGTCGACTTCCTCGAAGCGCACCAGGTCCCCTGCTACAAGATCGCCTCCTTCGAGAACACGGATATCCCCCTCATCCGCAGGGTCGCCGCCACCGGCAAGCCGATGATCATCTCCACGGGGATGGCGACCGTGGCCGAACTGGACGAGACGGTCCGCACTGCCCGGGAGGGGGGATGCCGTGACCTGATCCTCCTCAAGTGCACCAGCACCTATCCCGCCACCCCCGAAAACACCAACATCCGCACCATCCCCCACCTGCGCGAGCTGTTCGGCTGCGAGGCAGGGCTGTCCGACCACACCATGGGGACAGGGGTGGCGGTCGCCGCAGTGGCCCTGGGCGCAACGGTCATCGAGAAGCACTTCACCCTCTCCAGGGCCGACGGCGGAGTCGATTCCGCGTTCTCCCTGGAGCCCCAGGAGATGAAGATGCTGGCCGATGAAACCCTCAGGGCCTGGCAGGCTCTCGGGTGCATCAGCTACGGCCCCACGGCGCGGGAAGTGCCGTCGCTGAAGTTCCGCCGCTCCCTCTACGTGGTGCGGGACATCGCCCGAGGCGAAACCTTCGGGCCGGAAAACCTGAAAGCCATCCGCCCCGGCCTGGGACTGCCGACGAAATACCTGGAACTCTTCCTCGGCAGAAAGGCGGCCCGGGACATCAGAAAGGGAACCCCCCTCGACTGGAACCTGTTAGGCAACGAATAACGCAGGAAAGGATCATCATGGAAACTGCCGGGCACTCTCTCGGATCTTTTTTGACTAACGATTTCGGCGACCGCTACCTCTATTCCGTCAACCGCAACGCCTTCAACAGGATCGGCTCGGACGCCCTCTACCGGACCCAC
Source organism: Geobacteraceae bacterium (assembly GCA_905339345.1). Classification (GTDB taxonomy): domain Bacteria; phylum Desulfobacterota; class Desulfuromonadia; order Geobacterales; family Geobacteraceae; genus Geobacter. The sequence goes on along the minus strand of CAJPFF010000155.1, from coordinate 3,424 downwards.
TTCGGTGAAAGGCTCTCAGCCGAATACCAGTTCACCGTCATCATCGGCACCGATTCCGGAATGCTGGTACGTCACATCGTCAATTCCGGAATACCGACGGGGTCGCGCTTTCTCTTCATCGAATTGCCGGAAGTCCTCAGCGCCCTGGAGGAATCGGGTCTGCTGGAAGACCTGCCGGCCGAAATTTCAGTAACGACCTCCGGCTCGTGGCAGAAAAGGGCCAAAGAATACCAGATAAGCGACTTTATCTTTCTCGATGCGGTCCTCTTTCTCGACTCCCTTGCCGCAACCGATGCCAATCTCTCGGAATACAGGAATCTGTCCTGGACCATCAGCCAGCAGCTGATGACAAGCATCCACCGGATACAGGTTGCCAACAACAGTGCCCCGTTCATCCTGAAGCAGCTGGAAAACCTCCCGGAAAACCGGCTCGCCGTTTCCACTGTCCTCCACAATCTTCTCCCCGGCCGGACGGCAATCGTTCTGGCTGGCGGGCCGTCCCTCAACGCGGCGCTTCCCTGGATCAGGGAGAACCGCGACCAACTGGTCGTCATTGCCGTGTCGCGGATCAGCAGGATCCTTCTCGATGAAGGGATCGTCCCCCACTTTGTGGTGTCGGTGGACCCCCAGAAGATCAGCTTCGACGTAAGTCGGGAAATGCTCCGTTTCGCCGGCCTCCCCAATCCCCCCCTCCTGGTCAACAGCCACCACGTATCCCCCCTGCTCCTGAGCCAGTGGGGAGGGGAATCAGTTTACAGCAACCACCTGTTCCCCTGGAAAACGGACCTGAACGTCAACACGCTTCAATTCAGCGGCCCGACGGTCAGCAACTACGGCCTCTCCCTGGCCGTCAATCTGGGGTGCACAACGATCATACTCGCCGGGGTCAACCTCTGCTTCTCCGCGGAAGGGCAGACCCACGCCGCGGGCAGCAACGAGAACAAGGTGGGGCCGGACCTGGGTCAGGTGGCACCCCGTGTCGAGACCTACGGCGGCGGCTATGCCGACTCCAACCGCGGTTACCTGGAATCCCTCGACGAGCTGAAGATTCAGGCGCACTGGGCCCGCAACCTCGGCGCCCGCGTCTACAACTGTTCGCTCGGTGCCGCAAAAATCCCCCTTATCGACTACAAAGCCCTTGACGAGTTCGAGCTTCCCCCTGCCGAATCGTCCACCAGCGACATACTCGCGGCCCGCATTCCCCGAGCGACGTCAAAAGAACGGATCGCCCATTACCGGACCGTCAGCAAGGAACTCTCCCGCATGCGGGGCAAGCTGCAGGAGACCCTGAACCTCTGCAACGACGCCCTCCAGCACTGCGACGGACTCTTTGGACGGAACGGCAAGAAGCAGGACTTTCGGCACAAGGTCCAGATGGACAAGATCGAACGGCGGCTCGACCGGAGTCTCGGCGACTACACCAGACTGGTGAAACAGTTTGGCATCAAACGGTTCCTCGTCAGCCTCAAAGGGGCATCCCAGGCGGAGGAACTGACTGACGAGCAGGTTGAGGCCGCCACCCGCCAGTATTACGAAGCGTACGTCGAAGGGACCGAAAACCTGATCAAGATTCTGGATGACACCACCGAGAGAGTCGATTCGCGACTGGAAGAGGAAAAGGAATCTCCCGATTTCAGCGCGCTGGCTTCCCAATGGGAAAAGGACCAGCAATTCGGCCGGCTCCATGTCTGGCGGCAGCGGCATCCGGAACGTGCGGCAGCGCTGACCGCCGCCGAGCAGGAAAAGGTACGGGAACTCGAAGCGGAATTCACCCGTTCCATGACCGAGGAAGAGACATCACAAATCAAACTGCTCGAACAGCTTCACGATCTCATCCATACCCGCAGCAAGGCGCTGCTTCTCTTCGTGCGCGGCGAGTGCGCGGAGCTGGAAACCATGGCCCTTGGGCTCCAGAAGCACCCCGACCAGGAAAAGGCGCTCCCCTACATTCATTTCGTGAACGGGCTCCTTGCGGAGTTGCGGGATGACCCCCAGGAAGCGGTGTCCCACTATGAAAACCTGTTCACCGATCCCCCCCACGCACTGACAGAAGATGCGCTGCTGCAGTTCGCGTCCCTTGCCATGAAATGCCATGACCTGGACAACTCGCTCCTTGCCATGGAGTGCCTCATCGGGATATCGTCCTCCTATCTCCCCCCCTATGGCGACCTCCTCAAGGCCATCGGACGGTTCGAGGAAGCGTTCGACGCCTATAACCGCTACCTGGGTTTTGCCCCCGACGATGTCGCAGCGCTGGTAACCCTTGGCCTCCTCAGCAAAGAGGCGGGACTAATCGAACCAGCCACGGAACTCTTCCGGCGAGTCCTTGAAAAGGCCCCAAATAACAGTGCGGCAACAGCCGTGCTTCAGGAACTGGGGGCTGCGGTTCCAGCCTGACCACACATTCAAACGACTCCTACCACTTAAAAATGCACGGGAAGTGTCCCGTGCATTTTTTTCTAAAGTTCTGTTAAACATCACCGATAAAGCAACTAAGACCTTAATTTACAAAATGAATCATCCACCCTGTCCGCACCGGCCAGGGTACAATCGAATCGTTGCAAGCCATCGAAATGGTAAACCCTGGGTAACCAGGCGGCACAAAGCTACCATCCTGCGTCGTGCAGGATAGAGGGGCTGTCGAAATGGCGCAAGAACGGGCCTGCCGTATATCTATTCATAGATGGCAGGCCTTTTTTATTCGCGGCAAGGAGGTTGTTATGAACGCGAAAAAATCAATGATGCTAGTGTGTTGCACGACTTTTATCCTCCTCGCCTTCATGACTGCACCCTCCATGGCAGGAGGTGTGAGGGTCATCTACCCCGACGGCAGGCCCGCCGCCGACCTCTCGGTGTCGATACTCGTCGACAGCCGCCTCGAGTTTGCCCTCTCCACCGACAGCAACGGCTATTTCCTTTTCCCGACGAATGATTTCTCAGCGGCCCTCATCACCGCCAAAGAACCCGGAGGCGCCGAATTCATCCCCATCACGTTGCCCGCGGGAATCATCGCGTCGGGCGACACTGCCTTGGTATTGCAACCCTTACTATAATTAAATCGGACCCCGCAAACCGGTCTTTGCAAGGAGGATGGTATGAAACGCGGATTGCACAAAGCTGCGACAGGCCTTATGGCGGTGATCGCTCTCGTGATCCTGGCCCTCGGCCCGGATGCCTTCGCCTACCAGCTGAAGGGAACTATCTATGGGGGAAGCAACCCGCTCCCCAATGCGAAGGTTGACCTGATTAACGCGTCGACCTTCTCCAACCTGTCGAGCACGACGTCCAACAGCAGCGGGGGATACGGGTTCTCGGCCGGCAACGGCATCTATAATCTGAATGTCAGCCCGCCCGCCGGAAGCGGCTTCAGCCAGTCGAGCGTAAACGGCATCACGGTGAGCGGCGCGGATGTGACCCAGAACGT
>CAJPFF010000154.1 GCA_905339345.1 Geobacteraceae bacterium | reverse complement strand
CCGGGAGTGGGAGACCGGCACCATGGAGCAGCTCATCTCCACGCCGCTCCGAGGGCCGGAACTCATCGCCGGCAAGCTCATCCCCTATTTCGTCATCGGCATCCTCGACCTGATCCTCTCGGTCCTGGTGGGGGAGTTCGTCTTCGATGTCCCGCTGCGGGGGAGCCTCTGGCTCCTGTTCGGCATGTCGCTCATCTTTCTTACCTGCGCCCTCGCCTTCGGGCTCCTCATCAGCATCATCGCGAAGAACCAACGCCTTGCCTCCCAGATCGCCATGGTAACGACCATGCTTCCGGCATTCCTTCTCTCCGGCTTCATTTTCCCCATCGAGAACATGCCGCCTCCCATCCAGGCGGTCACCCACATCATCACGGCCCGCTACTTCGTTACGATTCTCAGGGGGATCTATCTCAAGGGAGTGGGACTTGGCGTGCTGGCTCCGGAAGTGGCGTTCCTGGCGGTCTTCGGCGTGGTGGTGCTGGCCCTGGCGGTGAGGAAGTTCCGGAAGAAGGTGGAGTGACGCGATGCTCGAACGGCTCAAGTGCATGCTGGTGAAGGAGATCATCCAGGCCCTGCGGGACCCGCGGATGCGCTTCATCCTCTTCATAATCCCCGCCTTCCAGACGGTGATCTTCGGCTACGCGGTGAACACCGACGTGCGGAACGTGACAACCGCCATCTACGACCAGGACAACAGCACCGAAAGCCGCGACCTGATTGCCCGGTTCCAGCGATCGGGCTACTTCCAGATCACCGAGCACATCAGGCGGGAGGGCCGGGTGCGGGAGCTCATGGACCGGGGAGAGGTGAAGGCAATCCTCCGGATGAACCGGGGCTTCGGCGCCGACCTTGGGGCCGGGCGCACGGCCCCGCTCCAGATCATCCTGGACGGCACCGACTCCAACACCGCCGGCATCGTCCTGAACTATGCCTCGCGGATCGCTGCCCGCTTCAATGACGAGCTCCGATCGTCCCAACGTGCCCGCAGTCGGGGAATGAGCCCCTCCGCCGCCGGCGTCCAGCTCCAGAGCCGCGCCTGGTTCAACGAGAACCTGGAGAGCAGCAACTACTACGTGCCCGCGGTCATCGCCAACATCGTCCTGATCATCACCATGCTCCTCTCCGCCATGGCCGTGGTGCGCGAGAAGGAAATAGGCACCATGGAGCAGATGATCGTCACCCCCATCTCCCGGAGCGAGTTCATCCTCGGCAAGACCATCCCCTTCGTCCTCATCGGCTTCATCGACGTGGCGGTCATCACGGCCGTCTCAAAATTCTGGTTCGATGTCCCGATCCGGGGGAGCCTCCTGCTCCTCTTCGGCGCCACGGCCCTCTTTCTCATGAGCACCCTCGGCTTCGGGCTCTTCATCTCCACCGTGAGCACAACCCAGCAGCAGGCCATGATGAGCTCATTCTTTTTCATCTTCCCGGCCATGCTCCTCTCCGGGTTCGCCTTTCCCATCGAGAACATGCCGCAGGTCGTCCAGTACGTCACCTACCTGAACCCGCTGCGCTACTATCTGGTCATCATTCGGGGGATATTTCTGAAGGGGGTGGGAGCAGATATACTCTGGCCCCAGATGGCGGGCCTGCTGGTGCTGGGGAGCGTCATCCTGGCATTCGCGGTGACGCGGTTCAGGAAGACCCTTGCGTAAGAGGGCATTATGGAAATTGCTGACGTCTTTTCCTCCGCGACAGTGCATTTCCGCCTGAACTGACACCTTCAAATTTTCAGCACAAAACCAACATAAAATAATCCTCCTTAAAAACGCTAAAGTTAGTGCACATCGTGCCGATACGGTAACCATACACCGTTGGAGAACTTACATCCCCCCTCGCAGAGCCGGCAGAGCAGGCTCAAAACGACTCCACGGATAAACTCCTGGAGGCTTGCCATGAAACTCAGCACGAAAATTTCCCTCATCAGCGCATCTCTACTTGCCATATCGGTTGTTTTGACAAGTGTCATCATCATGTCGGTCCTTCACCGGGATATGTCCACACTGGCAACGGAGTCGCAGGAAAGCAGGATGAAGACTTTCTGGGAACTGCTCGGACAAAAGGGGACGGAATGGAAAGTGGTGGACGGCACTCTGAAGGTTGGCGACTATGGGGTCAACGGCAACTTCGAACTCCCCGACAAACTGAAAGGGTTGTGCGGAGGTACGGCAACCATTTTCATGGGGGACAAGCGGGTTTCCACGAACGTGCTCAAGCCCGACGGGAGCAGGGCCGTCGGAACAGCCCTGCAGGGACCGGCCTACGACGCCATCTTCAAGGAAGGAAAACCATACCGGGGAGAGGCCAAGATCCTCGGCACTCCCTACTTCACGGCCTATGATCCCATCAAGGACGCCGGAGGCAACACCATCGGCGTACTCTACGTCGGCGTCAAGGAAAGCGAATTCATGAGCTCCTTCAACCGCCTGACCTGGGTTGTCACTGGACTGGTGTTCGTATTCATCGCCGTGTCGGCGACACTGATCAAGATCTTCGTCACGCGTTCCATGAAGCGGCTCGACAAGGCGGTGGAGGTTCTCGCCCAAGTGGCTGACGGAAACATTGGCGTAAGACTGCCGAGCGGCACAGGAAAAGACGAAATAGACCTCCTGACCGGCTCGGTGAACACGATGCTCGACGAGATGGGCGCCACCCTGACGCAGGTCATCTCGGCATCCAATCAGGTGGCCGCTGCCGCCGGGCAGTTGCAGGGAGCGGCAATCCAGATCGCCACCGGAGCGGAAGAGGTGGCGTCACAGGCTGGCACCGTGGCAACGGCCAGCGAGGAGATGGCTGCCACGTCGCTCGAAATCGCCCATAACTGCGCCCTGGCAGCAGGAAGCTCCGACAAGGCCAGCGGCTCCGCCGACTCCGGCGCCTCCGTGGTCATGGCAACGGTGGAGGCAATGAACGCCATATATGGGCAGGTTCGGGATGTGGCCCAGAACGTGGCGAGCCTCGGCACCCGAAGCGACCAGATCGGCGAAATAGTGGGAACCATTGAGGATATTGCCGACCAGACCAACCTGCTGGCGTTGAACGCGGCCATTGAGGCGGCCCGCGCCGGGGAACAGGGGCGCGGGTTCGCCGTGGTGGCCGACGAGGTTCGGGCATTGGCAGAGCGCACCACCAGGGCCACCAAAGAGATCAGCCAGATGATCAAGTCAATCCAGCATGAGACGGCGTCCGCAGTCTCGTCCATGAACCAGGGCGTTACCATAGTCCAGAGCAGCACCCAGAAGGCTGCCGAATCGGGAGAAGCGCTCGCTGACATCAGGACCCAGATAGATTCCGTGGCCCAGCAGGTGAGCCAGATCGCAACCGCGGCCGAACAGCAGACTGCAACCACGACCGAGATCAGTAACAACATCCAGATGATAACCCAGGTGGTGGGAGAAACGGCCAAGGGAGCCCAGGAATCCGCAGAGGCGGCAAGCCATCTCCGAGAACTCTCCGAAGACCTCAGGAAGATGGTGGTGCATTTCCGTATGAACTGACCTCCCTCTACACCTCAGCACCCAGCAATAAGGCGCGGAGATGGCTCTCCGCGCCTTTATTCTTCATCCCCTGCCGTTTACGGCGGCAAAGCTACGCCTGATACTTCCCGTAATGGACGATCTCATCCAGCGGCTTGCGGGGGGGCCCTGCCTTCACTTCCTCCAGCGGGTAGCCGAGGGGAAAGAGCCCCACGATCCTCAGCTCCGCCGGGATGCCGATCAGCTCCCCCAACTGCTCCTCGTCGAATACCCCGACGAACACACTCCCCAGTCCCTGGTCATGGGCGGCGAGCATCAGGTTCTGGGCGGCGATCCCCACGTCGGTCAGATAATACTGCTGACCCCGCAGCTCCCCGGACTGGGGCGGCTCGCCGCAGGCGATGATCACCACCGGCGCCTCGGCAAGGGCCTTGCGGGCCGGGTTCGACTTGTACCCCTTCGGGGCGAAGTACGTCTCCACGTAGGACAGCTCGCTGATCTGCGCCTTCGTTGCCTGATCCTCCACCACCACGAACCGCCAGCACTGCATGTTGGCCCACGACGGGGCCAGTCGCGCCGCCTCCAGCACCGCCTGAAGCTTCTCCGGCTCCACCGGCCGGTCGGAAAATTTGCGGATGCTTCTCCTCGTTCTGATTGCTTCCAGTGTCTCCATACCTTGGTTTCCTTTCTCCGCTCGGTGAAGGTTGTCAGCGGACTGACGCACTTCTCAATGGACTGCCGATTTCAATAATCAAAATGTATCACAACCACCACCCCACGTCCTCTCAATCTATCGCCACCACAAAGCTGCCGGGATAGCTCCCCCGTTCCAACTCCCGGCGGGCCTGCTCGGCCTTTTCCAGGGAGCCATATCTGCCGACCCGCACCCGGAAGAAACGGCTCCCCTTCACCAGCGCCTCCTGGACGGAGGAGTCCCCGTAGCGCTTCTCCAGCTGTACAGCCAGCCGTCGGGCGTTGTCCGGCACGGTGAAGGCGGCCACCTGGACGGCGTAGCTGCCGACGTCGTAGCTTGCCGGCGGACGATAGGCCGCGGTGCCGGTGGCCGTGTCGCTGCGATACCCCAGGGCCTCGATCCTGACCGGCGCGATCCCTCCGTCGGTGATCCCCAGCTGCCGCGCCGCGGCGTATGAGAAGTCGATGATCCGCTCCTTGACAAAGGGGCCCCGGTCGTTGATCCGGACAACCACCTCCCTGCCGTTGCTCCTGTTGCGCGCCCTGACGAATACCCCCAGCGGCAGGGTCTTGTGGGCGGCGGTCAGCCCGTGCATGTCGTAGGTCTCGCCGTTACTGGTGAGCTTGCCGTGGAAATCCTCCCCGTACCAGCTAGCCATCCCTTCCTGAGCGAACCCTTCGTGGCTCATGAGCGGGTCGTAGCGCTTCCCGTTGACGATGTATGGCTTCTCCCACCCCTTGCGGCCTCGCGTTTCGGGGGTGTCAATGACCCGCGTGCGATAGGTGGTGCAGGCGGAGAGAAGCCCCGCAATCAGCAGCGACGCTAGGGCATGCCCAATGACTGATACCGGTCGTTTTCTCAGCGTTTCACCTCTCCTGCCCCACAGTAAAGAAACAGAGGGCTGGTTCTCCTTGCCGCTGCCTGCCCCGTCATTTTCCGGGAATCCGCTCAACCAGCGTCGCCGTCACGCTCCCCACCGTAACCTTGGTCCGGGCCCGCACCGGGATGCGACGTTCGTCGTCGGTGAGCCAGATGTGGACCGTCCCCTTCCCCTCGAAGACCCCCTCGGAGGCTACCATCGGCTGGATAACGATGGTGTTCACCTCGCCGAAGACCGTCTTGATCCGCTCCTTCCGCAGGACCCGCACCGCGATCCGCCGCTGCCGCTTGCTGTCGAGGATGTTGACTGTCGGGGACTTCCCTACCTCCAGCGGCAGGTAGCGAATGTAATAGAAGCTGCCATAGACGTCAATGGTATCCACGGGGATGGGAATGTCGACCTTATCTCCCTTCAGGTTGTCGCGATAGTGGGCCACTCCCCGCTCCTGTTCGAAAAAGATCTCGCGGTCCCGCTGGCGGCTTCCCTCGCGGGTTTTCAGCCGGTAATGGCGGGCCAGCCCCGGGAATGGCCCGCGGTTCCGGTCATAGGAGCTCTCGATCCGGTCCTCCACCGGGAAGAAGGTCGACAGCCAATCGTTGGAACGGGCCGTGGAAACAATCTTCCGCGTGGTTCCGTCCTCCGTAATTTCCTGACTCGCCGTGCCGACGGATATTCCGGTCCAGGAAAGCTCGTAGACAAGTTTCTCAGGGACTTTCGAGTCTGCCACTGCCTGCGTGGCAAGCATGACCAGCACGAGAACCATCGTTACACCGTTAATGAATCCCATAACACCTCCGCCGTTTGATGATTCTCTCCATCATCCGCAAAGTATCCCACAGAGCGGCAGGAACTCAACCCCCTTGACTACCGGACGGTCCAAGGCACAATTGTCATAGGGTGTCCGCAACAGCACAAACAGAAACGCGGACCAAGGAGGATGCCATGCCGGAAAAACTGCTCGTGCCATCCATCGAACAACGGCTCGCCGGAATGGTCGAGGTCGCTCGCAGGATGAAGGGGAAAACCGAGACCGAAAAACGTACCGGACACAAGCCAACTATCACCATTTCGCGGGAGTTCGGCTGCGAGGGGTATCCCGTGGCGGAGCGGCTCAAGGAAATCCTTGAGCTCTCGACCAAGGAGCCATGGGTCGTCATGGACAAGGCGCTTCTCGAGGAAGCAGCGAAACACCATGACATTTCCGAGGAGGTTTTCCGATCCCTTGGCCACCGGCCCCGATTCCTCGACGACATGATTTCCACCCTCACCCCCCGCTGGAAGAGCGAGCGGGACCACTACAAGCTCCTCTGCAGCCAGATCGTCTCCCTGGCCGAGGTGGGCAACGTGATCATAATGGGAAGGGGAAGCTCCATCATCACCCAGCAGATGAACAACTGCCTCCATTTCCGCATCTATGCCTCCCACCATTTCAAGGTCCGCTCCATTGCCCGGCGAGCAAAAATTTCGGTCCAGGATGCAGAGCATTTGGTGGAAAAAAGGCAGAAGGAACGGGACAAGTTCATTCGCAGTTTCCTCGACCGGGACATCACCGATCTGAACCTCTATCACCTTGCCTTCAACAACGATAAGAACTCGCCTGCTCAGATCGCCCAGACCATCGCCGATTACCTCTGCCAGAAAACCGCAGACTGATTCCTGGTCAGGTACTGCAAGGGGAGAACGGCACTCATCGCCGCTCTCCCCTTGCGTTCCCAAGCGCCGCCGTCTATACTCCACCGATGTTAACTTTCACCATTACCGAATCCGACCACTGCCGCACGGTGGAGAGCTTCCTCAGGAACCTCCTCCCAAGCGCTCCTTTCGCCTACTTGGGCAAACTTGTCCGAGGGGGGCATCTGGCCGTCAACGGCCTCCCTGCCACCCCCGACACTCTCCTGGTCGCAGGGGATGCGGTCACCCTCAAGGAGAGTAACCGGACGCGGGAGCTCATGGCCGTCGTGCCTCCCTACCTCGACATCCTCTTCGAGGATGACCGGATCATCGTCGTCAACAAACCGCCGGGGTTGCCGGTGCACCGGACCGCCGAGGACGAACAGACACTCGTCGACGTGGCTGAACAGTTTCTGGCCGATCGGGGAACTCCAGTGAAACTCCGCCCCGTGAACCGTCTTGATCGAGGCACCTCCGGCGCCACGATCTTCGCCAAGAGCGCCACGAGCGCCGGTATCTTCGGTAGGCTCGTCAAGGAGACCGGTCTCGGCAAGCTCTACTTGGCCGTTGCTGATGGCAAGCTGCCGTCCGAAGGGACCATCGACGCCCCGCTGGAAGGCAAAGAGGCCCAGACCCAGTTCCGCACCCTCTTCCAAGGCCATGGTGCGGCCCTCCTCCTCGTCACCCCTGTCACCGGCAGGATGCACCAGATCCGCAAGCACCTCGCCCTCACCGGCCACCCCGTGCGAGGCGATCGCCGTTACCGGGGCGCCCCCCTCGCAGACTACCCTGGCCACTGCCTCCATGCCTTCCTGGTTTCCTTCAGCCATCCTGTCACAGGGGAGGAGATCGTCATCCACGCCCCTCTCCCCACAGGTCTGCTGGACCAGCTGCGTCGGTTGGCCGGCGAATTCTTCCCCCCCCTGCTCCGCTCACTTCCCGCGCTGTCGCCGCCGTAAGGCTTCGCAGAATGCGGAAGCACCATTGCCATCGCCCTTTCTTACCTCGCTGATCGGCCGGAAGATCTCCATCGCATTCGCCGGGCGTGGACAATTCAAGCAAAGAGCGGCTTTCTCCTTGATTTTATTGAATTTATTTTGAAGCCATATTACCTTTTTCTAATTGACTGCACCTTGTAGAAATGGCATAATTCACCCCGTTTTAGCCGGGCTCGTCCCGTTGCCGATCACGTGAGACACGCTCCCCCTCCCACCGGGAAATGGAGCAATTACCTTAAGTCATGTGCGAAGAGCACAGAGGAGGAACGATGAATGCAGTAAGACGCATCAGGCTCTTTGCCGTCGCTGGCCTGACCCTGGCGGTTTCGCTCGGCCTGGGTTTGGGAAGCCCGGCCAAGGCCGCCCCGGCCGCCCCGAAACTGGTTCAGGACGACTGCGTGAAGTGCCACGCCCAGCCCCCGGCAGACATCGCCAGCGCCGGTGCCGGCCACAAGAAGATCACCTGCTTCGACTGCCACGCCAGCCACCGCCCCGCATCGAAGAACAACATCCCCCAGTGCAGCCAGTGCCACACCGGCAAGAAGCACTATGAGCTCGCAAACTGTCTCGGGTGCCACAAGAACCCCCACACCCCGCTCAACATCATCCTTTCCGGCAACATCACCGATCCGTGCCTGACCTGCCACAGCCCGCAGATCGAGCAGCTCAAACAGTTCCCGAGCAAGCACACCAAGCTCTACTGCTCCACTTGCCACAACGTCCACGGCAAGATCCCGGCCTGTACCCAGTGCCACAAGCCACACTACGCCGAGCAGACTGCCGGCGACTGCAAGAAGTGCCACAAGGCCCACCAACCCAAGAACGTAGCCTACGGCAAGGAAGTTCCCAACAAGGAATGCGGCGGCTGCCACAAGAAGGCCCTCGACCTGCTGACCGCCAGCCAGGCAAAGCACAAATCCCTTGCCTGCGTCTACTGCCACCAGGACAAGCACAAGATGGTTCCGGCCTGCCAGAGCTGCCACGGCACGCCACACCCGGCTGCCATGCTTGCCAAGTTCAAGGGTTGCGGCGACTGCCACAACATCGCCCACGACCTGAACCGCTGGGACGCTCCGTCCAAGACCGCTCCGGTCAAAGCTTCTCCGGGAAAACCGGCAAAGAAGAAGTAACCCTTCTCCGAAGCTAACAAAAAAAGGCCTGCACACTCGCTGTGCAGGCCCTTTTTTTAATGGTAACCAACGGCTATTAATGAACGGATAACTTCTCCCTCATACTGCCCGAGGTGAGCATGCCAGGACATCCCTCCTGCTCATGATATATAAGGGCCATCTTTTCGTCGCAAAGGCATCGGCACGGCTTCGCCACTTCAATCACCTGAACATCACGGCCCCATTATACAAACAATAAGAGGGCGGTTCCACCAGTGGAACCGCCCTCTTATTACTGCGTTATCAGCCTACCGCGAACTATTCAGCCTTGGTGACGACCACCTTAAGGGTAGCTGCAATCTCAGGATGTACCTTCACAGAGGCGGTGTACTCACCGATATGCTTGATTGGCTCTGCAAGGGAAATCTTCTTCCGGTCCACCTCAACGCCTTGGACCTTCAGATGCTCGGCAAGCTCCATGTTGGTAACGGCGCCGAACAGTTTCCCTTCCTCACCTGCCTGGTGAACGATTGCAAGGGTCAGTCCCTCAATCTTGGCAGCAAAGGCCTTTGCCTGCTCGAGGACCTTGTTGCGCTTGTACTCGAGTTGACGCTTGGCATGGTCAAGAGCCTTGGCGTTCTTCTCGGTGGCTGCGATGGCATAGCCTCTCGGTAGCAGGTAGTTGCGGGCATAGCCCGGTGCAACCTTTACGATGTCGCCGATGTGACCAAGGTTTTCCAGATTTTCTTTGAGAATAACTTTCATCGATTTTTCCTCCCAGCCTGATTATTACAGGTTTTTTCGAATTCTCGGCCTGCGGAAATCCGCCCAGAGGTCAAAAAGCCCCAAAAGCGCCACTGCAAGAGCCAGATACGCCTGCAGAACGAGCAGGACATAGAAAAACATCCTGAAAAATGCCGGCACAGTGTACGCCGCAAAAAAATGCGCTACCACTGCAATCCCCTGGATGAAATAGAGGAACCCGGCAACAACGATTACATTAAGGGCCGCCGCCTGCACGACATGATTGTCGACAAGAAGGGCAAACCCTGCGACTATTACTCCCCAAACCAGGTGTTCGGGGTTTCTGAAGCTGCTCAAGGTTGCATCGGGAAGCTTGACCGTCAGTCTGTCCCGAAACCGGCGAAGTATGAACAGATTGATTCCGGCCACCGAAACAAGAGTGACCAGGAGCATCGCCGGATAAATCTGCCCGAAGAGGGCACCGACCTGCTCCAGTCCTTCCTTGAGAAACTGGAGATCGTCTCCCGTGGCTCCTCTCGCCGTGTACAGGGTAATGGTCTGTTCCAGGTTTGTCCTGATCGCCCCAGTCACCTGACCGTGGAGATCTATCCCCTTCACAATTCCATACCCGGACACCGTAGCGGCGGCAACCACTGCTACGGTAAGCACCGCTGAGGCAAGAGCACGACTGAAACTGTAGCCTCGAGCCAGAAAGTGGGACAAGACAACCGACAGCAACCCAGCCTGGATCAGATACAGCATAGCTACCGACGGGCCACCGATCAGAACAAGGATCAGAGCCGTTACGAAAACGACGGAAACTCCGACTAGCCATCGCCCCCACTTCAGTTGGTAGAAGAGAACAGGGAGGGGAGCCACAACCCCCGCCCCGATTCCTAGCAGAGGCACCTGCAGGTAGGCAACAAACAGTACTACCGTCAGGCACACCCCCTTGACGATGTCGAGAAGGATACCCCGGTCGCCAGTCACCATCGAGCGCTTCGCCGCTTACGCGACGACGTGCTTTGAGGCAATCGGGATAAGGGCGATATTGCGTGCCCGCTTGATCGCCTCGGTGATCTCACGCTGATGCTTGGAGCAGTTGCCGGAGATCCGCCGCGGAACGATCTTCCCCCGCTCGGTGATGAAGGAGCGGAGAACGCGGGGGTCCTTGTAGTCAATGGCAAGATCCTTGTCTGCACAGAAGCGGCAAACCTTCCGGCGCTGGAAGGGTCTTCTCTTGCGAGGACCGTTGCCACGGTATTGGGGCCTTTCAGGCCGCTCGGATCTTTCAGTTCTCTCGGGTCTTACAGTAGTTTCTTCACTCATCTATCCTGAACCTCCGATCTCTTATTCAGCGGCTTCGGCGGCCGGCGCCGTCTCGACAGGGGCAGCCTTTGCTGCAGGAGCTGCAACTTCCTTCTCGATCTTCACGCTCTGATAGCGTAGGACCTTGTCGTCAAGGCGCAGACGCCGCTCCAGCTCGGCGATCAGTGCGGCGTCACCGTCAAAGCGGATGTAATAGTAGCGGCCCCGCGGGTTCTTGTTGATCGGGTATGCGAGTTTCCTCACCCCCCAGTCCTCCAACCGATGGAGATCACCCTTCATTGTAGCAATGATGTCCGTAACCTTGGTATTGAGCCCCTTGAGCTCATCATCACCAAGGTCCGGCTGGACGATCATTACCGTCTCGTACTTCCGTACCATATGTATTTCCTCCTCACGGATTAGTAGCCCCGGTCTGACCCGGAGCAAGGAGCTTGCGGCCCACGGCCGCTGCAATAAAGAAGCGTACTACAGGTTGCTCTGCCGTTCAAGAATTTTATCGTAAAATGCAGCCAGTCCGGCCACCTTCGGACTACCCTCTCCCTACACGTTGAACCGGAAGTGCATGACATCGCCGTCCTGCACCACGTATTCCTTACCTTCGAGGCGCATGAGCCCCTTATCCTTTGCCCCAGCCTCGCCCCCCGCAGCAATGAAGTCGCGGTAAGCGATGACTTCCGCCCGGATAAACCCCTTCTCAAAATCGGAATGGATGACTCCCGCCGCCTGGGGAGCCTTGGTTCCAACGGGAATGGTCCAGGCCCGGACCTCTTTCTTTCCGGCGGTGAAATAGGTAATCAGGCCAAGGAGATCGTACCCCATTCGGATCAGGCGATCGAGTCCCGACTCGGCAAGTCCCATCTCGTCAAGAAACGCCTTTTTCTCGTCACCGTCGAGCTCGGCTATCTCCGCCTCGATCCTGCCGCAGATAACGACGATCCGGGCTCCTTCGCTCTCGGCCAACTCCCGCACCTTGGCCACAAAGGGATGCGCCCCCTCCAGGTCATCCTCGGCAACGTTGGCAACATAGAGAACCGGCTTATCGGTCAGCAGATGCAACTCCCGCATCCAGAGGCGCTCATCATCCCCAACCTCAACGTGTCGGGCGGGGATACCCTTCTCGAGAGCGTCCTTGATGCGGGCATAGAAATCGCTTTCGTCTTTGATCTTCCTGTCGCCGCCCTTGGCCTGCTTCTCAACGCGTTGGAACTTTTTCTCGACGCTGTCCAGATCAGCCAGGGCCAGCTCAGTCTGAATGATCTCGATATCACGGATCGGGTCGACGCTTCCACTCACATGCACCACATTCTCGTCGTCAAAACAGCGCACAACGTGGACAATGGCATCCACGGACCGGATGTGGCCAAGGAACTGGTTACCAAGTCCCTCACCCTGACTGGCTCCCTTGACGAGGCCGGCGATGTCGACGAACTCAATGGTAGTGGGGAGGATACGCTCCGGATTGACAATGTCAGCCAGCCTGTCAAGCCGCTCGTCGGGGACCTGGACAATGCCGACGTTGGGGTCGATGGTACAGAAGGGATAGTTTGCCGACTCTGCCCCGGCCGAGGTCAGCGCATTAAAGATGGTGGACTTCCCCACGTTGGGGAGACCGACGATGCCGCAGTTGAAACCCATGATACGTTCTTCTTTCGCGTTGAGATGGCAGCTAAGCAGAAATCAGGCCGACAGAAAATCCCTGTTGTTGTAAAGGCTCATGGTTCGTGGAAGACCGCTCTTCACGAGCTCACCCAGGAGGTCGACAACGCCGTCCAGCAGAATGGGGAGACTGGCCATTTCCGTGGGAGGGAAGTTGGCGAGAACATAATCGGCGGCGTCACCATGGACCGGCCTGCCGACGCCAATCCGGACCCGCACGAATCCGCCACCACCGAGTTCCTGCATGAGGGAGCGGAGACCATTATGGCCGCCATGTCCCCCGCCCTCCTTGATTTTTACCCGACCAAAGGGGATATCAAGATCATCATGGATCACAATGAGGTCAGAGAGGGTAAGCTTGTGAAAACGGAGGGCCTCGGCCGCAGAACGCCCCGAAAGATTCATGAAGGTCTGGGGCTTGAGAAGCAATAGTCGGTCGCCGTGCCAGCCCCCCTCGCCGTAAAGGCCGGAAAAGCTCTTCTTGGCGACCGCAACCCCCATGACACGGGAAAGGCGGTCCAAAACCATGAAACCCGCGTTGTGGCGGGTCCATTGGTATTTCGGGCCGGGATTACCCAGCCCGATTATCAGTCGTGTGGCCATCGGTACAGGGCGTGCGAAAGAGACTACTCTTCCTCGGCTGCCACCGGCTCCTTGGCCTTGCCATGGATGCTGACGACAGATGTCTTCGGGTCGTCAAGCGCTTTGACGCCGGCGGGAAGGGCCAGGTCACCCACATGGATGGTGTGCCCGAGAGACAGTTCGGTAACGTCCACCTCCACTTGCCCGGGAATCTGCGCAGGGAGGCACTCCAGGTCGAGCGAATGCATAAGCACCTCGAGCATTCCCCCATCCTTGACACCGGCAGCGGTACCGACGACCGCTATCGGCACATGCACACGAACCTTCTCGTCCAGGTTGATCTGATGCAGGTCAACACTGATGTACTCACCCTTAAGGGCTGCCCGCTGAAGATCCGCAACGATTACCGTAGTGCCGTTGAGGCTCCCGCCCCCCTGAAGGGAGATCAGATTGTTGCGCCCCCCCTCACCGACAATGGCACCGGCAAGCTCTTTGGCATCCACGGACACGGCGAGCGGCTCGACGCCCTTACCGTAGACAACCCCGGGAACACGCCCTTGGGTACGAAGTTTCCGCGCCACACCCTTACCTACTTTTTCTCTCAGTTCTATGCTAATCGTTTTCTGTTGCATGCTTTCCTCCGCTACCAGCGATTCAGATTCTATTCTACGGCGGGCAAAGCCCGCACGGAACTAAACAAAGAGAGAGCTCACCGACTCGTCGCCGTGAATGCGACGGATTGCCTCAGCCAATAGACTGGAGACGGTGAGTACCTTGATTTTACTGGTTTTCTCGGCCTTATCCCCAAGGGGTACGGTGTCGGTGATGACAACCGCCTCGATGTCGGAATCGTTGATCCGGTCGATGGCCGGCCCCGAGAGAACCCCATGGGTTGCACAGGCGTAGATGGCCTTCGCTCCGTGCTCTTTCAGGGCCCTGGCGGCTTGGGTCAGGGTTCCTGCGGTGTCGATCATGTCATCGAGAATGATGGCGGTCTTGTCCTTCACATCGCCGATCAGGTGCATGACTTCGGCCACATTGGGGCCCGTGCGGCGCTTGTCGATCACCGCCAGGGTACAGCCCAGCCGCTTGGCAAAGGCCCTGGCGCGCTCGGTACCACCGGCATCAGGAGAAACCATAACGATGTTGTTCTCAGGGAAACGCTGCTTGAGATTTTCCAGGATAACCGGCGCGGCATAGAGGTTGTCGACCGGGATATTGAAGAACCCCTGAATCTGGCCGGCATGCAGGTCGACAGTGACTACCCGGTCGGCGCCGGACGTCGTAATGATGTCAGCCACGAGTTTCGAAGTGATCGGGGTTCGGGGGGCAGCTTTGCGGTCCTGACGGGCATAGCCGTAGTAGGGGATCACGGCGGTTATAGTAGCTGCCGACGCCCGCTTAAGGGCGTCAATCATGATGAGGAGCTCCATCAGATTGTTGTTGGTAGGCGCACAGGTAGACTGAACCACGTAGATGTCACGCCCGCGCACGTTCTCGGCAATCTCCACCATGATCTCGCCGTCGGAGAAATTCTTGACGTTGGCCTTGCCGAGGGGAAGCCCGAGATTCTCGCAGATCTGCTCCGCAAGCGCCCGATTGGAATTGCCGCTGAACACCTTGATCTTGTCGTTCATACGATGCCTTGCCCACCCGAAATGATGTCCCACGGCAAGCCGCAGGAAAGTGCTGAAGTAAATGGCTGGGGCGCCAGGATTCGAACCTGGGAGTGCCGGAATCAAAATCCGGTGCCTTACCGCTTGGCGACGCCCCAATGTGGTTTTATGGTGCTTACGTGAAGATTGGCCTACACCAGCGCCCGGACCGTCGTAACGAACCAGTCGACCGCCCTGGCCATGGAGCGGGCCGCCCGGCGAGCCTCCTCCTCAACCTCGAAGAGACCAAAGACCGTGGGACCACTGCCGGACATCAGAGCACCCGCAGCCCCCTCGGCGATCAGCCTCTCCTTGATCTCGCCGATGACCGGATACTTCCCGATGGTCACCGGTTCGAGGTCGTTGGAGAGAACGGCACAGACATCATCTAGACCCTTGAAGAAGCGAGGAATAGTATCGCCATTCCGCTCCCCTGTCAACTGCAAACTTTGGTACACCCAGACAGTCGATACCGGGATGTTGGGGTTCACGATCACGAGCCAGAGGGGCGGAACGGACTCAATGACAGTGAGGATTTCGCCGATTCCCTCGGCCAGGGCGTTTTTCCCGAAGACAAAGAACGGCACGTCGGCGCCGAGCGTCACACCGATCTCCATGAGTCGCTCAGTGGAAAGGCCGAGCCCCAGGAGCTCGTTCACCCCCAGAAGAACCGTGGCAGCGTCGCTGCTCCCGCCACCAAGGCCGGCAGCCACGGGAATGTTCTTGGTGATGGCGATATCGATCCCCGCCTCCCTCCCTGAAAGGCTCAGGAGCGC
>CAJPFF010000153.1 GCA_905339345.1 Geobacteraceae bacterium | reverse complement strand
GTGAGAATCCTTCTCTGGCCGGCCGGAAGCATGGATTTCGCCGTCCCCTCCCCCCTGGAAACCGAGTGGTTCTCCGAACTGGACGACTACAAACGGTTCATTGCCGCCGATCCCCTGGCCCTGCGGGAGGCCACGGGAGATTTCTACTGGCAGATCGTCCGGGCCCGCCGCTACCTTTCGGCGAATACCGAAAAATTGACCATGCCGGTATTCGTCGCCCTGGCCGGCGAGGACCCCATTTCCGACAGCGAGAAAAACAGCGCCTGGTTCGAGAGCCTCCCCGCCGCACGGAAGGCGCTCATCCGCTATGAGAATGCACGCCATATCCTGGAGTTCAGTCCCGACCGGGACCGGTTTTTTGCCGATCTCGATCACTGGCTGGCTTCGGTCGAAGAGCCCTGACCATGGCCGGAATAGCACAGTTCGAGCTCTTCAGCGTCGACCTCCCCTTTCGCAGGCCCTTTACCCACGCGGCGGCCGTGCGCACCACCTCCGAAAGCCTGATACTCAAATGCGTGACCACCTCGGGCCACACCGGCTTCGGCGAGTGCCTTCCCCGCCACTATGTATCCGGGGAAACCCGCGACAGGGTTTTCGACCTGCTGGCGAGCAAGGTCCTGCCGCGCCTCAAGGAGATGAATTTCGCCGGCTTCGAGGAGGTCCTCGCCTTTCTGCGCCAGTGCGACGGCAAAGCGCCTGTCGACTGGGTCCCCCCACACATCCGGCAGACCGCAGCCTGGGCGGCCGTGGACCTGGCCCTGCTCGACGCCTTCGGGCGCGAATTTCAAACCCCCATCGAGCTGGTGCCGGGGGCCCGACTTCCTGCTGATTTTCGTTACAGCGCGGTCTTTTCGGCGACCCCGGGCCTCACGTTCATGAAAACCGCCCTTGCGTGCCGGCTGTACGGCATCCGCCAGGTCAAAGTGAAGGTAGATGACGAAGGGGGGGAACGGATGGTGGCTTTCGCCCGGCGCCTGCTGGGGACCGGCTGCGACCTTCGGGCCGACGCCAACATGGCCTGGGATGTGGAGACCGCCCTGCAGATCATGCCGAAACTTGCCCGCAACGGGGTACGAGTGTTCGAACAGCCCGTCGCCGCCGACGACCTTGCCGGACTGGCCCGCCTGGTCCGGGAAACGGGACTCGGCGTCATGGCCGATGAGAGTCTCACCGATGCCGAGTCCCTCGAGACCCTGATCGCTGAAAAAGCCTGCACCGCAGTCAATGTGCGCATCTCCAAGTGCGGAGGGTTGCTGGCCTCGTACAACCGGTGCCGGCGGGCGCTGGAGGCGGGCTTGACGGTCCAGATCGGCTGCCAGGTCGGCGAGAGTTCGCTCCTGAGCGCGGCCCAGCTCATCCTCATCGCCGCCGTCGGTCAGGTCACCTACGGCGAAGGGTGCTTCGGGCGGCATCTGCTGCGGCACGATCCGGCGGTCCCCCTGCTGCAGTTCGGCTACGGCGGACGCCCGCCGGAACGTCCCTCGGATGCGGGTCTCGGCGTTTCCATGAATGAAGACCGGCTACGGCCCTTTGTCAGCAGGAGTGTTATCGTGTGAGAAGTAGTGATGATGAATCGAGAGGAAAGTTAGTTTAAAGTAGAGGAAACCGGACGCTCTACCCGATGCGCGGCGCTGACTCGCCGGCGTGGCTTCTTTCATTTTTCATTTTTGTACAGAATAATTTTGTTGCTGCAACACACAATAACCTAGCGTTGACAATACGCTATAATCTAGTTACCGTAAGTCACAATAATCTAGCAATGAAAGAGATATGCAATGGCAACAACACCGGCACAACGCAGGCTTGCCGATGCTTTAACTGCCCTGAAAAAATTGCAGGACGACGGAAAAACCGCCATAAAATCAGGTGACTTGACGCGTATCCATCGCGAAAGTCTTGTCAAGAGCGGTTTCCTCCGACCGATTGTCAAGGGTTGGTATATGCCCTGCCGACTTGGCGAAGAGACCGGTGAAAGCACACCATGGTATGCGGCGATGCGTGACTTCATCCAGAGCTATTGCACAGAGCGGTTTGGTGATCAATGGCACGTGTCAGCAGAATACTCACTGTTTCTGCACACGGGAAAGAGTATTACACCGCAGCAGGTTGTGATCCATTCGCCGCTTGGTCAAAACGGCCTGCTGAAGCTGCCTGACAATTGCTCGATCCTGGACTACAAGGTAAAGGATAATATTCCCGCCGGGAAAATCCAGGTGGTGGAACGAATCCGCGTTCTAACACTGCCGATGGCACTCATCCGGGTGCCGGAAGCGTTTTTCACTACCTATGCCCAGGATGCCCATATCGCTCTTCATCAGTTGCGGGATGCGTCGGATCTCAACCGGGAACTGCTTGAAGGGGGCCATAGCACTGTTGCCGGGCGTCTCGCCGGGGCCTTGCGGGCGTCGGGGCGCGGAGATCTCGCGGACAATGTGCTGGCAACCATGCGAGCGGCAGGATTTGTGGTCAATGAGTCAAATCCCTTCAGTGTCACACCGCCAAGCCTGGCGTTCTCCAGAGCCCAATCGCCCTACGTCCTGCGGATGCGTCTCATGTGGCAGGCAATGCGAGAGACCGTTCTGGACACTTTCCCGCCAGAGCCCGGCATTCCGACCGACATTGAGAAATTCATGGAAGCCGTCGAGGAAAACTACAAGACCGATGCCTATCACTCTCTCTCAATCGAAGGGTACCGCGTCACCCCGGAACTTATTCAAAAAGTTGCCACCGGCGACTGGAATCCGGACAGTAATGACTCTGACGCGGAAATGAAGAACGCCATGGCAGCTCATGGCTACTGGCTTGCCCACAATGAGGTTAAGGCCACGATCAGAAGCATTTTGACAGGGGCAAAACCCGGTGCAGCTTTCCGCCGGGATCACCCTTCATGGTATCGCAGCCTTTTCGCGCCCAATGTCGATGCCGGATTCCTGAAACCGGCGGATCTTGCCGGTTACCGGACTGACAAGGTATTGATCAGGGGGGCAACCCATGTTCCGCCTTCCCAGGATGCAGTCCGTGACATGATGCCGGAACTGTGCGACCTGCTGGAGACTGAACCCAACGCAGCAGTACGAGCCGTTCTGGGACATTTTCTGTTTGTGTACATCCATCCGTATTTTGACGGCAATGGGAGATTGGGTCGCTTCCTGATGAATGCCATGCTGGCTTCTGGCGGGTATCCGTGGACGGTAATCCGGATTGAACAGCGGAGTGATTACATGGCGGCCCTTGAGGCAGCAAGTTCGCGTGGGGAAATTAAACCGTTTGTGGAATTTATCGCAAGTTCGATGCCGTTACCGCAAGGCCCCAATCTGAAATTGCGTCGTTAGGCGAGAGCAGCAGCGTGTTGGACAGCATCCTGGAATGAACGCTGCCGAGCTCATTCGGAAAAGGTTTCCGTCACTCCTTCGCTCCAGGCGGTCAGCATCCGCTTCCCTACTTCCTGAAACTCCGGGTGCCCCGCCATGTACGCAGCCACCATGTCCCGGGTGTCGTTCACTCCCTCCGCCACCTCTTCGATAATGTGCCCCACCTTACCAACCGGCAATGCAAGGTGAGTCACAGCAAATTTCTCCAGGGTCTTCCGGGGCCACCACTTCTTGGTGCCTGTCAGGGAGAGCGCAGGGACATCCCGAGGGATGTAGGCCGTCGTTGTTGCCATATCGTACACGGGTGCCAGCCGGACCGGCTGCCCGGGCCGTTCGTACAGTACACCGAAATTCTTCAGGTGGGCATCGCCATTCCGTATCATGCAGGACAGGACGAGGGAGGCGAAAAACTGTTCGCGGGATGACTGCAGGAACTCCCCCGATACGAAATCCTTGATCGACCGCGCTACCCGTTCATAGGTGCTGCCGTATTTCTGTGCCGTGCCCACGGCCTGCAGTGAGCACATATCCTCGAAGCCCAGGGGAGATCCTTCCGGGTCCAGGTCGAACCGCTTCATCACGAACAGCCCGCCGTTTTCCGAGAGATGGAATTCCGGCACCGGCAAGCCGGCCCGCCTGGCTGCGGTCATGCAGAAGAATTCATTCGCCGCCAGGTGCGGATA
>CAJPFF010000152.1 GCA_905339345.1 Geobacteraceae bacterium | reverse complement strand
CGGCCTGATCGAGAAGCCCGAGGACGTGAAGCAGTTCGACGAGCTGCTCGGCTGCGCCAGGACGGTGTTCCCCTACGTCGAGAACCACCTGTTCTACGTCGAGCACTGGTTCCACTCGGTGTTCTGGAACAAGATGCGCGAGGTCGCCGCGATCCTCAAGGAGCACGGCATCATCAAGGACGTCGAGGACGTCTGGCTGCTGCGTCGCGACGAGATCAAGCAGGCGCTGTGGGACGTCGTCACCGCCTGGGCCACCGGCGTCACGCCGCGCGGCACGCAGACCTGGCCGAAGGAAGTCGAGTGGCGCAAGGGCGTCATGCAGAAGTTCAAGGAGTGGAACGCGCCGCCGGCCATCGGCACCGCGCCGGAGGTGATCCAGGAGCCCTTCACCATCGTGCTCTGGGGCGTCACCAACTCCTCGCTCGCCGACTGGGCCAAGGTGTCGGAAGTCAAGGACCTGTCCACCGTCAAGGAGTTCAAGGGCTTCGCCGGCAGCCCAGGCATCGTCGAGGGCAAGGCGCGCGTCTGCCGCACGGTGGAGGACATCCGCTCGCTGCAGGAAGGCGAAATCCTCGTCGCGCCGACCACTTCGCCCTCGTGGGCGCCGGCCTTCGCCAAGATCAAGGCCTGCGTCACGGATGTCGGCGGGGTGATGAGCCACGCGGCGATCGTCTGCCGCGAGTACGGCATGCCGGCGGTGGTCGGCACCGGCCACGCGACGAAGATCATCCAGACGGGCATGATGATCCGCGTCGACGGCTCGAGCGGCGCCATCACCGTCTCGCGCTGAAGCTTCGGGAGCAAACGCAACAATGGCAACAAACCTCAACGCGGCTGCCGGGGCTGCGGCCCCGGAGCTGTGCTGGTTCGAGGAAGTCAGGAAGGATGACGTCGCGCTGGTCGGCGGCAAGTGCTCCTCGCTCGGCGAGCTGATCAACGCCGGCGTGCGCGTGCCGCCGGGCTTCGCCCTGACCACCCACGGCTATTCGCGCTTCATGCGCGATGCCGGGGTGAGCGGGGAGATCCCCGGCCTGCTCGCGAACGTCGTCCACGACGATCTCGAGCAGCTGGAGCTGGCCAGCCGCGCCATCCGCGAGATGATCGAGCAGCACCCCTTTGCCTGGGAACTGGAAGATGCCGTCGCCGAGTACTACCGCAAGCTCTCCGTGCGCTGCATGGTGCCGGCGGTGCCGGTGGCGGTGCGTTCCAGCGCCACCGCCGAGGACCTGCCCGGCGCCAGCTTCGCCGGACAGCAGGACACCTACCTGTGGATCCGCGGCGTGGACGACCTGCTGCACCATGCCCGCCGCTGCATCTCCAGCCTGTTCACCGCGCGCGCCATCTCCTATCGCATCAAGATGGGTTTCCCGCACGAGGAGGTGAAGCTCTCGGTAGGCTTCCAGAAGATGGCGAATTCCTACACCGCCGGGGTGATGTTCACCCTCAACCCGGGCAACGGCGACCGCTCGGTGATCGCCATCGACGCCAATTTCGGCTTCGGCGAGTCGGTCGTCTCGGGCGAGGTGACGCCCGACCACTTCATCGTCAACAAGATCACCCTGGACATCCTCGAGCGCACCATCTGCAACAAGGAGATTACCTACACGGTGGATCCGAAGACGCAGAAGTCGGTGAAGATCGAAACGCCCTTCGAGCGGCAGAACGTGCAGTCGATCATCGACGAGGAAATCGTCGAGCTGGCGCGCATGGGCAAGGCCATCGAGAAGCATTACGGCCGCCAGATGGACATCGAGTGGGCGGTGGACAAGGACCTGCCCGCCGGCGGCAACATCTTCATCCTGCAGGCGCGGCCCGAGACGGTGTGGAGCGAGAAGCGCGAGCAGGAGGCCGCCGTCGCCGGCAAGGCCTCCTCGGCCATGGACTTCATCCTCTCCAGCCTGCTCACCGGGAAGAAAGTCTCATGATCGTCAGAAACTGGATGCAGCAGAACCCGACGCTGGTCGACGGCGACACGCTGCTCGCCGAGGCCAAGCGCATCCTCACCGAGCACAACCTGCAGGCCCTGCCCGTCATAGAGGGCGGCCGCCTGCGCGGCATGGTGACGCGGCAGCACTGCCTGCGCGCCGCCCATTTCGTCTCGCGCACGCAGAACCCGGACGAGTACCACTTCTTCGCCAACCGGCTGAAGGTGAAGGACATCATGGTGCGCAATCCGGCCACCCTGCAGGCCACCGACACCATGGAGGAATGCCTGCGCCGCGGCCAGGAGCTGGGCGTCGGCCAGTTTCCGGTGATGGACGGCGGCCGGGTGGTAGGCGTGATCTCTTCGAAGGAGATATTCTCGCTCGCCGCCCACTTCCTCGGCGCCTGGGAGAAGCGCTGCGGCGTCACGCTCGGCCCGATGGAGATCAAGGCCGGCACCATCGGCCGCATCGCCGACCTGGTGGAAGGCGCCGGCGCCGAGGTGCAGGCCATCTATCCGATCGCACGCGGCGAGGACGGCGGCAACGGCCGCCCGCACGAGCGCAAGGTCATCGTGCGCTTTCACGCCGTCGAGGCGAAAAAGGTGGTGGCGGTGCTGGAGGCGGCCGGCTTCCGCGTCCTCGAATACGTCGATACCAAATGCGATGAAAAACCCTGAAGGAGAAGACAAGACATGGATCTGAGGTACTTCATCAATCAATGCGAGGCCGCCGGCGAGCTGCACCGCGTCAAGGCCGAGGTGGACTGGAACATGGAGATTTCCCACGTCTCCAAGCTGACCGAGGAGCAGAAGGGCCCGGCGCTGTTCTTCGAGAACGTGAGCGGCTACAAGACGCCGGTGTTCACCGGCGCCTTCGCCACCACCAAGCGCCTGGCCATCATGCTCGGGCTGCCGCACGACTACTCGATCTGCCAGTCGGCGCAGGCCTGGATGAAGAAGTCGATCAGCGCCGAGGGCCTCATCAAGGCGAAGGAGGTCAAGGACGGCCCGGTGCTGGAGAACGTCATCTCCGGCGACAAGGTCGACCTCAACATGTTCCCGGTGCCGAAGTTCTTCCCGCTCGACGGCGGCCGCTACATCGGCACCACGGTGTTCGTCGTGCTGAAGGACCCCGAGACGGGCGAGACCAACCTCGGCACCTACCGCATGCAGATGCTCGACAACAAGACCTGCGGCGTGCAGATCCTGCCG
>CAJPFF010000151.1 GCA_905339345.1 Geobacteraceae bacterium | reverse complement strand
ACCCCTTCTCCTCGACCAGGTGGGGGCGCTCCTGAGGACTCCGGAGTTCCGCGAGGGGCTCGAAGGGAAGCTCAGGGAGGGGTTCCAGGGGTACCTGCAAAACCTGAAAGGAGCCTTCGGCTTCATGGCGGGGCTCCTCAGCGCGGACAAGCTCAACTCCCTTTTTTCCGGGGTCATCGAAAACATCATGGAGGAAATCCTCCGCTGGCTCGGGGAGGAGAAGACCCGGCACCTGGTGACGGGGTTCGCCCGCCAGCGGCTCGACGGGTTCCTGGACCGTCCCCTTGCCGCAACCCTCGACGGGGTGCCGTACCAGCGGGTCGCCGCCGTCCGCAAGCTGATCCGCAAGGGGGTGCTCGGGTTCGTGCGGAGCCCCCGGACGGCGGAGATGCTCCTGGCCGTAGCGGAGCGGGAGGGGAGGCGCCTTCTGCTGGAGGGAAACGGCCGTACCCTCTTCGATCGCCTTGCCACGGCCGACGGCGCCGAGAGGCTGCGGGCCTCCCTGGTGGACGGTGTCGTGGCCCTCGTCCGCACCGCCGAAACCCGCGATACCCTGGAGCGCTTCGTTGCCGCCCGCATGGACGAATGGCTCTTCCAGCGCCCCCTGGGCCGTCTTTCGGCCCGCATCCCCGCCGATGCCCGGCGGGACCTGGAGGGGGCGGTCTGCCGCCAGGTGGAGGAGCTCCTCCAGAAGGAGGTTCCCCCCCTCATCGACGCCATTGACGTGGCCACCATGGTGGAGGAGAAGGTCAACTCCCTCGACATCCTCAAGGTGGAGGAGCTACTCCTCAGCATCATGGAGAAACACTTCTTCTACATCAATCTCTTCGGGGCGCTTCTCGGCTTCATCATGGGGTTCATGAACGTTATTCTTGCGCGGCTGTTTTCCTGAGCAGTCTTTTTAATACCACCAAATCAATTACCGGAGGTTCCCATGTCCGTTACCCTCGACGAAGTGAAACAGGTGTATGCGGAGGCCGACTGCCTCTTTACCGCTGCCCAGATTGAAGAGAGCATCGAGCGGATGGCGCGGGAGATCACCGGGCGGCTGGCCGACACCAACCCCATCGTATTCTGCGTCATGAACGGGGGACTCATCGTCACCGGCAAGCTCCTGCCGAAGCTGGAATTTCCCCTGGAGGCCGAGTACCTCCACGCTACCCGCTACGGACACAAGCTCTACGGCACCGTCCTCGACTGGAAGGTTCGGCCCACCAAGGAGCTGAAGGGGCGGACCGTTCTCATCATCGACGATATCCTGGACGAGGGGGAGACTCTGGGGGCAATCTGTGACTGGTGCCGGGACATGGAGGCGAAGGAGGTGCTCACCGCTGTTCTGGTGGACAAGGAGCATGACCGCAAGGCCCGCCCCGATCTCGTCCCCGAGTTCGTGGGGTTCAGGACGCCGGACCGCTACCTCTTCGGGTTCGGCATGGACTACAAGGGGTACTGGCGGAATGCGCCGGGGATTTTTGCTTTAAAAGGGTATTGAAACGAAGAAGCGCCGTCAGGCTGTTTCCGCCCTCCCTGTCACAATGGCCTCGAATCGCTTGAACAGCTCCGGGCTGAAGGTGCTTCCCACCTCTTCCCCCATGATCCGGAGGGCTTCCGATTTTGGGAGCGCATTGTGCTTGGGGCGTTCGGTGGTCATGGCGCAGTAGGTGTCGCAAAGGGCTGCCAGTTGGGCGCTGCGGGGGATGTCGTCTCCCTTGAGGCCGGAGGGGTAACCGCTGCCGTCGAATTTTTCGTGGTGGTGCCGCACGATGGTCAGCGAAACCTCGCCCAGAGTGCCGGCGCTTTTCAGGTGCTCGTACCCCTTCCGGGCGTGCTGCTTAACCTTGTGGTACTCGATGGCGGCGAGGGCGTCGGGCTTGTTAAGGAGGTCGCCGGACAGGAAGACCAGCCCGACGTCGTGGAGGAGGGAGCCGATCCCCACATCGATCATCTCGTCATGGCTTATTTCGAAGAGCCGGTCGTGGACCAGCATCATCAGGGCGGCCATCTGCACGCTGTGGGTGAAAATGTAGTAGTTCTGGGAAGTAATGGACTGGAGCGCTTTCAGGGCATCCTCGTGCCCCGCCACGTATTTCATGAGGTGACGGATCAGGCTCCGGCAACGGATGATATCCGCGGTCTTGTCCGGTTCATCGAAGACGTCGGTGACGTAGTTGGCGGCGGTCTGGTAGAGGATGGTCCCCTTGGCACCGCTGTCGATGTCGGTTCGTGCCAGGAGGGTGTCCAGGTTCTGCTCAAGGTATTCGGTTACCACATCCATGTCGCCACTTCTCACGTAGAGAAATTCGGTGTTGGTCCGTTCGAGCCGGTGCCGGTCCGCCTCCGTGAACTTCCTATCGTGGTTCTTGTACAGGATGTAGTTGCCGTTGTTTTTGACAAAAAGACAGATGTCCGGGAAGTAGGCGGGGGAGATGCATGCAATGGAGAGTGGTCTGTAGAATCGGCTTTTCATGGTATGGGGCCCTGGTGTTTTCTCCTGTATATTGAAACTCACAGATCGTTGATTTGTCAAGGGTTTCATTAAAGGATCAGGTCGTTGCCTAACTAGTCGGATTCATTGCCGGATTGTGCACCATGGGGCTTCAGGAAGCCTTTTTTGACCGATTGACAAGAAGGGGGCTGGGGCACTACAGTAGGTGCGATTACGCCGACGGATGGAGATCCGATGCTGCAGACAAAAACGAAGATCACACTGGGACTGGTGGCCTCGATTGCGTGCCTTGCAATTGGTGGCGCCGCATTGTGGCGGATTTACTCGATGACCCCCGACCAAGAGGGGGCTGTTTCCCTTAAGCTGCTGGCCGATGTGCTCCACGTGGTGGAGGAGAACTACGTGGAGAAGGTGGACCGGAAAAAGCTCCTGGAGGGGGCCGTGAACGGGATGCTCGCCGCACTCGACCCCCACAGCGCCTACCTCCCCCCCGAGCCCTTCACCGAGATGAAGATGGAGATCGCTGGCTCCTTCGGCGGCCTCGGTATCGAGATTTCCCTGAAGGAGGGGCGGCTTACGGTTGTCTCCCCCATTGAGGACACCCCTGCCTGGCGGGCCGGCATCAAGGCGGGCGACCACATCTGGAAGATCGACGGCACTCCCACCCGTGACCTCACCATCGTCCAGGCGGTGAAGAAGATGCGCGGCGAACGGGGGACGAAGGTGACCCTCACCATCCTGCGCAATGGCGAGACGGAGCCCCGGGTATTCCCTCTCGTTCGGGACATCATCCGGACCAGGAGCCTCAAGTCCCGGACCCTGGAAGCGGGTTACGGCTATGTGCGGATCAGCCATTTCCAGGAACGGACCGGCGAGGATTTCGCCAATGCCCTGCGTAACCTGCGGGCCGGGAACGGTGGCACCCTCAAGGGGCTCGTGCTCGACCTGCGAAACAATCCCGGCGGGCTCCTGGAGGTGGCGGTGGCTGTGGCCGGCCGCTTCGTGGGTGAGCGGCTTGACAATGGCCTCATTGTCTACACCGAGGGGCGCGAGGAGTTAGCCAGGCGGCGTTTCAACGCCTCCATCGGCGAAAAGGAGCCCCGCTACCCCATCGTGGTGCTGATCAACAGCGGCAGCGCCAGCGCCTCGGAGATCGTGGCCGGGGCGCTCCAGGACCATGGCCGGGCGGTCATCATGGGAACACCCAGTTTCGGCAAGGGGTCGGTGCAGACTGTGGTCCCCATGAAGGACGGTGCCGGGCTCAAGCTCACCACGGCCCTCTACTACACCCCCAAGGGGCGCTCCATCCAGGCCAAGGGAATCATACCCGATGTCATCGTGGAGAATGGCGAATTGAAGACCGTGGCCGAGGACAAGCGGGAGGACTTCCACGAGCGGGATCTGGACAACCACCTGGGAAACGGGAAGGAAATGCCGGCTCCGGAGAAGGGCGCAACTGAGGAGAAAGAGAACAGCGAAAAAAAGGCAAGGCCTGCGCAGCACGCAATGCCCGGGTTCGAGGGGGATGTGAAGAAGGATTTCCAGCTTGTCCGTGCGTTGGACCTCCTGAAGAGCTGGGAGGTGCTGCAGAAAATGGAGGGGGAGACGAAGTAGTCCGCCCGGTCTGTCCCGGGGGCTATGGTTCCGGCTCGAGCGAGAAGTAAAAAGTGGCCCCCTTCCCAATTTCTCCCTCTCCCCAGATGGTTCCTCCATGTCGCTGGATGATGCGCTGCACCGTGGCAAGACCGATTCCGGTTCCTTCGAATTCTAATTTGGTGTGCAACCGCTGAAAGGTGCCGAAAAGGCGGTGAGCCTCGGTCATGTCGAAGCCGGCACCGTTGTCGCGGACGAAGTAGACCTGCTTTCCCGCCGCTTCCATGACGCCGAACTCGATCTCGGCGCTCTCCTTCCTGCCCGTGTACTTCCAGGCGTTGCCCAACAGATTCACCAGTACCAGGTGCAGCAGCCTCGAGTCCCCATTACCGATAATTCCCTCGCCGATTTTGAAATCGACCCGACGCTGCTTATCCTTTGTTTGCAGTTCCGCTGCAATGATTCGTGCGATAGCGCTGAGATTCACTTCCTGGCGTTTCAGTTCCTGGTGATTCAGCCGGGAAAATTCCATCAGGTCGCCAATCAGATCGTTCATCCGGTGGGTTGCCTGAAATATCTCCTGGATGTAATCCACGCAATTAAGGTCAAGGGTATCGGCGTGGAGTTCCAGCAGTACCTGGCAGTAACCGCTGATGTTTGTCAGGGGGGATCGGAGGTCGTGGGATACCGTGTAGTTGAATGCCTCCAGTTCACGGTTTGCGGTTTCGAGCTGTTTGTTGAGACTGTTCAGCTCGTTTTGTGCTCTGATCAGCTCGTTGTTCTTCTGGATGGCGGTTTCGTAGGTACAGAGAAGGAGGTCGAGGATCTGCCGGCGGTCTGCGGTTATGCAATAGCGCTCTCCGGCAAAGTGGATCTCCAGCCCCGACCGCGCTTCAACCTGGCATGGATTACGGTTTTCCAGCAGGTGTCTGACGCGGGAGAGGAGGTGCTCCTCGTTGCAGGGCTTCGTGATGAAGTTGTCTGCCCCGCATTCGAGCCCCCTGATGACATCATGGGGGTCTGAAAGGGAGGTCAACAGAATGACGGGTATGTCTCTGCAATCTTCCCGCTCCTTGATTCTGCGGCACAGCTCGTAGCCGTCAAGCCCCGGCATGATGATATCGCTGATGATAAGTGAAGGTTTTTGCCCGGGGATAAGGGCCAGGGCCTCTTTGCCGTTGCCGGCCGAGATCACACGGTAGCCGTTCGTTTCCAGGATGTGGCGCAGCTGCGCGGACTGGGTGGGGCTGTCTTCGATGATGAGGATGTCCCCGGTGCTTTTTCCCGCGGTTGGTTCCATGGTCACTTCTCCATAGCCAGGTTGGTAAGGGCGGTCACGATCCGATCCGGTGGGAGTGTGTGGGTCGCTGCCTCAAGTTTCAGGGCCTCGCCCGGCATCCCGTGAATGACGGAGCTTTCCCGGTCCTGCACGATGGTGACGGCTCCTGCCTCCTTCAGACGCTTCAGTTCCCTGGCGCCGTCGCTTCCCATGCCGGTGAGGAGAACGCCGACCGCCTGTGCGCCAAAAGCCTGCGTCACAGACCGGAAGAGGGCGGAAACGGAGGGACGGAGGCCGTTTTCAGGGGGAGTGCCCTTCAGCTCGATGGTGGTGCCGTCATCTGTCACGAGCATGTGGAATCCGTCCGGCGCCACGTAGGCGTGACCGGGGAGGAGCCGCTCGCCGTTGCCGGCGATATGCACCGGCAGGGCTGAAGTGAGGCTGAGCCACTCCGCAAATCCCTTGATGAAGCCCATGGCCATGTGCTGGACGATGAGGATCGGCACCGGGAAATCCCCACTCAGCCCCGCAAGAATGGTCTGGATGACCAGGGGGCCGCCGGTTGAGGCGCCGATGGCCACCGCTTTGGGGCGCACCGGAACCATCGCCTGCCGTGGCGAGGGGGGGAAGGAACCCGGCTTGTCGCGCTGCGGCCACCGCTTCACAACCCTGACTTCAGCCATCAGCTTCACGGTCTGAACGAATGACCTGGCTTCCCGCTCGTGGTCCGGATGACCGGGCCCCTGGGGGCGCGGCAGGGCGGTAACGGCTCCTGCCTCCAGGGCGCGGAAGGTCGAAGCGACTTCTTCGGCATCCAGGTCCCCGCTCACGACGACGATGGGGACCGGGTGGGTCTCCATGATCCGGCGGGTGGCGATAAGGCCGTTCATCCGCGGCATGTAGATGTCCATGGTTATGACGTCGGGGTTCAGCCTCTCCACCGCCCCGACTGCCTCATCACCGTCCCCGGCGGTGCCGATCACCTCAATCCCCGGGTCGGCGGCGAGAAGTTTCTGAAGAAACATCCGCACGCTCGCCGAATCGTCCACAATCAAAACTTTCACCATCTCAACCCGTTACCCCCCAACTCAAATCAGCCTCCGTATTGCATCCAGCAGATTGCTCTGGTCGAAACTGCTCTTCACGATATAGGCGTTTGCCCCGGCATCGACCCCCCGCTCCCGGTCTTCGCGGGAATCGAGGGAGGTCACCAGCACCACCGGCAGGTCGGCCAGCTGCCGGGATGCGCGGATTCTGCCGGTCAGCTCGAAACCGTTCATGCGCGGCATGTCCACGTCGGAGACCACCAGGTCGAAGTCCTCGGTGCCGAGCAGCGTCAGGGCGTCGACGCCGTCCACGGCGGTTCTAACCCCATAGCCGGCCGATTCCAGGATATTTTTCAGAAGCGTCCGGGCGGTGATGGAATCCTCCACGACCAGGACCGACCGGGGGGCCGATTGCTCCGCAGGCGCTGCGTAGCCGAAGACGGTGCCCGCGGCGGCGACCCTGACCGCCGATTTCACCAGGTCGCGGCTGTTCAGGATCGGCACCACCTTGTCACTCCCCAGAACTGTAGCACCGGCAATGTTGCGCACGCGGCGAAGCTGCGTCCCGAGCCCCTTGACCATCACCTCCTGCTCGCCGACGATCTGGTCCACGCCGAAGGCGATCCCCCCCTGCTCGGTGGGGAGGACGAAGAAGGAGAGCTGGTCTCCGTCTTCATCGGTCCTTTCCGTGCGCGGAAGCTCCAGGACGTCGCCCAGCAGGATGTAGGAGAGTGTCCGGCCGTCCAGTTCGATGGTCTCCCGGTTTTCCACGGTGGCGATGGCGGCTCTTCCTTTCCTTGCCACGCGCTCCATGTCGGTGGTCGGCACCACGAAGAGGTGTCCGGCCGCCTGGACCAGCACACCTCTGAAGGTGGAGAGGGTCAGGGGGAGGGTGATACGGAAGGTGGTCCCGCGCCCCGCTTCGGTTTCCACGGCAATGGTTCCTCCAAGCCGTTCCACCTTCTCCCGCACGATGGCGAGGCCGAGCCCCCTCCCCGAGATGTCGTCAATGATGGGGCTCGTGGATATTCCCGAGGCGAAGATAAGGGAGAGGGGATCCTGTCCGTCCGCCTGTTCAGCCCCTTCCAGAGAGACGAGGCCCAGCTTCACGGCCGCCTCCTGCAGACGGATGACGTCGATGCCGGCCCCGTCGTCGGCGATGACGACCTCCACCCGGTTGCTCTCCG
>CAJPFF010000150.1 GCA_905339345.1 Geobacteraceae bacterium | reverse complement strand
GGCCGTATCTTCGTCATACCCCGAAACCGCACCGTTTTCCGATTCCCCACCTTCGTAGAGGATGAAAGGGACCGGTGCGTCCGTATGGGTTTTGAGCCTGATGGGCGTGGGATGATCGGGGGTACAGAGGATGCGGTAGGAGCCGAAGCGCCTGATCCCGTCCATGATCGGTCCCACGACCCGGGCATCGAAGTCTTCGATGGCCTGGAGTTTGTGGGCAAGATTCCCCGAGTGTGAAGCCTCGTCGGGTGCCTCCACATGAAGGTAGACGTAGTCGTGGGTTTCCAGGGCCTCCAGGGCGGCCTGCACCTTCCCCTCATAGTTGGTGTCGATGTAGCCGGTGGCCCCGGTGACCCGGATCACGTCGAGCCCTGCGCCGATGCCGATTCCGTTGATGAGGTCCACCGCAGAGATGACCGCGCCGGTGAGGCCGAACTTTTCCCGGAACGACTCGATCCGGGGAGCTTTGCCGTGCCCCCACAGCCAGATGGAGTTTGCCGGCACCTTGTCTGCCTCCAGGCGCTTGCGGTACTGGGGGTGATTATTGAGGATCATCTGGGAAGAATTCATCAGGTTGATTAGTCGCTCGGCCCCCTCCCCCTTCGGGAGATAGTCGAGGATGCTCTGCCCGGAAATGTCGTGGGGGGGGGTGGCGGTGATATCGCACTTGCCATTGCGCCAGACCATGAGGTGCCGGTACCCCACACCGGGGTAGAACTGGAATTCGTCGCCGCCGATCTCCCGCTGGATTGCCTCAATGAGCTCCCGCCCCTCCTCGGTGGATATGTGGCCAGCCGAGTAGTCGCGCATCACGAGGGTACCCCGGGTCGGCTGCAGATTCACGAGATTAACCCGAAACGCCACGTCATCAGGGCCCAGGTGAACCCCCATGCTTGCCGCTTCGAGAGGTGAGCGCCCCGTGTAGCAGGTGCGCGGGTCATAGCCGAACACCGAGAGGTTGGCCACATCGCTTCCCGGGGGAAGCCCCTTCGGCACGGTATGGGCGAGCCCGATCCTTCCCCGCCGGGCCATGGCATCCATGTTCGGCGTCTTCGCAGCCTGCAGGGGTGTTTTTCCGTCCAGTTCCTTCACGGCCTCGTCCGACATCCCGTCGCCGAGCAGCACGATATACTTCATTACCCTGTCCTTTCGTGGTGAGTTATTCATGTATTCCTGTCCCAGCCTCTGCCCTATCCCCGCGGATGGAATTCCTCATGGACCCGCTTCAACCGCTCGCGGGTCACGTGGGTATATATCTGGGTCGTCGAAAGATCCGCATGGCCGAGCATGGTCTGCACGCTCCGGAGATCCGCACCGTTCTCCAGAAGATGGGTCGCAAACGAATGGCGGAGCGTGTGGGGGGAGATCGTTTTCCTGATTCCCGCCTCCAGAGCCCGTTTTTTGATTATATTCCAGAACGCCTGCCGCGTCATCCGGTCTCCGAGCCTGGTGAGGAAAAGATAGGAATTGCCTCCGCTCCGATCCATGGCGGGCCGCGCGTCGGACAGATACCGGGAAACTGCGGCACAGGCCGATTCTCCCATGGGAACGAGCCGCTCCTTCCCCCCCTTGCCGAAGGCCATGAGATACCCGGCGGTCACGTTCACGTCACGCATTCCGAGGCTCACAAGCTCGGACACCCGAAGCCCCGTTGCGTACAGAAGTTCCAGCATGGCCCGGTCCCGCACATCCTGGCTGCCGTCACTGCCGGGGGCGGCCAGAAGCGCCTCCACCTCCCGGCCGGTGAGAACCTGGGGAAGCTTCGCAACGCTCTTTGGCGCCTCGATGATGGTGGTGGGGTTAGCCTCGGCATATCCCTCCACGAGAAGAAACCGGTGGAACATCCGCACACAGGAAAGGGCACGGGCCCGGCTTCGGGGTGCGAGTCCCCGTTCCTTGAGGAAAGCCAGGAAGTCGGCCACGTCCACGGCGCGGACAGCCGCCGGTTCGCTGCTGCCGCGCTCCTCAAGGAAGTCCAGGTACCGGGCCATGTCACGGCCATAGGAATCGAGGGAGTTCTTCGCCAGTCCCTTCTCAACCAGAAGGTAGTTCAGAAAGAGATCAAGGAACTGGTTCACGTTCTCCTCACTCCACGGCCTTCACGAGGCGGTTCTTGATCTCTTCAAGACGCTCGGCGTTTGTGATCTTGTGGCCGAAGATATCCTTCACGTAGAAGACGTCGGCCACCTGATCCACCTTGGTGGATATCTTGGATACCCCGATGTAAAGGCCCAGTTCCGTCAGGGTGCTCGTGATCTGGTAGAGGACCCCCACCTTGTCGTGGGTATAGATGTCGATGACCGTATAGTCGGATGACACGTCGTTGTCGATCTCCACCCGGGAGGAGAAGCGGGGCTTCGCCCGCTCGGTGAGCAGCGTGGGCCGCTGCCGCTTGGCCACGAGATCCGCCACCTGGACCTTGCCCGCAAGGACCTGCCGCAGGTCCTCTTCGACCCGCTTCCAACGGCTCTCTTCGGTAATGACAAACCCCTGAGGGGAATTCACCTGGAGAATATCGAGGACCTTGCCATTGGTGTTTGTGTGGATCTGGGCACCGAGGATGTTGATGCCGTTGGCGGCCATGACGCCGGTAATCATGGAAAAGAGCCCGGGAACGTCAAAGGTGCAGATGGTAAGGTTGGAGTATCCCCCCTCCGTTTCGTGAGCGACCCGCGTCACAATCTTGTTCTGGTCGAGTGCCAGCAGAATCTTCACATGTTCGGCAATCACCTGCGGAGGATTGGAGAGGAGATGGCGGGTGGTCATCGCCTTGAGCTCCTCCTTGACGGCGGCAACCGGATACTCTTCGCCGAGTATCTCAAGGGCCTTCCTTTTGACGCTTTTGACCCGCTCGCTGTGCGCTTCGAGCTTGAAGTCGCCCCGCTCCAGAACATTGAAGCTCTTTTCGTACAACTCCTGAAGGAGCATCGCCTTCCACTCGGTCCAGACATCGGTTCCCACCGCCCTGATGTCCGCGTAGCTGAGAAGATACAGCATCTTCAGGTTCTCGCTCTTCTCCATCTGCCGAACGAACTGGATGATCATCTTCTCGTCGTGGAGATCCCGC
Organism: Geobacteraceae bacterium; assembly: GCA_905339345.1. Classification (GTDB taxonomy): domain Bacteria; phylum Desulfobacterota; class Desulfuromonadia; order Geobacterales; family Geobacteraceae; genus Geobacter. The sequence continues at coordinate 2,423 of CAJPFF010000150.1, read as the reverse complement.
CGCTGGGCAATGTGGGCCATGAGGAGATGGTTTCTCACCAGGAATTCGAGCCGCTCGCCGTCCTCCCTGGAAAGTCCCATCCGCCTGGCGATGGTCGGAATCAAGTCCGCGCCCTTTTCGGCGTGGCTTCCTCCCTCACCCTTGCCGATGTCGTGGAAGAGGACTGCCAGAAGCAGCAACTCCCGCTTGTCCACTTCGCGGGCAAGTCTGGTGAGTAGCGGCAGTTCCTGTTCGCGCTCGCCCCGCAGGAGTTTCAGGGTCTCGTCGACGGCAAAGAGCGAATGGATGTCGACGGTGTAGATGTGGTAGAGGTCGTGCTGGACCTTGCAATGAATGTGGCTGAACTCGGGGATGAAACGGTTCAGGAATTCCAGGTGGTGCATAAGACGGAGAGTTTCGGATACATCCTTGTCGCTGCGGAGGATGGCGAAAAACGACTGATTCACATCTTTGTTTCGGCGAAACTTATCGTTCACCAGATGGAGACTTCTGCGGATGAGCGACTTGACGGCGACACTGATGACGACGCCATGCTTCTGGGCATACTCGAAGATCTTCATGAGCCGGGCCGGCTCCTTCTCGATCATCGACTCGTCGGGAATCACCAGCTCGCCCTTAATGATGTAGAACCCTTCCCCCACGTGGCGCCGGATGAAGTAGCCGAGGATCTTCAGTGCCCCCTCCTCGCGGCGGGTACATGCAGCGATGAGGGATGAGGAGATGTGTTCCACCTTTGTGGCATGGAGGTAGTAGTCCCGCATGAACTCCTCCACCGCCAGGGTCCGGCCGTTGTCCTGGTAGCCGAAGAATACTGCCAGCCTGGCTTGGGCCTCGAAAGTAAGTTGGTCGTTCTTGCGCCCGGATAGGAAGTGGAGCTCGTTGCGGATCCGCCAGAGATACGACAGTGCCTCATGGTAGGCGGCAAGTTCCTCCTCGGTCATCACCCCCTTGACGATCAGCTCCCGGGGATTGGCGACCTTATACTTGATCTTCGCCACCCAGAGGGCAGCATGGAGATCCCGCAGCCCCCCTTCACTCTCCTTCACGTTGGGCTCCAGAAGGTAGACTGACGAACCATACTTCTCACGCCGTTTCCGAAGCTCCGCCACCTTTTCCTTGATGAAGTTGTCGCTGCGCTTCGTCAGTATCTGGGTCAGCATGACCTTCTCGAAATCCCGGAAGAGGATCCTGCTCCCAGCCAGAACCCGGGCGTCGAGAAGCGCCGTCCGAACCGTGAGGTCGGCGGCCGCCATTTCCACGCAATCCTGCAGGGTGCGGACCGAGTACCCCACGTCAAGCTTCATGTCCCAGAGAAAATAGAGGAGCTTCTGGGCAATGTCCTCCACCCGCGCCTGATCCTTGCCGCTATAGAGGAACATGAGGTCGATGTCCGAGTAGGGGTTGAGCTCACCCCGTCCGTAGCCGCCGATGGCTATCAGTGTCAGGCGCTCTCTCCCCCGTCCCGAGTGGACCACGTCCCTCACGATGCTCCGAAAGAGCTTCCGGATGAGGGTATCGACCATGGCAGTGAGATTTCGAACCACCGTCTCCCCGCTGGCTCCGGCCCGGTGAATCGCCTTGATCTCCTCCCGGTAATGGTTCAGAAAGTGCTTGCTGCCTGCCAGGTAGAGGGGACGCTTCTCCTCGAAGGAGGCCCGGCCGGCGTCGCCTGCCTCCTGGGAAGAATCGGGAAAGTAGCGGTCGATGTTGAATTCCATAAAACCCCTTGCCTATCGCCCAGTGCCTAACGTCTGGATATACCCCCTGATCCCGTCCACGATTCCGTCCGCGGTCCGGTCCAGGAACGTCTGATCCCTCAGCCGCGCCTCCTCGGCTTCGTTGCTGATAAAGGCCACTTCCACAAGAATACTCGGCATGGTGGCGCCCACGAGAACGTAGAACGGCCCCTGCTTGACCCCCAGATTCCTCGTCCCGGAATAGTGGCCATGGATCTTTTTGTAGAGAGCCTTCTGGACTTCATCCGCCAGGTGCGCCGAGTCGTTGAGCTTGTAGTTTGCCATGAGGTCGAAGAGAATCGCCTGCAACAGGCTCACCTTCTCAAGGGACGTGCCATTCTCCCGGGCTGCGAGTTGTGCCGCTTTCTCGGTTTTGGCCAGATTGAGGTAGTAGGTTTCGATGCCCGAGGCGGCACGGTTCAGGGAGGCGTTGGCATGGACCGAAACAAAGAGGTCGGCATTCACCTTGTTGGCGATGGCTGTACGTTCCTCCAGCGGGATGAAGACGTCGGTCGAGCGGGTCATGACCACGTCAATGCCCAGCTCTTCCCTGATCTTCTCCGCCAGCTTGAGACCAATTGCAAGAACCACGTCCTTTTCCTGGGAACCACCAGCCCCCACCGCGCCGGGATCATGCCCACCGTGGCCAGGATCAACCACAATCCGTCGGATCTTTCCCGGCTTGAA
>CAJPFF010000149.1 GCA_905339345.1 Geobacteraceae bacterium | reverse complement strand
TCGTCCACGCAGGCCACGTCCTCCAGGCGCCGGAAGGGGGCTGACGTGCAGGTCTTCAGGTGCCGTAGGACCTCGGGCACCAGCTCCGGCGGGCAGCGGTAGGTGAGCATGTCGGTGGCGCGGTCATCTCGCACGACACGGTGGCCGAAGGCCGGCTCAAGCTCGCCGGCGAGGCCGAAGTCGGGGTAAGGGTGCTTCGGGGCAGGGGGGCGCCACATCTCGTCGGAGCGGGGCATCGGGAAATGGGGGTGCTGCACCGAGGTGCCGCGGATGGCGGTCCCCTCCATGCCGGGCCCCCGGGTGTCGCGGGATTTCGTCTCGCCATCCACGAGCACCGGCCTGACCGTCCCTTCCGTTCCCCCGGCCATGTGGAGGACTTTGCGGGCCGGCCGCTCGTCCCGTTTGATCTTCTCCTGCAGGAGCATGAGCCCCTGGAGGAACGCCTCGGGGCGGGGCGGGCAGCCGGGAATGTGGACATCCACCGGGATGATCTGGTTCACCCCCTGGACCACGCTGTAGACGTCGTACATGCCCCCGGAGTTGGCGCAGCTCCCCATGGAGATGACCCATTTGGGCTCGGCCATCTGCTCGTAGAGGCGGAGGATGGAAGGGGCCATCTTCTTGAAGACGGTGCCGGCGATGACCATCAGGTCCGCCTCCCGCGGCGTCCCCCGGAGCACCTCGGCGCCGAAGCGGGAGACGTCGTAGCGGGAGGTGAAGGAGGTCATCATCTCGACAAAGCAGCAGGAGAGGCCGAAGAACATGGGCCAGAGGGAGTTGGCCCGCCCCCAGTTGATGAGGTCGTCGAGGCGGGCCAGGATTATGTTGTTCTGCGGGACCTCAGTCTCTTCCATGGTCCCTCCTCTCGCGGGAGGGGCCCCAGTCGAGGCCTCCCTTGATCCACAACCAGACGAGACCGAGAAGGAGGATGACGATGAAGAAGGTGATATGGACGAGCCCCGCCATCCCCAGCTCCCGCCAAGCCGTGGCCCAGGCGAAGATGAAGGCGGCCTCCACATCGAAGACAATGAAGAAGATGGCAATGAGGTAGAAGGGGACCGGGTAGGCGAGGCGGGCGGAGCCGGTAGGGATGACGCCGGACTCGTAGGGGAGTTCCTTGTTGTGGTTCGTTGTTTTCGCGCCGAGCCACCAGGCTGCCAGGAGGAGGACGCCGATCAGGAGGGTTGCCGCAACGGTATAGAGCGCCAGCGGAAGGAACTCGGGCGGCAGGGTCGGGAAGAGGGAATGGGTTGTGGCGGCGGCTGGCTGCATTCTACTCTCCGTGACGTCGAGTGAAATGCCGAGTTCACACTCTAGCGCAATCGGGACTCATGTCAACGGTTTTAACGGAGCGGAAAAAGGTGGTAAAATCCCGCCCCTAGCGTTTCTGCAGGAACTCCAGCACCTGGGCTGGATGGGCGTCGGCCTTGGCCACCTTGGCCCAGTGTTTAACCACGGTGCCGTCGGGGCCGACAACCACCGTGGAGCGGATGGTCCCCATGGTGGTCTTGCCGTACTGAACCTTCTCGCCGAAGGCGCCATAGTTTTTCATCATGGCGGCGTCGGGGTCCGAGAGGAGGGTGAAGGTGATCCCTTGGTCTCCGATGAATTTTTCGTGGGCCTTGAGGCTGTCCTTGCTCACGCCCAGGAGGCAGACTCCGAGTTTGTCGAATTCCGGCTTCAAATCACGGAAGCCGATGGCCTCTTTCGTTCAGCCGGGGGTGCTGTCCTTGGGGTAAAAGTAGATGACCGTGGTCTTCCCCGCGTAGTCTTTCAGGGAGTGCTTTTTCCCGTCGCTCCCCTCCAGGGTGAAGTCGGGAGCTTTCCTGCCTTCCAGCGACATGGCCGCCTCCTTGTCGGATCGAATTCGATGAGACAGATAGTTTACCCCATTTCAGGCGGTTGTCATCCGCCGGCGCCGTTCAGGAGCGCCGCCACCTCCTCGGCGTAGACCATCTCCTCCGCGGTGGGAATCACAAAAACCGCCACGGTGGAGTCATCGGCGCTGATCCGCTCCTCCCGGTCGGTGGAACGGGCGGCCCGGTTCCGCTCCCGGTCGAGCCGGATGCCGAAGAGCTCCATGTCGTCCAGGACCTTCTCCCGCATCAGCCATTCCCCCTCGCCGGCACCGGCGCTGAAGACCACGGCGTCGAGGCTCCCGAGGGCCGCGGCGTAGCCGCCCAGATGCTTCTTCATGCGGAAGGACTCCATCTCCAGGGCCAGAAGACAGCGGGGGTCGCCGTCGGCGGCCCGTTCCAGGAACGCGGGGCGCTCCAGCCGGACCCCGGTGATCCCCACCGTCCCGCTCCGCTGGTTGAGAATCTTGTCCAGGTCCCGGGGGGAGATGAGGTCAGCCTGCATAATGAAGGGGGGGATGCCGGGGTCGATGGAGCCGCAGCGGGTTCCCATCATCGTCCCTTCAAGGGGAGTGAGCCCCATGCTCGTGTCGATGGAGCGGCCGTTGCGGACGGCGCAGAGGGAGGTGCCGTTGCCGATGTGGATGGTGACCAGGTTGCACGCGGCCGGAGAGCGTCCCAGGAGCGCCGCTCCCCGCCGTGCTGCGTAGCAGTGGGAGGCGCCGTGGAAGCCGTAGCGCCTGATGCCATACTTCTCGTACCACTCGAAGGGGAGGGCGTAGAGGTAGGCATGCTCCGGCATCCCCTGATGGAACGCCGTGTCGAAGACCGCCACGTGGGGGATATGGGGGAGGAGCGACAGTGCCCCCTCGATGCCTGCCAGGTTCGGGGGGATATGGAGCGGTGCCAGGGCCTCCACCCGCCGCACCGCCTCGATGACCGTGGCATCGATCGGAACCGAACAGGAGAACCGCTCGCCGCCGTGGACGACCCGGTGCCCCACGGCGACAATCTGCTCAACCCGGTCAAGGGGTCCCACCTGGGGGTGGGTCAGGGAGCGGAGGAGCAGGTCGACGGCGGCGCCAAAACCGGGGCATTCGGAGTCCTGGCGGTAGGGGGCGCGCCCCGGCACCTCCATGCTGATAAAGGAATCCCCCAGGTCGATCCGGTCCACGTCCCCCCGGGCGAGGACCGTCCGTTTCGACCAGTCGAAGAGATGGAAGTTGATGGAAAAGCCACGGCAGTTCAGAATCAGGATAATCATTGCATGCTCCCGTTTTATGGGGGTGCGGGGCCCGGTTACCCCCAGTGGATGCAGGCCACCGGGCAGGCGTCGATGGCCTCCTGGATCTTATCTTCGTGGGCGCCGGCCGGGTCATGGACCTCGGCCAGGTTGTCGTCGTCGAAACGGAACACCTCGGGGACCGTTTCCACGCAGAGACCGCAGCTGATGCAGACATCCTTGTCGACGTAAACGTTGCGGGCCATGGTGATACCTCCTTGTCTATGCTGGTTGCTCGGTTTGCGTCACTCCGTACTCTTGGGAGTGATGACGTTTTTTTCCGGCACGATCTTCACGAAGCCGTTTCTTGCCGCGGCCATGATCTCCTCCACGGCGTCGGCTTCCTCCTCCTGGTGGGAGTGGAGGAGTTCGCGGTGATATGTTAGCAGTAACTCATCTACTCTGGCAACATCCTCTTCATCAAGGCTGCGGATTTCCACTCCTGCCCCCCTGGCGAGACGGCGGCGCAGGGCCTCGCGGGTCAGCCCCATGGCCTCGTCCAGGTGGCAGTAGACCACTCCTCCGGTCATGCCGGAGCAGATCCAGGGGCCCGGGTCCCCCAGGACCACGACCCGGCCGGCGGTCATGTACTCGAAGGCGAACCCCTTGAGATTGGCCCGGGAGGCGATGTCGCCCCGGGCGTCGTCCAGGGGTTCCGTGATCCGGGAGCCGAAGACCACGTCAGCCCCGGAGAGGCGGATGCAGGCGCGGCTGTCGGCATCCCCCTGGACGAGGAAGGTTCCCCCCTGAGCGCCGTAGGCGAGCCCCTTGCCGACGGTCCCCCCCACCCGGCGTCCCTCGCGGTTTTCCCCCTTGAGGATGACGATTTTGCCGCCGGATGCCGACTTTCCGACCCCGTCCTGGGCGCCCCCCTCCACCCGGATGCTGATCCGGTCGATGGAGAAGGCGGCCAGGCCGTTGCCGGGGATGGAATCGCGCCGGAACTGGAGAAGCGCCCGCTGCTCGGGCCGGAACCGCCCCTCCGCCACCCCGCGCACAATAGCGCCGGCCAGGTGGGTGCCGATGGCCCGGTCGGAGCTGGTGGCGCTGTCGTCGTCGTAGCGGACCCGCTCCTCCCCCTTGGCGAAGGCGTCGGTCACGAGCCCGGAGATGAGGGAGGTGAGGTAGTTGAGGGGTTTGCGGATGATCCGCACCTCCTGCTCGAAGGGTTGGTGCTCCTCGGCCCGGGCCGGAAGGAGGAGCTCCGCCAGGTCGAGGCGGTCGAGCCCCCGGGCCTGGACAAGAAGATCGCTCCGCCCCACCAGGTCCTGGGTCCGCCGGAAGCCGAGCTTGGCGGTGAGGATCCGGATCTCCCGGCCCATTCCCCGGAAGAAGGTGCTCATGTAGATGACCCCGTTCTCCATCACCCGTGGCACGAAGCGCTTGAGCCCCTTCCCTTCTGCCTCCTCCGTGGTCTCGATCTGGGTGGCGATCCCCACGTGGCAGGTCCCCAGGTGGCAGCCCCGGCAGGCGGTGCAGCCGATGACCACCATGGCCATGGTGCCGAAGCCGACCCGGTTGGCCCCCAGGAGCATCAGCTTCACCACGTCGCGGCCGGTGCGGGCGCCGCCGTCGGCCCAGATCTCCACCCGCTGCCGCATCCCTGCCGAAACCAGCGCCTTGTGGGCCTCGGAGACCCCGATTTCCGCCGGGAGCCCCACGAACTTGATGGCATGCTTGCGGGCCGCGCCGGTGCCGCCGTCGTAGCCGCTGATGGTGATGATGTCGGCCCCCGCCTTGGCAACGCCGAGGGCGATGGTGCCGATCCCCGCCACCGCCGGCACTTTCACCGAGATGCGGGCCTGCGGGTTGGCGGTGCGGAGCTCCTCCACGATCTGGGCCAGGTCCTCGATGGAGTAGATGTCGTGGTTGTTGGAGGGGGAGATGAGGGAGACCCCTGGCGTGGCGTGGCGCGCCGCGGCGATCTTGGCCGTCACCTTGAAGCCGGGGAGATGCCCCCCTTCGCCCGGCTTGGCCCCCTGCCCCACCTTGATCTCCAGGAAGTCGGCGGAGTTGAGGAACGCCATGTTGACCCCGAAGCGCCCCGAGGCGATCTGCTGCCCCCGGTTCTTCCGGTATTTCCCCAGCATGTCGGCGATCTCCCCCCCTTCGCCGTTCATGCAGACGATGTTCAGCCGCTTCGCCGCCTCGGCGTAGATTCGGAAGGGGGTCTCCCCCTGGGAGCCGAAGCTCATGGCCGAGATGAGGATCGGGAGGTTGTGGTCCCCCACGCCTGTGTCCACCTCATCC
>CAJPFF010000148.1 GCA_905339345.1 Geobacteraceae bacterium | reverse complement strand
TCCACCCCAACGACCACGTGAACATGGCCCAGTCCACCAACGACGTCTTTCCCACGGCCATGCGGCTGGCGGCCCTGGCCCTCGTGGAGGATCTCCGGCCGGGACTGGAGGGGCTGGCGGCGGCCCTGCGGGGGAAGGGGCAGGAGTTCGACGCAATCCTCAAGAGCGGCCGGACCCACCTCCAGGACGCGGTGCCGATCCGGCTCGGCCAGGAGTTCGAGGCGTGGGCCGTGGCCCTGGAGAAGAACCTGGCGGGGATCGACGGTGCGCTGCCGGGGCTCCGCGAATTGGGGATCGGCGGCACCGCCGTCGGCACCGGCATGAACGCCGAGGCGGCCTATATCGACCTGATGGTGGCGGAGCTGGCCCGGGAGACCGGCTTTCCCCTCGTGCGAGGGGGGAACCTGGTGGAGCGGATGCAGAACATGGACCCCTTCGTGGCCCTCTCATCCGCCCTCAAGGGGCTTGCCGTGAACCTGGGCCGCATCGCCAACGACCTGCGGCTTCTCTCTTCCGGCCCCCGGACCGGGTTCGCCGAGATCGCGCTGCCCGCGATCCAGCCCGGCTCATCCATCATGCCGGGGAAGGTGAATCCGAGCATGGCCGAGGCAACCAACATGGTGGCCTTCCAGGTGATGGGGGCCGACACGGTCATCACCCTGGCGGCCCAGGCGGGTCAGCTGGAGCTGAACGTGATGATGCCGGTCATCGCCTTCAATCTCCTCTTCAGCCTGGAGATCCTGAAGAACACGGTGCCGAAGCTGGCCGATTCGTGCATCGCCGGCATCACCGCAGACCGGGAGCGCTGCCGCCGGTACCTGGACCAGTCGGTGGGGCTCGCCACGGTGCTGGCCCCCTACATCGGCTACTCCGCCGCGGCCGAAGTGGCCAAGGAGTCGACGGCCACGGGCCGGAGCATCCGGGAGATCGTGGAAGAGCGGCAGCTCCTGTCGGCCGGGAAGCTCGCGGAAATCCTCGACCCGTTCCCCCTCACGAGTCCCGGGGTTCCGGGAGGCAAGCATAACTGAGTAAGCAGCGCACACAACCCCAAGGAGGAGACAACGATGCTGGAAGACGTGAAGAAGGTTCTCGATACGGTGCGCCCCGCGCTCCAAGCGGACGGTGGCGACGTGGAACTGGTGGAAGTGACCGAGGACGGCGTGGTGAAGGTGAAGCTGGTGGGGGCCTGCGGCCACTGCCCCATGTCCACCATGACCCTCAAGATGGGGATCGAGCGGACCCTGAAGGAGAAGGTCCCCGGCGTTAAGGAAGTGATTTCCGTTCAATAACCCCGCAACGGACCGTTTTCAAGGAGGATGGTATGGGCTACAAGGTCAAAACGTTTGGCATGGAGATCCGTCCCCTCAAGACCATGCAGGAGCTTTCCTCTCTGGACGCCATGGTCAACGCATTCGTGGCCGGCAACGGCGTGAAGCGGATCATCTCCGTTTCCGACTCGCCGACCACCGACGACAAGGGTGAGACCATCGGCCTTGTCCGGGTGGTCGCCTACGAAGACTGAAAGACTGAAAACAGAATAGTGACGATGACTGCCGGGAGGCGCGGGGGAAGCTTCGCGCCTCTTCGGTTTCTCCCCTCCATCATCTCCCTTGCTCTCATCGCCCGCCTGCGCTACCCTTGATGCAGGAGCTCGGGCCATGTCCATCGTGCGGCGAAAAAAGATATTCGGCACCCACCGTGCCCCCCGCTTTCTCCGCGTCTTCCGGAGAAACGCCGAGGCATCCCATTCCCAGGGGAACCGGGTGAAGCTCTACGATTCGGGGGGTGAGTTCTTTCCGGCCATGCTGGAGGCCTTTGCCGAGGCCCGTCACCACATCCACGCCGAGTTCTACCTCATCCGCGACGACGCTACCGGCGCCGCATTCGCCGAGGCGCTCCTGGCCGCTTCCGCCCGCGGTGTCGACGTTTCCCTCATCTACGATTACATCGGCTGCTTCGATACCCCCTCCGCCTATTTCCGGCGCCTGGAGCGCGGAGGTGTCCGCTGTCTCGCCTTCAACCCTCCTCCCTTCAGGCGGGGGCTTGCCTGGTTCGACAAGCGGGATCATCGCAAGGTGGCGGTCATCGACGGCGAGACCGCCTTCACGGGGGGGGTCAACATCGGCGACGAGTATTCGGGTTTCGGGGTGAGCGCCGAACGGTGGCGGGATCTGGGGGTCCGGATCGATGGTCCGGCCGTCACCGTCCTCTCGCATCTTTTCCGGGAGTTCTGGCTGGAGGAGAAGGGGAGTCCATCCCTTGCCTGGTTTATGGAGCATGCCCCCCTGGCCGCCATGGGGGACGCCGAGGTGATGATCGTGAGCGACGGCCCCCACCATGCCCGCTCCTTCATCCACAACGCCTTCCGCATCGCCATGGCCGGCGCGGGTGAATCGATCCGGATCATGAACCCCTACTTCGTGCCGGGGCCCCGGGTGATCCGGTCGCTCTTGCGGGCCGTACGGCGGGGGGTGCGGGTGCAGCTGATCCTTCCCGCCAAGAGCGATGTTCCCATTGTCCGGCTTGTGAGCCGCGGCTACTACACGCCGCTCCTCAGGGCCGGCGTCGAGATCTACGAGCGCCAGGGGTCGGTTCTCCATGCCAAGGTGATGCTCATTGACGACACCTGGGGGGTGGTGGGCTCCGCAAACCTGGACCAGCGCAGTTTTCACCGCAACTACGAAGTCAACACCATCGTCGTGAGCCGCGAGTTCGGCAGCCAGGTGGCTGAGATGTTCACCGACGATCTCGGGGGGTCCCGTCGCGTCGTCCTGGCGGAGCACGAGCGCCGTGGCTGGGGCGTCCGCTTCATGGAGCGCCTCTGCAATTCAGTGAGCTGGTTTCTGTAGTTGTCTGAAGGTATTTGCATGGGGTAGGATACGTCGACTGATGCACGCGCCGGAAGGCGCATTCTTTTTGGGGGAAGTCATGGGGAAAAAAGCAGTCGTTCTCTACAGCGGAGGGCTCGATTCAACCACCTGTCTCGCCATTGCCCGGGCCGAAGGGTATGACCCCTACGCCATGAGTTTTTCCTACGGCCAGCGCCACAGCGTGGAGCTGGAGCTGGCCAGGCGGAACGCCCGCCCCATGGGGGCCGTAGACCATCTGGTGGTGGAGTTCGACTACCGCTTGGTAGGGGGGAGCGCCCTCACCGGCGACATTGCCGTCCCCAAGGAAGGGGTGGGGAGCGACATCCCGGTAACCTACGTGCCGGCCCGCAACACGGTCTTTCTCTCCTTTGCCTTGGGGTGGGCCGAGGTGCTCGGCGCCTTCGACATCTTCATCGGCGTCAATGCCCTGGACTACTCCGGCTACCCCGACTGCCGCCCCGAGTACATCGCCGCCTTCGAGGCCATGGCCAACCTGGCCACAAAGGCCGGGGTGGAAGGTGCCGGCCGGTTCACGATCCATACCCCCCTCATCAGCCTCACCAAGGCCGAGATCATCCGGAAGGGACTTTCCCTTGGCGTCGATTACGGCCGGACCCACTCCTGCTACGACCCCACCCCGGAGGGACTCTCCTGCGGACTCTGCGACTCCTGCCGCCTGCGGCTCAAGGGATTTGCGGAGGCGGGGGTGAATGATCCGGTTGCTTACGTGGCCGGCAAGAATTCTGACGTTTAGAATACCCAGAGGTTTTTCATGACCCCCATGCCCGACATGCAGAAATCCCCCGACACCCGGAAGATTCCCATCAACAAGGTGGGGGTTAAGGACATCTCCTACCCCATCGTGGTGATGGACAAGAACCGGAAGTTCCAGCAGACCGTGGCCCGGATCAACATGTACGTGGATCTCCCCCACCACTTCAAGGGGACCCACATGAGCCGGTTCATCGAGATTCTCAACGCCTACCGGGAGGATATCGCCCTGGACAAGATGGAGCCGATCCTCCAGAAGATGAAGGAGAAGCTGGGGGCCTCGTCGGCCCACCTGGAGATTGAGTTCCCCTATTTTATCGAAAAGCGGGCCCCGGTCTCCGGCGCCCGGAGCCTCATGGAGTACACCTGCACCTTCAGCGGCACCCTGGGTGAGGAGTTCGACTTCGTCCTGGGGGTCCAGATCCCGGTCACGTCCCTCTGCCCCTGCAGCAAGGAGCTCTCCCGCTACGGTGCCCACAACCAGCGGAGCCACATCACCGTCCGGCTCCGGTACACCGACTTCATCTGGATCGAGGATCTGGTGACGATGATCGAGGAGTGCGGGTCGAGCCCGGTCTGGTCGCTGCTCAAGCGGGTGGACGAGCAGTACGTCACCGAGCGGGCCTACGAGAACCCAAAGTTCGTGGAGGATATCGTCCGGGAGGTGACCGAGAAACTTCTGGCCCACGATGCCATCACCTGGTTTTCCGTGGAGGCGGAGAATTTCGAGTCGATCCACAAGCACTCTGCCTATGCCGCCATCGAGCGGGACAAGCGGGGGCGATGATGGGAATATCTGTCGTCGTGCCGGGTGGTGATTGTTGAACCGATGTGGATAACTGTGTGGAAAAGGCCGGAAGGTGTGGATAAGGCTAGGGGTTGTCGTTGTCAAGACCTTATTTCGTGCGGGTTCGTACCATGAGGACCGCTCTCCTGGTTTTCGCCAAAAGGCCGGTTCCGGGGCGTGTAAAGACGAGATTAACCCCGCCGTTCACCCCCGAAGAGGCCGCCGAGCTCTATCGCCGCATGCTCCTGGATACTCTCGTTAAAACCGGCATATTGGCGGGGTTGGACCGCATCATCTTTTATGAACAAGGGGATGGGGCGCCTGAGTTCTTTGCGGAAATGGTGGGGGAGGTGAAGTGTCATCCACAGGAGGGAGAAGGGCTGGGGGCGCGGCTGGCGGCGGCCTTCGACCGGACCTTCGGCCTGGGGTACGACGCTGCGGCGGTCATCGGCACCGATTCGCCCCATCTGCCGGCGGCCTTCATCGACCGGGCCTATGGTCTGCTGAGAGATCCGCGGGTGGATGCCGTCTTTGGTCCGACGGAGGATGGCGGCTACTACCTCCTGGCCATGAAGCGATTCCATCCCGAGCTCTTCACAGGCATCCCCTGGTCAACGGGGAAAGTGCTGGAGCGGTCCCTGTCCCGGGCCGCAGCGGCCGGGATCGCCACTGCGCTCCTGCCGGTCTGGCACGACGTGGACACGGCCGCCGACCTCCTCCGGCCGGAGCTCGTGGACCCCGCCAATGGCGCGCCGCTTACGCGGGAGTTCATTTTACGACATCCACCTCGTAGCCCTGCCGCCCCAGGTGGTTGATGATCTCCTGGATGTGCTCGTATCCCCGGGTCTCCAGCTCCAGGAGGACCTCGGTCTTGCCGAGGGGGAGGTCCATGGAGCGGCGCTCGTGGTTGATGAGGAAGATGTTGGCCCGGACGGCGGCGACCCCCGCAGCCAGGTTTGCCAGGGAGCCGGGGACGTCGTCCAGCACCACCTGCAGCTTCAGGTAGCGCCCCGCCGCCACAAGGCCCCGCTCCACCACGGTGGAGATGGTCTTCACGTCGATGTTCCCGCCGGATAATACGCAGACCGTCTTTCCCGGCAGCTTTCCCGCCTTGCCGTTCAGCAGGGCCGCCAGGGTAACGGCCCCCGCCCCCTCCACAAGAAGCTTCGTCCGCTCCAGGAGCCCCACGATGGCCAAGGCGATCTCCTCCTCCTCCACCAGAATCACGTCGTCCACCAAATCCCGCACGATGGGGAAGGTGTTCCGTCCCACTTTCTTTACGGCGATGCCGTCGGCAAGGGTTACCGTGAGGGGCGCCTCCATGATCTTCCCCTTCTTGAGGGAGTAGTGCATGGAGGGGGCTGCCCTGGATTCGATGCCGATGATCCGCACGTGGGGGTGGGTCTCCTTCACCGCCGTGGCGATGCCGGCGATGAGACCGCCGCCGCCGATGGGGACCAGGATGGCCGAGACGTCGGGGAGTTCCTCCAGAATCTCCAGGCCGATGGTCCCCTGGCCGGCCATGACCAGGTGGTCGTCGAAGGGGTGGACGAAGAGGGCGCCGCTCTCCTTCTGGGCCTGGACGGCGGCAGCGTAGGCCTCGTCGAAGTTTCTGCCGGTAAGGACCACCTCGGCGCCGTACTCCCTGGTGGCCTGCACTTTCTGGGGCGGCGTGCTCTCGGGCATGAAGACGGTGGCCTTCACCCCCAGGAGGTCGGCGGAAAAGGCGACCCCCTGGGCGTGGTTTCCGGCAGAGGCGGTGATGACCCCTTTTGCCAGGGCCTCCCGGGGCTGGGACGTCATGAAGTTGAGTGCCCCCCGGATCTTGAAGGCACCGGTCCGCTGGAGGTTCTCGCACTTGAAGAGTAGGGGGAAGCCGAACCGCTCGCTGAAGTGGTGGGAGTGGATCAGTTCGGTGCGCCGGACCCGCTTTTTGAGGCGGTCGGCCGCTTCCTGGATCAGGGTGTAGGGGAGCATCGGTTCTCCGGTTGGTCGGGTGATCTAGTGGTCATGGCTGCAGCCGCCGTGGCCATGGTCGTGCCCGTGGTGGTCGTGTCCGTGCCCATGGCCGTGGCCATGATGGTGGTCGTGGTGCTGGCCGTGGCGGGGGCGGTGGCGCAGCTCCTTGATGACCGGTGGCGCCTCCACGCACCGGGTGCACTCGGCCTGGAGGGTGGTGTGGGAGATGTGGTAGCGCTCGAAGAGAAGCTCCTCGATCTGCCGGAGCACCTCCGCCTGCCGCTCTTTGTGGTCGGGTTTCACGTCCACGTGGGCCGACAGGGCCAGGATGTGGGAGCAGATGGTCCAGATGTTCAGGTGGTGGACGGTGTTCACCCCTTCCACCTCCTGAATAGCGTCGGCCACCGATCGGGTGCTCATCCCCCGGGGAACCCCCTCCATCAGGATGTGGGACGACTCCCGGATCACCCGCCACGATCCCCAGAAGATGACGCAGCCGATCCCCACGGAGATGAGGGCGTCCAGAAGGTACCAGTTGGTGTAGTACATGATGACGCCACCGATGATGACTCCTACAGAGGCGGCCGCGTCGCCGATCACATGGAGAAAGGCGCTGTGGACGTTCAGGTCGTCGTGGGAGTGGCTGTGGAGCGCCGAGGCGGCGATGAGGTTCATGACGAGGCCCACTGTAGCGATGGCCAGCATCGGGAGGCTTTTGACCTCAACCGGATGGCGCAGCCTCTCCCAGGCTTCGTAGAAGATGCCGATGGCCATGAGAAAGACCGTGGCGCCGTTGATGAAGGAGGCGAAGACTTCTGTCCGATGCCAGCCGAAGGTGCGGGTGTCGGAGGCGGGGTAGGCGGCGAGCTTGATGGCCGCCAGCGAGAGAACCAGGGCGAAGAGATCGAGAAAGACATGGGCCGCGTCCGACAGGAGGGCCAGGGAGTTGGTCCAGATCCCCCCCGCGACCTCGGCCACCAGGGTCAGGGCTGTCAGGGCGATGGCATACTTGAAGCGTCCGGTGATGCTTTGGTCTAGGTGCGTTTCGGCATGCATAGTCAGTCCGTCTCCCTTCCCGGCAGGGGTTCACTGTACCAGATGCCCCTTTGGCCGGTCAAACGGAAAGAACCGCTCCCCCCTTGCATTTCCGAAGTGTTGCTGATATCGTAGCGCGACCGTTTTTGGAGGTTTCTAATATGGAAGCGACTCATCACAGGCTCATTATTCTCGGCTCCGGCCCCGCCGGTTATACCGCCGCCGTCTACGCCGCCCGGGCCAACCTGAGCCCAACCCTCATCACCGGCCTTCAGCAGGGTGGACAGCTCATGACCACGACCGAGGTGGACAACTGGCCCGGCGACCCGGACGGGGTCCAGGGGCCCGAACTCATGGAACGGATGCGCCGTCACGCCGAGCGCTTCGACGCCACCATGATCTCTGACCACATCAACAAGGCCGATCTCCGGGAGCGACCCTTCCGCCTGGAGGGGGACAGCGGCGTATACACCTGCGATGCCCTCATCATCGCCACCGGCGCCTCTGCCCGGTACCTGGGGCTTCCGTCAGAGGAGGCCTTCAAGGGGAAAGGGGTCTCCGCCTGCGCCACCTGCGACGGCTTCTTCTACCGGGGAAAGGCCGTGGCGGTCATTGGCGGCGGCAACACCGCCGTGGAGGAGGCCCTCTACCTCTCCAACATCGCCAGCCACGTTACCCTCGTTCACCGGCGCGACAAGCTCCGCTCCGAGAAGATCCTGGCCGACAAACTCATCGCCAAGACCCGCGGCGGCAACGTCACCATCGAGTGGAACCACGTCCTGGACGAGGTTCTGGGGGACGAGTCAGGGGTCACCGGCATCCGTATCCGCCACACCAGCGGCTCCACCAAGGATCTTCAGGTCCATGGCTGCTTCATTGCCATCGGCCACACCCCCAACACGCTCCTCTTCGAGGGGCAGCTGGAGATGGACGGAGGCTACATCCGCACCCAGTGCGGCAGCGAGGGGAACTTTACCGCCACCAGCATCCCCGGCGTCTTTGCCGCCGGCGACGTCCAGGACCAGCACTACCGCCAGGCCATCACCTCCGCCGGCACCGGCTGCATGGCCGCCCTTGACGCCGAGCGCTACCTGGACATGCAGAAGTAGCCCATGCTCGCCAAGGCCCTTTCCAGCGCCCTCCTGGGTATTGACGCGGTCATCGTGGACGTGGAGGTGGACATCGCCCAGGGGCTTCCCCAGTTCGCCACCGTCGGCCTCCCCGACGGGGCCGTCAAGGAGAGCAAGGACCGGGTCAAGTCCGCCCTGAAAAACGCCGGTTATGATTTCCCCGCCCGCAAGATCACCGTTAACCTGGCCCCCGCCGACCTGAAGAAAGAGGGGGCAGCCTTCGACCTCCCCATTTCCATCGGTATCCTGGCTGCCACCGGCGTGGTCAAGGGTGAGCGGCTCAAGGAGTACCTTCTCCTCGGCGAACTGTCACTGGACGGCAGCGTAAAGCCGGTTCGCGGCTGCCTTCCCGTGGCTGTTGCGGCACGGGCCGCAGGTTTTGCCGGCATCATCGTACCCCAGGAGAACGCACCCGAGGGGGCGGTGGTCGAGGGAGTCAACGTTATCGGCGTTACGGAGCTTGCCGAAGTGGTTGAGTTCCTGAACGGCGAGCGGGAGATCACACCCCACCGGGTCGACGTGGAAGCGTTCTTCGAGCGGAGTTGTGAAACCGGTGACGACTTCGCCGAGGTGAAGGGGCAGGAGCACGCAAAGCGGGCACTGGAGGTGGCTGCGGCGGGATCCCACAACATCATCATGATCGGTCCTCCGGGCTCCGGCAAGACTATGCTTTCCCGCCGGATTCCAACCATCCTCCCCCGGATGTCCTTCGAAGAGGCCATCGAGACCACCAAGGTTTACAGCGTTATGGGGCTTCTGGACCGGGATAACGCTCTCGTGGCGCACCGGCCGTTTCGCAGCCCACATCACACAATCTCGGACATCGGATTGATAGGAGGAGGGAACACGCCCCGCCCTGGCGAGGTTTCCATGGCCCATCACGGAGTTTTGTTCCTGGACGAGCTCCCCGAGTTCAAGAAGCACGTCCTCGAAGTTCTCCGCCAGCCCCTGGAGGACGGGCGGGTTTCCATCTCCCGCGCCCTCATGTCCCTCACCTATCCGTCGCGCTTCATGCTTGTGGCGGCCATGAACCCCTGTGGATGCGCCCCCTTTTTACTACTGCCATTATCCGTAGGGGGTAAGTTGCCAAAAAACTCTTTTAAATCAAATGCAAAAACAAACCGGATAGCCTGTGTTTTTCCGTCAACACCATCCTTTTCTCGGTCAACTTCAACACGGTCAAGCAACACTCGGACAATCCGCCGGCGTTCTTCTTCTGTAAGCCCAATCCATTCCGCTGCCAAACTTTGCGCTTGAGCGACTACATGCAGTCTACCAACCTCAGTCTGTCGTAACCTCACCAAATCCAGTTCAAGTTTTTCAATTTCAGCTATTATCTGTTCTTTCCGTTCTTCAAGTGGAACATGCCTCTCTGCAAAGACTTCCTTCGTAACCAACTTGTCTGTGAATAGCTCAAACAGGGAATCAATTCGATTTTGGTTTTTGGTTTTTTCAGTTTTTTGAACTTTCAGTTCATCAGTTTTCTGAATGAGTAGTGCATCATTGTCGTTTTCGGGTTTCAAATCTTCGGGATTCACGACAATGTTATGGAGAACCGGCAGGAACTTTTCCACCAAGATATCTTC
>CAJPFF010000147.1 GCA_905339345.1 Geobacteraceae bacterium | reverse complement strand
CCCAGCATCACGAAGGGAAAAGCGCTGCCGTCGTTCATGCCAGCCTCGCAGGTTAAGGTAAAGCGGAGTTGGTCGCGGTCATCGGGATGGCGAATCTGCACATCGGTTGCCAGTACCGGATCGGTGGGCGCGAGGATAGCCCCCAGCAGGACACAGGCTCCCAGCGGCAGGTCTAAAAGGTAATATGCAAAGGCGGCAACCAAGCCAACTGTGATCGTCATCGAGACCGTTGCCAGCAGCATCGGCGCACGCCAGCGGGCGAGGTTTACCGGCACCGGCATTTTGACGCCGGCGGAAAATAGGGAAATCAGCACAGCCACTTCGGTGAGCACCTGCAACAGCGCCGATTGTTTCAGCGGATTGAAGTGAAAGACATTGAGGACGGTTGGGCCGAGCAGCAAGCCCACCGCCAAATAAACAATGGCAGAAGTGATGGGCAGGCGCTTAAGCGCCGCCGACGTAAGGCCCATGACGAGCAATAGGCCACCGATGAGCAAGAACCATTGCGCGTCCGTCAACACATGTGCTTCTTGAATCGGCAAACCCATATTATCCACATCGGCACCCATAAGCAGTTCTGTACATAGCGACATAAATCTACTGCGCGACTCTGGGGCGGTGTCGGGCGGTGTTGGTTCCGGCATAACATGCTGTGCATGTGAGCCTACACCGCAACTTCGTTGTCGCGCTCCTCACATACTGCTGGGTATGCTCCGGGCGCTGCGCTCCGGCCTCCCCCACCCCAGCGCCGCTCGCTACGATTTCTGTCGCTATGTATAGAAAAACGCGAGCGCCATATGACCTGCAGGCGTCCATTCACTGCTATGAAACTGATTTCTCAAGATGACAGTGCCAGCCTCATTCTCCCAGCAACTCCGCTACTGGATGCAGTTGCTCCACATGCTGCGAAACAACTTTAACGATGACGATGATCGGAATCCCCAGCAGCAGGCCCCACACTCCCCACAGCCATGACCAGAACAGCAGCGAGACAAATACGGCTGCGGTATTCATCTTGGCAAATTTCCCGGTCATCCAGGTGGTGACAAATGTTCCAACAAAAGTCGCAATCGCCAGCGACGCGCCCGCGGCCAACAACCCCATGGAAAGCGAATTGAATTGCATGAAAACGGCCATGCCGAGAACGGCCGCGGTGAGGCCTGGGCCCGCATATGGGATGACATGCAGCAATCCGGCGGCGACGGCCCAGGCTCCGGCGTTTTCCAAACCGAACCAGTGCAGCGCGAACCAGGTAAGCAGCCCGACCAGGATATTGGTCACCAACAGCATGAACATATATTTCTGGATGGAATGGTTGATGTCATCCAGGATATGCACAGTGACTTTCCTTCTCGACAGTGTCGGCCCCGCGAGCCGCACCAGCTTGCGCTTGAACATATCGCCGCCAATCAGAAAAAAGAACACCAGAAAAAGCACCATTGCCGCTTGGCCGATGAAGGCGAGCACCCCCCTGGAGCCGACCCACAGGAAGTTGCTGAGCTTGAAGGTGGGTTGGTCGATAACGATGTGCGTGGTGCGCTGCTTGGGAAGTGCCGATGTGTCGGCCTGGCTGGCCGCTTTTTCGATCGTGTTCGCGGCGGTTTGCACATTTTTCATGTTGCTGAGCGGGCCGCTCCGTATCTTGTCGATCCCGGCCGACAATTTGCTGGCCGCTTCGGGCAACTGCTCGAATATTCTTTGCACCTGCCCGCGCAGCGCATAAGTGCCGAACACGAGCGCGCCTGTCACGGCCAACATTACGATGCTGGAGCCCACGAGGCGCGGTATCTTTATACGCTCCAGCCACACCACGAGAGGATTCAAAGTGTACGCAAAGAGTATCCCCAGCAGCAGTGTGATCAGAAACGGCTGCGCCCAGTCCAGTGCGAATAGCAACGAAACTGTTGCCAGAATGCCGAGCGCAACGCCGCGTGCGTCGACGGGCAAATGGACAGTGAGCTGGGTGGTATCGGCAATCTTGTCAGGAGCGAGGCC
>CAJPFF010000146.1 GCA_905339345.1 Geobacteraceae bacterium | reverse complement strand
AGGCGCCCCCGAACCGCCACGGCGGCGCCGGTGCCCATGGCGCAGACATCCTCGAAATTTGCCAGCCCCGGCTCCGCCACCACCTGGAGGTTCGCGAAACAGGAGCCGTCATTCAGGGCCAGGAAGGCGACCCCTTTCCCTGCCCGGGTGGTCCTCACCCATCCCTTTACGGTAATAACCGCCCCCAGCCCCTCGCCGGCCAGGGCACTCCGGATACGTATACGTGCGCTCATGGTGCTGCTCCCCGTGGACATTTGACTTGACCCGCCCCTCCGGTATAGTCTGGAAGGACGACAGAGCCCATTGTACCGCAAAGGAGAAACGAGTCATGAAGAAAATAACCATGCTGGCCCTCATCCTCGCAGCATCCCTGGCAGCCGTACCCGCTCAGGCGGCGGGCACTTCCGATGCAGGCCAGAGCAAAATCGACGCAAAGGCGGTCAAGCAGCAGGCCTACCCGAAGGTCGTCCTCTACTCGGTGGCCTGGTGCCCCCACTGCAAGGACGCCAAGGAGTACTTCACCAAAAACAACATCCCCTTCATCAACAAGGACGTGGAGATTGACGACAAGGCCATGGACGAGCTGACCAAGAAGTACAAGAGCCAGGGGGTGCCGGTCATCGTCCTTGACGACAAGAAGGTCATCAAGGGGTTCTCACCCGAGATGTTCGAAAAGGCGGTAAAGGATATTCAGTCGAAGAAGTAGACTTTGCAGCCCCGCAGAAACAAAGAAAGGGAGCCGATCTGGCTCCCTTTTTCGTTACTGGTCCCGGGTTCCCGGTCCCTGCTTTTTCACTGGGTTCCGCTCTTCGTGATGAGCATGACGCCGACGCAGACCAGGATGGTGCCGGTCCAGCGCAGGGGCGAGACCGTCTCGCCCAGGAACCACTGGGAGAGGAACGCCACGAGAACATAGTTGAGGGCCTGCATGGGGAGGGCCACGGAGAGGTCTTCCCAGGAGAGGACCGCCAGCCAGAGGAAGAAGAAGATCGCCAGCATCATAGTGCCGAAGATGAGCTTCGGCGAGGTGAGGGCCTGGCCCGCCGCGTTGAGGATGCCCCGCAGGTTCATGGCGGAGAGATCCCCCATCTCCTTCATCCCCTTGGCAAGGAGGATGTCGCCGATGGTGCCCGCCGAAACCGCCATGAGCATGATGATGACCGTTTTAAGCATACGTTTTGACCTCTCCCCGGTAATTCCTGAGCCCGATGCCGAGCTCCTTCAGGCGGCCCTTGACCCGGGGGCTCGTGAGGGCCGCCAGTTCCTCCTCGTGCCGGTAGTCGGGCATGCACCGCGTTATCTCGGCGCAGGGGAGGCAGCCGGGGTGGAAGTATATCTCGGTGGTCCCCTCATCCAGGGTCTCAAGGGCCTTGAGGAGGTACGCTTCGGTCATCCGTCCCGAGCTGAGGAGTCCCTTCACCTCCCGGGTATAGCCGATGCCGAGGCGGTCCAGGGCTGGACGGCAGCGTTTCGCCAGTTTCGAGAAGATGAAGGCGTCGGACGCCTTGCCGAAGAGCCGGGAGCGGTCGATGGCTAGATTGGGACGGAGGACTTCGCGGCTGAGGCGGAAGGTGGAGATGCCGTATTTGGGCATGAGCTCGCAGAGAATGTCGAAGACCACCGGGTGCATGTGAATGTTCAGGTGGCCGTCGATGTGGGAAAGGGGGATGCCGGTCTGGAGGAAGCGCTCGACCTGCGCCTCGATCTCCCGGTGGAGCTGCTTGTGGAACGGCCGGATGAAGTAGTAGCGTATCCCCGCATGGACCGGATCGTCGGTGAAATGCCCCTTGGCGTCGCAGATCCGGGGAAAGCCCCTATGCTCCCCCACGGCCCGCCCCTGGACGAGGGTGAGATGGAGCCCCAGTTGGAGCCCCGGATTGGCCTTGGCCATGTGCACCGCCTCGTGGAAGGCGTCTCCCCCCACCATGAGGGAGGCAGAGGTGAGAATCCCCTCCTGCCACGCCTTGATGACCGCCCTGTTGACGCCGTCGGAGAGGCCGAAGTCGTCGGCGTTGATGATGAGCTCTTTCATGGGATGACCGCCGTCAGCAGGACGTTCCTGCGGCTTTACGCTTACGCATATATTCCAGGTACTGCTTCCCTTCCTTCAGGAGCTTCTTTCGCTCCTCCCCGTCCACGATCATCTTCATGATGCTGCGGCCGATGTACCTGGGGCGGAAGTAGAACTTGTTGTAGAAGAGTTCCACCGCGTCGAAGATTTCCTTGTTGGAGAGGTGGGGATAGTTGATGACGCACATCTGGTGGCCGGTGTCGTCGATGTAGGCGTCGGAGGCGATCCACCCTTCCGCCTTGCAGAGGTCCCAGAACTCGGTGCCGGGATACGGCGAGGCCAGGGAGGCCTGGATGGAGTTGAGGTCCAGGGCCTTGGCGAACTCGATGGTTTCGCGGATGGTGTCGCGGGTCTCGCCGGGGAGCCCCATGATGAAGGCGCCGTGGACGGAGAGGCCCAGTTTCTTGCAGTTCCTGGTGAACTCGACGGCCTGCTCCTTCGTTACCCCCTTCTTGATGTTCTTGAGGATCTGCTCGTTGCCGGTCTCGTACCCCACCACCACGTGGCGAAGCCCCGCCTCGCGCATGACCTTGAGGGTTTCGTAGTCGCAGTTGGCCCGGGCATTGATGGTCCAGGAAATCCCCAGGGGCTTCAGCTTGGCGGCCACCTCGCGGGCATGCGTGCGGTCGGCGGTGAAGGTGTCGTCATCGAAGGAGAGCTCCCGCATCTCGGGGATGTTGTCGACGATCCACTTCACCTCTTCGTAGACGTTCTGGGGGGAGCGGGTCCGCATGGCACGGCCCGAGAAGGTCTGGGGCCAGAGGCAGTAGATGCACTTGGAGGGACAGCCGCGGCTGGAGTAGATGGAGACGTAGGGGTTCTTGAAGTGGGGGATGACGTATTCCGCAATGGGGAGGTCTCGCTTGTAGACCGGGGCCACGAAGGGGAGCGCGTCCAGGTCCTGGATCGGCGGACGGTCCGGGGTGTGGTGGATTTTGCCGTCCTTCCAGAAGCTTATCCCGTCAACCCGCTCCCACGCCCTCCCTTCACAGAGCTCCCTGGTGGTGTAGTCGAACTCGCCGCGGCAGACGATGTCGATGACCCCTTCCCCCTGGTGCAGGGTCTCCTCGGGGAGGACCGACACGTGGGGGCCCGTGAGGACCGTCACCGTTGCCGGCTTCTGCTCCTTGATGCGGCGGGCGGTGGCGATGTCGAGGGCCAGGGTCGGGGTGGAGGTGTACATCACCACCATGTCGAAGTCGCGGGCGATGACGAGGCAGTCGTCAATGGTGAAGCGTTGCACCGGGGCGTCCACCACCCGGGATCCGTCGATCATCCCGGCGGGGAAGCAGAGCCAGGTGGGATACCAGAAGGAGGTCACCTCCCGGGAGGCCTGGTAGCGGGCGCCGGCGCCGCCGTCGAAATCTTCGTAGGTGGGGGGATTGAGGAACAGCGGCTTCATGGATCATCTCCCGAAAAAGCGAGTACCGTCACGGGGATTTGCCCCATGAACAAACCGGCAGTATGAAGCCACCAGGAGGGAAAGTCAAGATTGCCGGGGGAAGAGCGAGGTCAGACGGCGGTGTCCATGCCGTTGACCCAATTGCAGGCCTCCCGCTGGACAGGGGCGAGATTCGCCATGGAGAGGCTGAAGCTCTCGAAGAGGGGTGCGATGTCGTCGAAATCGTCCTTCTCTATCTTTTCCACAAGGGAGAGAAGGGTGCCCAGTTCCCCTTCCCGGGTCAGCAGCGCCTGCCGGACGTCCTCGTTCAGGTTGAGGGGGGCGACCACCTCCTCGATGGGCATCTTGAGCAGCGCGTCGGCAAGGGAGAGGATGCCGGTCATGAAGGCGCGATCGGGGTAATCACGGTCAAGGCGCGCGGTGGGCTGCTCAGCGATGATGAGCTCCATGAGGCGGGCCCGGGTGGCGGCCATGACAAGGAGCGGGTTGTCGCCCACCGCCTGCACATTGTTGGCGAAAAGCGCCATCATGGCCCAGCGGCGCAACTGGTGGTAACCGAGCACCATGATCGCATGGCGCATGCTGGTAATCCTGGTTTTGAGCCCCACGGAGACGGAGTTCACCAGCCGCAGCAGGTTGAGGATCAGGTTCGGGTTCTGTTTGAAGGTATTTTCCAGCTCGCCGATCTCCACCTCGGCCACGAGCTGGTTGAAGAGCTTGACGATGGCGAGGCGCCCCACGTCGACGCGGGTGCGGGTCAGAACCACGGGGCGAGCGAAGTAGTATCCCTGGAAGTAGGTGAACCCGAGGGACTCGCAGATCTCGTACTGCTCGTGGGTCTCAACCTTCTCGGCCAGCAGCTTCGGCTTCCAGCGCCTGAACGTCTCCAGCTCCCGGGGCAGATTCTCCATGCCGGTCCGGAAGAGATCGACCTTGATAACGTCGACAATCTCGTAGAGGGGCTCGTAGACCGGTTCGTAGACATGGTCGTCGAGGGCGATGGAGAACCCCTTCTCCTTGAGGTCGCGGCAGCGGGTTATGACCGTCTCCGTGATGGGAACGTGCTCCAGAAGCTCAATGACGACCTTTTCCGGGGGGAGGAGTTCGAGGGCCTCGCTCATGAGGACGTCGGCGTTGACGTTGATGAATCCCTTGTGCTTGCCGAGGATCTCCCGGAGGCCGAAGCTGGAGAGGGCGTCAAAGATGACGCTGGCGCTGGCCTGGAGATAATCGGTGACGTTGGCATGGAGCGTATCGGCCGAACGGAACAGGAGCTCGAAGCCGTAGAGCTTCTGCTCACGATCCAGAATCGGCTGACGGCCGAGAAAAAACTTTTCTTCTGCCATTGATACGCTCCGTAGGGGTGAATGGGCTGCTGCGTCAAATCAGCATACCCCGGTGGAAGGCTGGAAGCAAGCCCTCACTCTACCTCAACACAGTCGCAGCACTTCCCGGGCGATGGCGTCCAGCGGCATCACCCGGTCGGCTCCTCCCCGCTTGATGGCCTCGTTGGGCATGCCGAAGACGACGCAGCTGGCTTCGTCCTGGGCGATGGTGACGGCGCCGGCATCCTTCATCTCCTTCATGCCGCTGGCGCCGTCGTCCCCCATGCCGGTCATGATGACCCCCACGGCGTTCTTGCCTGCATAGCGGGCCGCCGAGCGGAACAGGACATCCACGGAGGGGCGGTGGCGGGAAACCAGGGGCCCGTCCTTGATCTCCACGTAGTAGCGGG
Organism: Geobacteraceae bacterium; assembly: GCA_905339345.1. Classification (GTDB taxonomy): domain Bacteria; phylum Desulfobacterota; class Desulfuromonadia; order Geobacterales; family Geobacteraceae; genus Geobacter. Next base: position 4,673 of record CAJPFF010000146.1, on the reverse strand, counting down.
CGCCGCTTCGCTTGAGGAGCGTATGCCGGTTGCCGGGGGCGATGAGGGCCCTCCCCCGCATGACCGTGTCGTTGTCGGCCGCCTCCTTCACCGTGATGCGGCAGATGCCGTCGAGCCGCTGGGCAAAGGCCCGGGTAAACCCCTCGGGCATGTGCTGGACGATAACGATGGGGGGTGCGTCGGCCGGAAGCGCCTCCAGGAATACCCGCAGGGCCTCGGTGCCGCCAGTGGAGGCCCCCACGACCACCACCTTCTCGGTGGTCTGGATCATGGCCTTGGAGCCGGGCTTCTCCAGAATGACATCGGCCGACAGTTTGGGAGCAATCTCTTTTCCGGTACGCGGAGTGATCTTGCGCATCCGGGCCTGGCTAGCCGCCTTCACCGCGTCGCAGATCCGCACCCGGGACTCCTCCAGGAACTGCCTGGTGCCGAGCTTCGGCTTCTGGATGATCTCCACCGCCCCGTATTCCAGGGCCTTGAGGGCCGTTTCCGAACCGCTCTCGGTGAGGGTCGAGCACATGACCACCGGAATGGGGTGCTGGCTCATGATCTTTTTGAGGAAGGTGATGCCGTCCATGCGTGGCATCTCAACGTCAAGGGTGATCACATCGGGCACCTGCTCCCGCATCCGCTCGGCGGCGATGAAGGGATCGGCCGCCGGGGACATGACCTCGATGTGGGGGTCCGAGGAGAGGATGTCGGCCATGGTCTGGCGCACCACGGCAGAGTCGTCAACGATGAGTACCTTGATCTTCTTCATGGTCTTCCCTGTACCACGGGTTTTGTTACCCCGTCTGTTTCACTCCGTCTCCCTGATGGAGTCGCTTCAGGAACACATCGCCGGTGTGGGTCACGAAAAAGAGCTTCCGTCCCCTGATTCCCCCCACGTCGCAGGTGCTCACGTCGAGCCCCGACGCGGCAAGCACCTGGGTGGCTATCTCCACGTTGCGCCTCCCCACCCCCATTCGGCTCCCTCCGACGCCGATCATGTCGGCTCCGCCGAAGATCTTCACCTCCAGACGCCGCCGATGTACGCCGTGGGCCGAAAAGGTTTCGAGCATGTGGAGAATGGAGGTGTCAACATAGCGGAAGGCGTCGGTCCGGGGCCCCTCGGGGAGCAGCGCGTGGCAGATGGCCGCAGCGCCGCTGAGGCGGTCGAACATGGTGACCGATACGCAGGAGCCGAGGACCGTGGACACCACCGTGGGGCCCGTGGCGAAGTGCAGCTCGCCCGGCTTCAGATAAACCCTGGTAAGGTCGGGCGGAAGGTCTCTCACGACGGTTTCCGGTAGATGGTCGAAGACACCTGGACCAGGGGCACGTCAAGCCCCGACAGGGTTTCCGAGTGCCCCATGAAGAGGTACCCCCCCGGAATCAGGTGCCGGCAGAACTTGTTGAGGAGTTTCTCCTGGGTCCTCTTGTCGAAGTAGATGATGACATTGCGGCAGAAAATGATGTCCATGGGCTCCCGCAGGCCGAAATCGTCGTCCATGAAATTGAGCCGGCGGAACCTGATGCGGCTGCGCAGCTCCGGTGCGATGCGGACAAGACCCTTCTGGCCGTCCTTCCCCCGAAGGAGATACTTTCGCTTGAGGGGAAGGGAAACCGGCTCGACCCGCTCCTCGTCGTAGATGGCCATCTTTGCCTTGTCGAGGACGGTGGTGCAGATGTCGGTTGCGAGGATGCTGTAGGAAAAGCCCTGGTTCTGCTCGGCGAATTCCGCCAGGACCATGGCGAGGGTGTAGGGCTCCTCCCCGCTGGAGCAGCCGGCGCTCCAGAGGGAGAGTCCCTTGCGGAATCCGACTCCCCGGGATTCTGCCAGGTCCGGCAGGGCCTTGGCCACCAGATAGTCGAAGTGGGCCGGCTCCCGGAAGAAGTCGGTCTTGTTGGTGGTGACCACATCGATGAGGTGGACCAGCTCGAGGCCGGCCCCCTCGCGACTGAAGAGGTAGTCGGCGTAGCCCTGGAAGCTCCCCATGCCCAGGGTCCGGAGCCGCTTCTGGAGCCGCGCCTCCAGCATCGTCTTCTTGGCCGGCGGCATCTTGATGCCGCACTGGTCATAGATGAACTCGGCGAAGCGGGCGAACTCCCGCTCGGTCATGGCCGCCGGAAGGTTGCGGCTGTCAGTGGCTGCAGTCGGCATTCTGTTCGCTCCGGTCCCTGACCTTACGCCGCCTCGCCCGGCACGACCCCGGCGGTGGCGATCTCCTCACTGGTGAAGGTCCGGTCGATATCGAGAATCATGATGAACTGCCCGTCGTGCTTCCCCATCCCCAGAATGAAGTCGGTGTTGAGCTTGGTCCCGATGCGGGGGGCCGGCTCGATCTGCTCGGGCTCCAGCTCGAAGACCTCCTGCACTGAGTCGGCCAGGGCGCCGATGATGATGGTTTCCCCCTCATGGTTAACCTCAACGACAATGATGCAGGTGTTGACGGTTTTCTCCGTCTCGGGCATGCCGAACTTGAGGCGCATATCCATTACCGGCACCACGCTTCCCCGCAGGTTGATCACCCCGCGCATGAAACCGGGGGTCTGGGGAACCTTGGTGATGGAGGTGAACTCAAGGATCTCGCGAACCTTTGCCACGTCCACGGCAAATATCTCGTCCGCCAGCTTGAAGGTCAGGTACTGCCGTGTCTCAGTTATTGCAGCAACGCTCATGGTGAACCTCCTCGTGAAATCGGGCCGGGGCACGGGCATAAACGAACTGTCCACACGCCCATCACCTGTAATACATATCGACAGGGGATGTACTTTCTTTAGAGAACTCAGGAAATACCTGACACCCCCACCTGAACCTTTGAAAGGGACCGGGACGCCATGCTCAGCCGCGGCGTCCCGAGCCCCTACGCGCTACCCGTTCAGAACCGCTCGAACTCTCCGTCGAGCCCGTCGCGGCCCCCCTCCATGTCGAGGATGACTCCGCCTGCGGCGACCCGGACCGGCTTGTGATAGCCGTTCGCATGCCCGTTGACGGGGGAGCTTTCCCCATGGTCCGCGGAAGCCTTCCGGGGGGGCGTCTGACGGCGACCGCTGATCGATGACACTTTTCGGGCAGCCGCCCCTTCGCCGGTACGGAAGAAGGCAATGGTTCCCTGGAGCTGCTCCGCCTGGCTCGCCAGCTCTTCGCTTGTGGAGGCCATCTCTTCGCTGGCACTGGCGTTCTGCTGGATCACCTGGTCCAGCTGCTGGATCGCCTTGTTGATCTGCTCCGCGCCCGTGTCCTGCTCCTTGCACGCCGCGCTGATCTCCTGCACCAGCTCCGCGGTCCGCTGGATGTCCGGCACCATGCGGGTCAGCATCTCCCCGGCGGCCTCAGCCACCTGCACGCTGGTGGACGACAGCTGGCTGATCTCGGCCGCGGCGTGCTGGCTCCGCTCGGCAAGCTTCCGCACTTCGGCCGCAACCACCGCAAACCCCTTGCCGTGCTCGCCGGCCCGGGCCGCCTCGATGGCTGCGTTGAGGGCTAGGAGGTTTGTCTGCCGCGCAATCTCTTCGATGATGGAGATCTTCCCGGCAATCTCCTTCATGGCATGGACCGTTTCGGCAACGGCTTTGCCACCCTGCTTGGCGTCGTCGGCGCTCTTCACGGCAATCTTCTCGGTCTGGATGGCGTTGTCGGCGTTCTGGCGGATATTGGAAGACATCTGCTCCATGCTGCTCGATGCCTCTTCCGCCGCGGCTGCCTGCTCCGTGGCACCCTGGCTCATCTCCTCGGAGCTGGACGAAAGCTCCTGGCTCCCCGACGCAACGTTGTCGGCGGCGCTCTTCACGTCGGCTACCACCCCCTTCAACTTCTCAATCATGTTCTGCATGGCCAGGAGAAGCGTGCCGGTCTCATCCTTGCTCTTGGCCTCGATGGCCACGGTCAGGTCTCCCTCGGCAAGACGATTGGAAACGGCCAACGCCTCGCCCAGGGGGCGGGTAATTCCGCGGGTGATGAAAAAGCCGACTACAATCCCGATGGCGATCGCCACCCCCGACACCACCAGCATAAAGAAGCGCGCATCGGCATAGGCCGCCTGGGCCTCGGTGTGACGCATCGCCATCCGCTCCTCCTGGTAGCGGATGAGTGCGGTGAATGCATCCTTGATCTTCACGTCCAGGGGATACGCCTCCCGGTTAAATTCCGAAATGGCCTCGGCGGTCTTGCCTGCGAGGCTCAGTTCCATCACCTCGTCGTTGGCCTTGCGGGCCGCACCGATGGCCCCCTTGGCGGCTGCAATCAGCTCCTTGCCTTTATCGGTATTTTCCAGCTTTTCCAGCTTCTCCATGGCCTCACGGTACTCGGCCCGGTGCTTATCCACGTCCTGCTTCGCCTCGAGCCTGCCTGCCTGGTCCTTTACCATCATCAGCTCGATCTCTTCGATGAGGTTGTTGATATCCGTCGTAACATCATTGGCGAGCTTGATCTTCGCGTAGTTGACCGTCACGATCCGTTCGAGCAACTCGTCGATGGTCCCCATTCCCCTGATCCCCAGGAAAGCCACCCCGCACAGCAGCAGAAGCGTTACGCCGAACCCCAACCCCAGCCGAACACCAATTTTCAGATCTCCCAATTTCATTGCATGCCCTCCTTCAAGAAGAATAGATACGACATCGCCATCAGGTTCTTCGGTACAAGGTCAGGGATTTCCCTACCCGCCTACCTATCTATTCGGACTTTTCGGAGC
>CAJPFF010000145.1 GCA_905339345.1 Geobacteraceae bacterium | reverse complement strand
CCGAGTGGAAGTAGGGCATGGTGATGGCCGCGTTGCGCAGGCTTGGCGACCGGAAGACATACTTGTCGGCCGCCGTGTTGGTCACCTTGAAGCGGCCGGTGTCGTCCACGGGCCTGATCTCGGGGCCCGGGTCCTCCTTGACGCCGAAGGGGAAGTAGCCGGACCCCCCGACGTTGATGCCGCTGTGGCAGGCGACGCACCCCTTGTTCAGGAAGAGGGCGAGCCCTTCCTCTTCGGTGGCGGTGAGGGCCTTCTTGTCTCCTTTCAGGTACTTGTCGAAGGGGGCGTCGGGGGTGACGAGAGTCGCCTCGAAGACCTCGATGGCCTTGGCCACGTTGTCGAAGGTGACCGGGTCTGCCTCGCCGGGGAAGGCCTTTTTGAACAGGGGCTGATAGCCGGGGATGCTCTTCAGGGTGGCCACCAGGTTTTCGGGCTTGTTGTTCATCTCCACCGATGCCTGGACCGGTCCCTTGGCCTGGGCCGCCAGATCCTCGGCCCGGCCGTCCCAGAACTGGGCGATGTTGTAGACGGCGTTCAGCACCGTGGGGGAGTTGCGGGGTCCCTTCTGCCAGCCGTGGCCGATGGATGTCTCCAGGATGTCGGTGCCGCCGAGTCCTACGTTGTGACAGGTGTTGCAACTGATGAGGTGTGACGACGAGAGACGCGGATCGAAGTAGAGCATTTTCCCCAGTTCGACTTTTGCCGGGCTGGCCGGATTCCCCTTCAGGACCGTGGCCTTGGCGGGAATCGGCTTGAAGATCCCCTTGGCTCGCCCCATGACGTCCTCTTTACCCCATGCTGCACCCGCTGCCAGGGCGATCATCGCCCCCCACGCGATAGTCTGTGTCCGCATTCGTATTCCTCCTTGAACGTAAAATTGTGAAACAAATTAAATTAAGTATAGTCCATCGTATCAGGTCTGCAAGGCGGGCAGGAATTGCGGCTGCTTGCATCCCCCCGCAAGCGGGGTTACCCTTGTGCTCAGGTGCACACATTCAGTGCCGGAGGCCGCCGTGACGCTCCATCGCCTTGAGAGGACCCAGTTTCTCCCCATACCTCTGGCCGAGGCGTGGGATTTCTTCTCCGACCCTCGCAACCTCTGCCTCATCACCCCACCCGACCTGGGATTCGCCATCACCTCTCCGGTGCCGGAGCGTACCCACCCGGGGCTCGTCGTTACCTATACCGTGACCCCCTTCCTCGGCCTAGCGGTCCGGTGGGTGACCGAGATTACCCACTGCGCCGAACCCAACCTCTTCGTGGACGAACAGCGCTTCGGACCTTACCGGTTCTGGCACCACCAGCACCACTTCAAAGAAGTGGAAGGGGGGGTGGAGATGCGCGACATCGTCCATTACCGGCTCCCCTTCGGCCCCCTCGGCGGGATGGCTGCCTCCTTCGTGGCCACGCGGCTTCAGCGGATCTTCGATTTCCGCCGTGACGCCCTGGCTGGCCGGTTCAGCGGCTGGGGGTGAGGGGCAGATTATGCTTCCCCGCCCCGCAGCCCCTGGGGTATCATCGGCTCCGTCAGCATTATGCCCCAGGAGGTGACACCGTGCAGAAGGGAAAACCGGCCAAGAAGTACTCCCAGGCGGGGAGGGTTCACGACCTGATCCGCCTCATCGAGGCGCGCCACGGCGTCACCCTTGAGGAGATGGCCGAGGAAACCGGGGTGGACCGCCGCACCGTTCACCGGGACCTGAACGCCATCCACGAGGCGGGGTATCCCCTGGTCTCCGAGTGGCTGAACGGCCGCAAGGCCTACCGCTTTCTCACCCGCTTCAAGGATGTCCCTCCCATCACGTTCACCCTTCAGGAGCTTATGGCCCTGTCGTTTTTCCGTTCCCAGCTCTCCTTTCTGGACGGTACCCCCTTCCGGGAGGATCTCGATGCGGTCTTCCGCAAGATCAATTCGGTCCTCCCCCCCCGTTACGGGGCCCACATGGAGCGGATCGCCGACGTTTCGCTGCCGCTCCTGCAGGGGCGGCGCGACTACGCCCCGGTGGCCGGGCACCTGGAGAGCCTGCGGGACGCCCTCATCTACCAGTACCGGGTGAGGCTCTCCTACCGGGGGGCGGGGAAGGGGCGGGCAACCACCTACGAGGTGGACCCCTACACGCTGGTTTTCTACAAGGGGGGGCTCTATCTCGTTGGGTACGCCCATAACCGCAAGGCCTTGCGAACCTTTGCCGCCGAGCGGATCGCCGGCGTGGAGGTGCGGAAGGAGCGCTTCGAGATTTCCGCCGACTACCGGCCCGAGGAGCGGCTCAGGGGAGCCTTCGGCATCGTGGAGGAGGAGCCCCTGGAGGTGGTGATCCGCTTTTCGCCCGAGATCGCCCACGCGGTCCGGGGGAGGGGCTGGCACCCGAGCCAGACGATGAAAGCCGGGGACGACGGGAGCCTCCTCCTCTCCTTTACCGCTGGGGGGAAGATGGAGATCGTCTCCTGGATACTCTCCTACGGCGAGCATGCCGAGGTGCTGGCGCCCGCCGGGCTGCGCGAAGAGGTGGGGGGGGCGGCGCGGCGCATGGCCGAGAGGTACGGGGCAGCACTTTCTCGCGAAGGGGGCTGAACGGAAAAAGCGGGCGGGACTAAAGTTTTTTCGCGGCCGGCCGATACGGATAAATAGAGTGTTAACAATCCGTATTGCGCGACCCCGTCCTCCCTTTGCGGGTGTCGCGGTGGAGCTTGCATGGGGCTGGCCGAAAAATCCGACAAAATTCTCCGCTATCTCCCGTCGCCGTTGAAGCAGCTCCTGGCCCTTCTTGTCATCATCTTCGCCATCGAGTCGCTGCTCATGACCCTGCTCCCGCTGGTCACGGGCAGCGGCCGTCCCGTTCTCTTCTCCCTCATCGATGTCACATTTCTCGTCATCCTTTCGGCTCCCATCATCTGGTGGGGGATTGTCCGGCCGCTGCGCAACGTGGCCTTCACTGCCGCGCTCCATGCCGATCTCCTTCTTGATCACATTGCCGACGGGATCATCACCTTTGACGGGGCAGGGCGACTCAAGACCCTCAATCCGGCGGCGGAACAGCTCTTTGGTTGCGGGAGCGCCGAGGCGGTGGGGAGGCCCATTGGTGATATCGTGGCGGTCAGGTCGGCGGGAAAGGATCACTCTTTCTTTACCTCCCTTCTCTGCTGCCAGGAAGATGATTCCCGCATTGCTTGCGATGCGGAGGGGATACGGAGCGACGGCAGCCGCTTTCCCGCTGCCCTTACCCTGAGCCGGGTACGGCTCGACGGCGCCTGGACCTTTATCGGCATCATTCGCGACGTGACCGAGAGCAGGGAGGCCGATGAGCTGCTCCACGAAACCAACGAGAAGCTCGATGCCCTGATCCAGGCCTCGCCCCAGGGGATCGTGGCCGTGGATTTCGCCGGTAACGTGACCCTCTGGAACCGGGCGGCCGAGGAGATCTTCGGCTGGAGCGCGGAGGAGGTGCTCGGCAAACCCTACCCCGCCGTCCCCGCGGAGAGGGCCCGCGAGCACGCGGAGCTGCGGGACCTGGTCCTTGCCGGGAAGAGGGTCACCGACGTGGAGTTGCGGCGCCGGCGCAAGGACGGCACTCCCATCGATGTGAGTCTCTCGGCTGCTCCCACCTACGACGGCTCGGGTACTCCGTTCGGGGTTATCAGCATCATCTCCGACATATCGGCCCGCAAGCGCGACGAGCAGGAACTCATCCTCCTCAAGCGGGCCATGGAATCGAGCATCAACGGCATCACCATCACCGACGCGACCCGCCCCGAAAACCCCATCATCTACGTGAACCCGGCCTTCGAGCGGATCACCGGTTACAGTGCCCACGAGGTAATCGGCAAGAACCCCCGCTTCCTCCGGGGAGACGATTGGGACCAGGCTGAACTCAAGAAACTCATGCTGGCCCACCGGGAGGAGCGGGAGGGGTGCTTCGTACTGCGCAACTACCGCAAAGACGGCGTTCCCTTCTGGAACGAACTCTCCATAGCGCCGGTGCGGGACCGCGACGGTGTGGTGACCAGCTACATCGGCGTCATGAACGACATCACCGAACACCGCCGCTACGAGGAGCAGCTCGTCTACCAGGCTACCCACGATCCCCTCACGGGGCTCCCCAACCGCAATCTCCTCCAGGACCGCCTCGGCCAGTCCCTGGCCCTGGAAGCGTTCCGGCGCCGAAACCCCATCTGCGTCATGTTCCTGGATCTCGACAACTTCAAGAAGGTGAACGATACCCTGGGGCACACGGTGGGGGACATGCTCCTGAAGGCGGTGGCGAACCGGCTCAAGAACTGCCTGCGAGGGGGCGATACGGTGTCGCGGCTGGGGGGCGACGAGTACATCATCGTCCTCCCCAACGTGCGGGAGATGCACGATGTGGTGACCGTGGCCAAGAAGATGATCAACGTCTTTGTGGCGCCGTTCCTCCTCATGGGGAACGAGATCTACGTGACCGCCAGCATCGGCATCGCCCTCTTCCCCACCGACGGCGACACCGTCGACACGTTACTCAAGAACGCCGACGCCGCCATGTACCACGCCAAGGAACAGGGGAAGAACAACTACCAGTTCTACTCGGCGGAGATGAACACCCGGGTCTTCGAGCGCCTCTCCCTGGAGACGAGCCTCCACCGGGCCGTGAAGCAGCGGGAGTTTCTCCTCCACTACCAGCCCCGGGTCGACCTGCGGACTGGCCAGATCTGCGGCGTGGAGGCGCTGGTGCGCTGGAACCACCCGGAGATGGGGCTCGTCTCGCCGGCGAAATTCATCCCCCTGGCCGAGGAGACCGGACTCATCGTTCCCATCGGCGAGTGGGTGCTCCGGACCGCCTGCGCCCAGAACAGGGCATGGCAGGATGCGGGGCTGCCGCCGCTGCGGATGGCGGTCAACCTTTCTGCCCGCCAGTTCCGCCAGGAGAACCTCATCGCCATGGTGGGCGAGGTACTCGGCGAGACGGGGCTCGACCCCCGCTGGCTGGAGCTGGAGCTGACCGAGAGCCTGGTCATGCAGCAGGCGGAGAAATCCGCTGCCATCCTCCACGAGCTGCAGGCCATGGGGATAGAGGTAGCCATCGACGACTTCGGCACCGGCTACTCCTCCCTCAGTTACCTGAAGCGCTTCCCCATCGCCAACCTGAAGATCGACCAGTCGTTCATCCGCGACATGACCCGCGACCCCGACGACGCCACCCTGGTGAAGACCATCATCACCATGGCCCACGGCCTCGGCATGAAGACCATCGCCGAGGGGGTGGAAACCCTTGAGCAGATCGACTTCCTCTGCCGGCACCAGTGCGAGGAGATGCAGGGGTACTTCTTCAGCCGTCCCGTGGCCGCCGCCGACCTGGGTCGTCTGCTGACCGAGGGAAAGGCCCTGGACCTGGCCCCGGTGCATGTGGAAGCCCGGGAGCGGATCAGGGTGGTGTGACCCTCGCGCTGCATTGACAAAACCATCCCGATCCTCTATAACTGAGCTTTTTCGGGAGGTTTTGTGTGGGACAGGTGGACGACAGCAGGCTCAGGGGGATCATTCTCGATCGTATCAGGAAGCAGGGGCGGATTCCCTTCGTCGACTTCATGGCCGCGTGCCTCTACGAGCCGGGTCTCGGCTACTACACCTCCCCCGGCCGCAAGGTGGGGGCCGAGGGCGATTTCTACACCAGCATCAACGTTCACCGGGTCTTCGGCCGCCTCATCGCCCGGGAGATCTGCCGCATGTGGGAAGAGATGGGGCGCCCGGCCAGCTTCGACATCGTGGAGGCGGGGGCCGGCCATGGCCAGCTGGCCATCGATGTCCTTGACACCATCCGCGAGCTGAACGGCGAGTTCTACGATCGGGTCCGCCTTACCCTCATAGAGGCCGAACCGAGTCTTGCCGCGGTCCAGGGCGAGCTCCTTGCCCACCACCAGCCGAAGGTTTCCTGGATCTCTCCGGCCGATCTGGCCGAGGGGCGGCTCCGGTTCACCGGCTGCCTCTATTCCAACGAACTGATCGATTCCTTTCCGACCCACCTCGTCGAAATGCGCCCCGAGGGGCTGCGGGAGGCCTTTGTGGTTGCGGATGAGGACCAGTTCACCGAAATCCTCGACCTTCCCTCAACGCCGGAGTTGGAGGCCTACCTGGCCTGCCTCGGCATCACTCTCACCGTGGGGCAGCGCACCGAGATCAACCTGAACGCCGTCCGGTGGCTCCAAGGGGTCGCCAACGCCCTCGAACGGGGCTTCGTCCTCACCATCGACTACGGCTACCTGGCCCCCGAACTCTACGGCCCCATGCGCCAGAACGGCACCCTCCTCTGCTACTACCGCCATACCATCGAAGAAAATCCCTACATTCGGGTCGGCCTCCAGGACATGACCACCCACGTGGACTTCACCACCCTGGCCGCGCGGGGGGAGGAACTGGGGCTCAGCAAGGTCTGGTACGGTGAGCAGTACCGCTTCCTGGTGGCCACCGGCATGATGGAAGAGATGATGGCCCTGGAGGCCGCCGCCAAGAGCGAGCAGGAGCGCCTTGTGATCCGTCTCTCCCTCAAGAAGCTCATCCTCCCCGAGGGTGGCATGGGGGACACCTTCAAGGTCCTCGTCCAGGCCAAGGGGATCGACAACCCGCAGCTTCTCTGCATGCGCGACTGGGGGAAGCTCTTTTGACAGGGATTCTCCCGATGATAGACTGTACCCGTGTGGGGAGGGGGAAACCGTGAGCGGGATCAGGGCACTGGTCTTTGACCTGGACGGCACCCTGTACGTGAGCGACGGGGTTGGACGCGAGATAAACGCCTCCGCCATGCGGTATCTGGCCACCCTCCGGGGAATATCCCCCGAGGAGGCGAAACTGCTCGTCCGGGAGACCAAGGAGAAGATCGCCGCCCTGACCGGTTGGACCGCTTCCCTGAGCCACGCTTGCCTGGAGCTTGGGGGGGATCTGCAGGAGCTCCACCGCCATTTTGCAGCAGAGATCGTGCCGGAGCCGTATCTCAGCCGGGACGAGAGGGTGGTGGAGCTGCTGCGGAGGCTTGGCGAGCGGTACGAGCTCCACATCTACACCAACAACAACCGCCCCCTCGCTTCACGGATCATGGGGGCCCTCGGCGTTGCCGGGTACTTCCGGCGGGTTTTCACCATCGAAGATTCCTGGCGCCCCAAGCCTGACCTGGAGGTGCTCAAGGAAATCTTCCGGGAGATCGGGCAAGAGCCCCCCCAGTGCCAATTCGTGGGAGACCGCTACGACATCGACCTGCGGCTGCCGCTTGAGCTCGGCTGCCGGGTCTTTCACACGCGGACCGTTGACGAACTGCTGACCATAGAAACCACCTTAGCGTAAGGAGCACCGATGAACGAACAGACCAAAGAGACCCTCGACGCCATCATGCGGGCCATGGAGATCGAAAAGGAGACCTTCGACTTCTACACCAAGGCCGAGCAGAAAACCTTCAATCCCGAGGGGAAGCGGATCTTCCGCTGGCTCGCCAAGACCGAGGAGCAGCACTACCTGAAGCTGAACGAGCTCTACCAGTCACTCCACGAGGGGGGGCGCTGGGTCTTCTACGGCGGCTCCACCATCGCCCTCGACCCGGCTGACTCCGGCGAGAAGCAGGTTGGATTTGACACCGACGACCTCCAGGCCCTGGAGATCGCCATGGAGATCGAGAAGAAGGGGATCGCCTACTTCGATGATCTCATGGCGAAGACCTCCGACGCCGACGGCAAGGGGATGCTCAAGGCCCTGCGGGATGAGGAGACCGAGCACCTGCGGGTGATCACCGAGAAGTACAACGAAATAAAGAAATAAAGCGGTAACCGGGGACCAGGGATCGGGAAAGGCGGAACAGTGACGGTTCGGATCGAAAAGGATACCATCGGCGAGGTGAAGGTACCGGCCGACGCTTACTACGGTGCCCAGACGGCCCGGGCCGTGGCGAACTTCCCCATTTCGGGGCTCCGGCCCCACCCGGCGCTGGTCCGGGCAACAGTCGTTGTCAAGAAGAGTGCGGCCCAGGCCAACATGGCCACGGGGAGGCTCGATGCCCGGCTCGGTGATGCCATCATCCGGGCCGCTGACGAGGCCCTTGCCGGCGCCTTCGACGCCCACTTCGTGGTTGACCCTTTCCAGGCCGGGGCAGGCACCTCCCACAACATGAACGTGAACGAGGTCCTCGCCAACCGGGCCAACGAACTGCTGGCGGGAGAGCGGGGCGCCTACGCGCCGGTCCACCCCAACGACCACGTGAACATGGCCCAGTCCACCAACGACGTCTTTCCCACGGCCATGCGGCTGGCGGCCCTGGCCCTCGTGGAGGATCTCCGGCCGGGACTGGAGGGGCTGGCGGCGGCCCTGCGGGGGAAGGGGC
>CAJPFF010000144.1 GCA_905339345.1 Geobacteraceae bacterium | reverse complement strand
ATACGCGTTGGAGAATGGCGTCAGTAGGCTTGCTTGTCCCCCAGAACATCCGCTTCGGTGACGGGCGCCCTGAAGACCCTGTAGACCCATATCTTGTAGGCAATGACGATCGGCACGAAGATAAACGCCACAACGGTCATGATCTTCAGGGTGTAGGGGCTCGATGACGAGTTGAAGATGGTCAGGCTGTAGGCCGGGTCGAGGCTCGACGGGATCAGGTTCGGGAAGAGCCCGACGACGCCGGTCGCCACCACCGTGAGCACCGTCACGCAGGACGAGGCAAAGGCAGTGAGCATGGCGCCCTTGGCCGAGAAAAGCCGGATCCCCACAAGGGCGATAACGGCCATGAGCGGTACAACAAAGAGGAGAGGATGTGCCAAATAGTTGTCGAAGAGCTTTGTGGCGAACTTCGTGTAGGCCAGGAATGCCACCGCAACCACCAGCAGCGCCGGCCAGGTCTTGTCGGCAATCCCCTTGGCCCGGGTGCTCAGGTCGCCCACGGTTTTCACCGACAGCCAGAGGGCGCCGTGCACCGTGAAGAGAAGCACGAAGAGGACCCCGGTCAGGAGCCCGTAGGGGTTGAGGAGTGAAAGAAAGGACCCTTGGTAGCCGGCGGCGTCCATGGGGAGCCCTTTGAAGATATTGCCGAAGGCGACCCCGAAGAGGAGCGCCGGCAGGAAGCTCGACACCTGAATCGCCACGTCCCATGCCTTTTTCCATCCTTCGCCCTCGAGCTTGCCGCGAAACTCGAAAGATACCCCCCGAACGATCAGGGAAAAGAGAAGGAGCAAGAGCGCCGTGTAGAGATAGCTGAACATGAGCGCGTAGGTGGTGGGAAACGCCGCGAAGGTGGCACCGCCGGCGGTGATGAGCCAGACTTCGTTGCCGTCCCACACCGGCCCGATGGTATTGATGAGGACCCGCTTCTCGCCGTCGGTGCGGGCAAGAATGTTGTGGAGGATTCCGGTGCCGAAGACGAACCCGTCAAGCATGAAGTAGACAGCCCAGAGAACTCCCCAGAGCACAAACCAGGTAATCTGCAGTTCCATGTTACGCCCCCCTTACCGTCGTTGGTTTGATAATGCCGGAAAGATCGTCGTCAGGCCCTTTGCGGGCGTACTTGGCCAGAAGATAGATGTCTATGGCGCCCAACAGGCTGTAGATAAGCGTGAAGCCCACCAGAGAACCGATAACTTGGGGCGATGTAACCGCCTTGGAGACCCCTTCGGAGGTTTTCAGCACCCCATAGACGATCCAGGGCTGCCGTCCCAGTTCGGCCACGATCCAGCCGAGCTGCGCTGCAATGTACGGCAGTGGCAGGGCAAAGAGCATAATCCGAAGGAAGAGGGTTTGTTTCTCGAAGTTCTTCATCCGGGAGAGGACTGTTCCGACCAGAGCCGCCAGGGTCATGAATGTCCCCATCCCGACCATGAGCCGGAAACTCCAGAAGGTGGGCTGCACCGGCGGCCGTAGCTCCTTCGGAAAGTCCTTGAGGCCCTTGATTTCGGCATTGGGGTCATGGAATGCAAGCATGCTCACCATGTTAGGGATACATAAACGCTCAACGGCGTTGCACTCGTTTTTCGGGTCGGGAAGGAGAAAGAGGTTCATGCCGACCCCCTTCTGGGTCTCCCATACCGATTCCATGGCCGCGAACTTGGTAGGTTGGGTCTTGGCAATCTCCACCGCATGGAAGTCGCCCGAAAGGAAAACGAGTATCGCGGCGACCAGACCGAAGGTGGCCCCCATCCTGAACGAGCGGACGAAGAAGTCCGGCTGGTTCTTGCGGAGCAGGTGCCACGCCGAAATTCCCATCACAAAGAAGGCGGCGACCATGTAGCCGGAGCTGACCGTATGGACAAACTTGATGATGCCGTAGGGGTTGGTGATGACGGCCATGAAGTCGACCATTTCGGCACGACCATTTCGGAGAACATAACCCACCGGCTTCTGCATCCAGCCGTTGGCCAGGAGGATCCAGAGGGCCGACAGGTTGGTGGCGATGGCCACGAGCCAGATGCTGACAGCGTGGGTAGCCTTCGACACTTTGTTCCAGCCGAAGATCCAGACGCCGATGAAGACCGACTCCAGGAAGAAGGCCACTGTTGCCTCAATGGCCAGCGGCGCGCCGAAGATGTCCCCCACGTACCGGGAGTACTCGGCCCAGTTCATGCCGAACTGGAACTCCTGGGTAATGCCGGTGACGACCCCCAGGGCAAAGTTGATCAGGAACAACTTCCCCCAGAACTTGGTCATTTTCAGGTAGGTCTCATCCCCCGTGCGGACATATCTGGTTTCCATGTACGCAGTGAGGATGGAGAGACCCAGGGTGAGCGGTACGAAGATGAAATGGAACATGGTTGTTGCCGCGAACTGCAGCCTGCTCAGGGTTAACACGTCCATCCGTCCTTACCTCCTTGTAGAGTGATATGTGTGTATCGGTAGCCTCTGACGGCTGATAACCACGAACTGTTTTGTACAGGCAAACAATAATTCCCTCAAACTATACCATATCGGACTAAATTTATCCTTTATACGGACAAAAAAATTTTGCGCTACTTCTGGCGCGCGGCAAGCTCCTCGATGGTTACGCCGTCGAGAACCTCCACAACCCGCTGCTGTACTTCCCTCCAGACCGGATGGACGCCGCAGGTGCTGTCACGTTCGCATGTTCCTGAACCAATCAGGCAGCGGTTCGGCATAATGGGCCCCTCCACTGCCTCCACCACTTCGCGCAGGGTAATCCGTGAGGCGGGACGGCCCAGCATGAACCCGCCGCCTGCCCCACGAAATGAATTGACGATTCCGATCTTTGCGAAACTCTGAAGGATTTTGGCAAGGAACGTCTGGGGAACCTCTACGGCCTCGGCAATCTCGCTAATGAGTGCCACCTTCCCCGGCGGCAACTGGGCCAGGTAGACGATTCCTCGGATTGCGTATTCGCCTTTGCGGGTAAGCTCCATCATAAATAATACCTATAGGACCATTTTTGTCTTTTTATACCTGACGATTATTGTACTGTCAAGTTTTTTTCCGCATAGTTTCGGCTCTGATTAATGCGAATCCGCCAGAACGGCTATTCCTGCTCGTCCCCGTATTCCCGCTTCATATATTCTTTCCATTCGCCAAAGACGCCGTCAAGGTCAAGGCTCAGGTCGGAAAGTCCCTTGATAAATGCCTGGTCAATCGCCAGTCCCTCACCAAGATTCACGAGAATTGACCGTACCCGAT
>CAJPFF010000143.1 GCA_905339345.1 Geobacteraceae bacterium | reverse complement strand
TTTCTGAAGGTGGTCGGCGTCAGCTCCCAACGCGAGATCGAACATGCGGTGGCGCAAGCGCTCGAGAGCGGCGCGCTGCGCGGCAACGAGACGCTCGCGGCCACCATGACACTGGAGATCGCGTCGCTGAAGCTGAAGGTCGGCTTCGACGGGGAGATTTCGCTCGAGTGATGAGACGGCGGGCGAGCGGCCCGCTGCCTGCGCCATGCAGCTCGCAAGCTGCAATGATTCTTTCGCGCTGGGCTGGATTGGCCATCAGCTACGAGCAGTTGCGCCGCAGTCCTTTGCTTTCGTCAGGTCGGGACGAGCCCAAGCGTCGTAGATCCTTTGGCAGCGAATCGCGGGATCCATTGGCACGGTTTCCAGTGCGCGGCCATCATGGAGTGCCACGAGGCTAGGCGTCGCCTGCACGACGAAACCCGTTATGACGCGTACCTGGCCGGCATGTTCGCGCTCGATCACCATATACCGAAGCTTCAAGCGCTTCTGGTCCGCCTCTGACCCAAGCCGAAACGCGGTCACTTCGTCTTCGAACTGCTTTCGCCCCTCGTCCATAGAAACTCGTACCAATATCGCGCAAGGAAGGACTGCAACGAAGAGAACCAAGACTGTCGCAAGAGAGGCGATCAGGAACCACAGCCACGGTGGCGTAGTCCGCCTCTTTGACCCGCGCATTTCTTCAACTTCGGCACGATTTCGAGTTGCCCATGCTGATACCCGACCCCCTGCGCCGTACATGTGCGTGAGCCTTGCCAGGCTGCTGGAGATGAAGCACTTCCACGCTGCTCTGCCCCATCGTCGAAAGACTAGAAACGCGACCCAAGGGGCCAACCACTCCAGGAGCGCAAACAGGGCCGCGTACATGGCAAGGAAACCGGCGACAACAAGAAGCGCAATCAGTAGGTTCCCCATTTGGCTGAGGTAGCCGAAGAACATCAGATCTTGAGATGAATAGGAGAACAGCTGAGTTGGCGCACCTGCTTCCTCCAGATATGCCCACGTGTAAAGGCGCCCTGATACGAGTCCGATAAAACTCAGCAACGCGGTAACGATGCCCAGATGTGCGATCCATCCCCAATCGAACAGCTGACGAACTTTCGCGGCATCGGATTCGGAGGCCGTATCGTCAGCTCGGCTGAGACGCTGTTGCTGGCTCATGTCTGATCCCGTGAAAGTGGTCTGAAAGACACTTTGTCCGTAGGAAGGAACTTCCCGCGTTTACCAGTTCCCATTGAACCGCCGAGGGACGCGTGGCTCACGTGGTTTCATACCTCGGGGTTCGGGCGCGCGTATCCGCGCGGCATCAAGAACTCTGCGAGCCTCGACGCGGAAGTCAATCCTTCGTTTCGAATCGCCGCTTCGATGGCTCACGAAGGCTGGTCGCCATGGGGCAACTCGTCCTCGACTTCCAAGCACCGCAGACGTCCTCCGTGTTCTTGGTAGGCCGTGTTGGGATCGAACCAACGACCAAAGGATTATGAGTCTGCTAAGACGTTCAAGTGAATCAACGACTTAGGCCAACTTTTGTTCCGCAGATCAAGCGGATCTGCGAGCCGGAGATCAAGCAACGGCGCGGACCTTCAAGTTTTTGCGGAACAGCTTGTTGGTCGCAAATCACCCACTGGGGGCCTCTGCCAAAGTGAGCCCGTGTGTTCCAGGCCAGCGGAGACTGGCGGTGGCCAAGGTCATGGCGTAGATCCGCGGGACGTCCTGCGGACGTGCAGCCACGTGCGTTGGCGATGCAGCGCTCACTGAGCCGCACGGCTAGGGCGCCTGATGCGATTGTTCCACCCGTGGAAGTTGAATCCCTTCTTCACACCGAATTCGCGCGATACCCCCTGGACTTGCGCGAACACGATGTGCTCGGACAGCGCTCTGACCAGGCGGTGATAAGGCGCCCCTGCTCGGGCTGCGAAAGCGATCGCTTCGCGTAGAAGGGCCAAGGGCCGGTCGAGGCGCCAAGCCTGCCCTTTTGCTTCAGGAAGACCAGTACGACTGACGCGCAGACGATGAGGAGCAGTAGCAGTACAAGGACTTTCATGATGGCTTGGGCTGAAGCCGCTTCAACGGGCCCTGCAAGTAGCTCGACCTATCGCCCAGCTATCCGGCCATGGCGAATAAAGGCATTCCCGTTCAGACACGGACCCGTGTCACGTTCGAGGTGCGGGTGGTCCTTCCCTAGCCGCTAGCGAATCGAGACCAGCCAACCTGTTGCTGGACCTCAGGATCGGGATCGTCGGATTCAGAGTCCGTACGCAGCGAGGATCGGCTCGGATTTTCAGTAGGAACGATTTCCCAATCGCCATGCACGCCAGAATGCGTGCTTCCATAAGTGAGTTTTCATCTTGCATTGGTCCTCGGCGTGGAAGATCGGCTCCTGCATGTGAAGGCAAGTGACGATCAAGTGCAACGCATGACCAAGAGGGGGAGAATGCCACGTCGAGAGCAGACGTCGCAGGACGATGTTGGAGGCTTGGCGCCCCTTGGGATGAGCCCGGAACAATCATCACCCTTGGTGGCCAGGCGCTCGAATGAGGACTTTCATGAAGATTCTGTTGGTCGAAGACGAAGAGAGGGCCGCCGCCTATCTGGCGCAGGGGCTCGCCGAGAACGGCTACGCCGTTGAGGTGGCCAGCACCGGCACCGACGGCCTGCATGCGGCGGTCACCTCAGAACACGACCTCATCATTCTCGACGTCATGCTGCCGGGCATCGACGGCTTCGCGGTGCTGACCGCCCTGCGCACCTGCCGTCAGACGCCGGTGCTGATGCTGACGGCACGCGCCAAGGTCGACGACAAGGTCAAGGGCTTCGAGCTCGGCGCCGACGACTATCTCGCCAAGCCGTTCGAGTTTCCGGAACTGCTTGCCCGCATCCGCGCGCTCGTCAAGCGCGGCACCCGGGCGCCCGCCGACGAGGTGCTGCGCATCGCCGACCTCGAGGTCGACCCGATCCGCCACCGCGCCTTTCGCGGCGGACAGCGCATCGACCTCTCGGCCAAGGAGTTCGCACTGCTCACGCTGCTACTGCAGAAGTCCGGCCAGGTCCTGTCGCGCACCGAGATCGTCTCGATGGTGTGGGACATCAACTTCGACTCCGACACCAACGTCGTCGAGGTGGCGATTCGCCGGTTGCGCGCGAAGATCGACGACCCGTTTGAGGTCAAGCTGATCCACACGGTGCGAGGCGTGGGCTACGTGCTCGAGTTGAGGGAATGAGGGCCAGGCGGCTCTCGCTGCGGCTGGGGCTGTGGGTGGGTCTGCTCGGCCTGCTGCAGGCAGTGGCGGTGCTAGCGTTTGCCTACGCCGTCATGGAGCGCGAGCAAAGCATTCAGCGGCGAACGATGCTGGTCGACAAGGTCGAGCATGCGCGCCACATGATCGACGATCTCGCCGACGATGCGGCCCTGCGCGACAACGCTGCCCAGATGGTCGACGTGATCGCCGGCCATGACGAGCTGCACCTGGCGATCGCGCCCCGAGGAACTTCCGAGCCCTCGGTCGGCTTCAGCCGCGAATCAGCGGAGTCGTTGTTGCGGCTGCGACGCGACGTGTGGGAGAGTGACGGTTTCCTGGAATGGCGCATGAGTGAAAGCGGTGCACCGATGTTGTCGCTGGCGGGCACCGTCGCCATCGCCAATGCCGAGCCTTACGACATCGTGGTCTCGGTGGACCGCAGCGAAGACGCAAAACTCCTGCGCAATCTCCTGATCACCGCGCTCAGCTCGGCGCCGTTCGCACTGGCGGTCGTTATTCTGAGCGGGCTCCTCATCGTGAAGTTCGGGCTGGAACCGTTGCGCCGCTTTCAGAAGGCGGCCGCAGAGGTCACGGCGAACAATCTCTCCACGCGCATCGACCCGCGCGGCATGCCGTACGAGCTGCAGGACTCGTGCCTCGCGTTCAACGCGATGCTCGAGCGGCTGGACGACAGCGTCAAGCGGCTGTCCGACTTCTCGAGCGATCTGGCGCATGAGATGCGCACGCCACTCGCCACGCTCCTCGGCAGAACCCAGGTGGCGTTGTCGCGCCCGCGCGGCGCCGAGGAACTGGCCGAGGTGTTGGAGCGCAACGTCGAGGAGCTCCAGCGTCTGACCCGTCTGGTCGCCGACATGCTGTTTCTCGCCCAGGCTGACCGTGCCGAGGCCGCGATCGACCTCGTGGCAGTCGACTTGGCTGAGGAAGCGCGCACAGTGGCCGACTATCTGGAGCTGCTGGCGCAAGAGCGCGAGGTGACGATCGAGGTCAGCGGAAGCGCCTACGCCATGGCCGACCGCAATCAGGCGCGTCGGGCGATGACAAATTTGCTCTCGAACGCCGTACGCTTGTGCAGCTACGGCACGACTGTGACGGTTCAGGCCGCCAATCGCGACGGGTGGGCCTTCCTGGAGGTCAGCAACGAAGGACCCACCATTGCGCCGCAGCACCACGAGCGTCTGTTCGACCGCTTCTATCGAGTCGACGACTCGCGGGGCCGCGACGCCGGAGGGACCGGCCTCGGGCTAGCCATCGTCAAGGCCATCATGACTCTCCACGGCGGCGGCGTCGACGTTAGCAGCGGCCGCGGAAAAACCACCTTCACCTTGCGCTTCCAGGCAACGGCCTAGCGATGCCCGACACGAGCCTTCGATCAGCCGCCGACATACGGACAATCCTTCATCCCGGAATGGGAGGGTGCGGCCTTGGCTTCGGCGCGTACGTCCTCGCGGCTTCGGCCGGTGCCGGCTGCGTCAACGAACACAGTGGCCTCTCCGTACGACACGACGCTCGTGCCGGTGGGGGCATCCAGCAGTTGGAGCTTCACCTGCTCGCGGTTGAACGTTGATGGCGGGACTTCCAACTGCGTCGCCTCGATCGCATAGACGGAAGTGCCGACCAGCGCGGCGGCGACAGTAGCGAGAATAGATTTGGCGTTCATGATTGATCCTTCGTGGGTCGAGATTCCGGGGGACCGGT
>CAJPFF010000142.1 GCA_905339345.1 Geobacteraceae bacterium | reverse complement strand
GCCTTCGGCCTGCGGCTCACCCTCTTCGTCACCATCCCGGCCACCGCCGGCCTCATGGTCTGTGCGACCCCCATCTTCAGCCTCCTCTTTATGGGGGGGGAATTCGACTATGCCAAGGCGGTCAGTTCGGCCGAGGCCCTTTTCTACTACTCCCTGGGGTTATCCCTTGTGGCTCTGGTACGGGTGCTGGTCCCCGCCTTCTATGCCCTGAAGGACACTAAGACGCCGGTTGCCATCGCCTTTGTCGCCTTTGTTCTCAACGTGGTCTTCAGTCTTCTCCTCATGGGTCCCCTGAAGCACGGGGGGCTTGCCCTTGCCTCGTCCCTCTCCGCCCTGGGGAATATGGGGCTTCTCCTCTGGTTTCTCCGACGGAAGATCGGCCCCTTCGGCGGGAGGAGGATCGTCGTTTCCGGCTTCAAGGCCTTCCTGGCCGCCATCCCCATGGCCCTCGCCGTCCGGTGGGGGATGGGGCTCACCGACTGGGCGGCGGCAGGGGGGAAGATTGTCAAGGCTGGCGTGCTTCTGGGGTCGATTGGCGTCGGTGTGGTGATCTTCATGATCATTGCCCACATGCTTCGGTGCGAGGAGGCCCGCGAGGTGGTGAGTCAGGTCCGGAGGAGGTTGGGGCGGTGATTCTTTCTGGCTATTGAGGATCCTTTCCCCGGCAGGCACCGATAAGGTGAGATTCCATGCGTTTATGCACAGGGAAATATCCGCCGAAGGGCCATAGGCGCACTGTGGTGTAATAAGGGCTTGCTAACGTAGCGAATTATGGTTGCAAAGAATAAATATTAAGAAAATCAATATGTTATAGTTTGGTTAAAAAATGGGCAGAAAGTGAAAACCTTGCGATACTGTATCCCTTTGTATTTTTGTCAACACTGTTGTTCACAGGTTATCCACAATTATTGTGGAAAATCGGTTACGATGTTGAAAAGACGTAACAAAGGCCGGTAACAACCTGTTCAATCCCCCCCGCGTTCTCGACGTTTGGCCTCTTCCCAGAGGGCTTCCATTTCATCCAGAGAGGCATCTTTCAGGGAGACTCCCCGGCCATGGAGAGTCTCTTCGATGTGTCCGAAGCGCCCCGTGAATCGCGTGATGGTCTTGCGGAGCGCCTCCTCAGGGTCGATGGAGAGAAATCGCCCCAGGT
This sequence comes from Geobacteraceae bacterium, assembly GCA_905339345.1. Lineage (GTDB taxonomy): Bacteria > Desulfobacterota > Desulfuromonadia > Geobacterales > Geobacteraceae > Geobacter. The sequence goes on along the minus strand of CAJPFF010000142.1, from coordinate 11,923 downwards.
TCACGATGGCGAAAAGGAGGTCCCCCAGTTCCGCCTCCATCCGTTCCTGGTCGCCGGCGAGCATGGTTTCCTCGAACTCGTGAAGTTCCTCCATGACCTTGGCGAAGACCTCGTCCACGTGGGACCAGTCAAAGCCGACCCGCGCAGCTTTCTCCGTCACCTTGTGGGCCTTCATGAGGGCTGGCAGGTGGGGGGGGACTCCCGAGAGGGCCGACTTTCGTTCCTCCTTTTTCTCCTTCTGCTTGAGACGCTCCCAGTTTTCCAGTTGCTCGTGGCTGGTCTTGATGACCTGGTCGCCAAAAACGTGGGGGTGACGGCTCACCAGCTTGTCAGCCAGCGTCTCAAGCACCTCCTCCATGGAGAAGTCCCCCCGCTCTTCGGCGATTACCGCGTGAAAGGCCGGCTGGAGCAGGAGATCGCCCAGTTCCTCCCGGAGCATTTTCGGTGAACCGGCGTCGATGGCTTCGATTACCTCGTACGCCTCCTCCAGCAGATACCGCTTGAGCGATTCATGGGTCTGCTCGGCATCCCATGGGCATCCACCAGGCCTCCTCAGCCGGCGCATGATCTCCATAATCTGCTCGAATCCTGCCCCCTCGTTTCCCATGGTGACTCTCCCGTTCATGAAACGTAACGGGGCATCCGCCTGGATGCCCCGTGAATTGCAAAAATGTCCGATTTTCCCCTATGCTCCCTTCAGGTATGCATCCAGAAAGCTCCGCTTATACTCGGCAAAACGTCCCTCTTCAATGGCTACGCGGATTTCCGCCATCATGGCAAGATAGAAGTGGACATTGTGAATGCTGGCGAGGATTGCCGAGAGGACCTCGTTGGCGTTGAAGAGATGGTGAATGTAGGCCCGCGTGAAGTTCCGGCAGGCGTAGCAGTTGCAGTTGGGTTCGATGGGATAGAAGTCGCGCCGGTACTTGCGGTTGGTGAGGCGGATCTTCCCCCGGTTGGTGAAGAGGGTGGCGCTGCGGGCGTAGCGGGTTGGAATGACGCAGTCGAACATATCCATTCCACGCTCGACGCTTTCAAGGATATCCTCGGGGAGCCCCACGCCCATGAGGTAGCGGGGTTTGTTTTCCGGCAGATAGGGGGCCGTGTACTCCACAACCTTCTTCAGCAGGTCCAGCCCCTCGCCGACGGAGACGCCGCCGATGGCATAACCGGGGAAATCCATCTGCACCAGTTCCTTGGCGCACATGGCACGAAGGTCCTCGAAGACGCTTCCCTGGATGATGCCGAAAAGTGCCTGATCTTTCCGTGTCTGGGCTTGTTTGCACTGCTCGGCCCAGCGCAGTGTTTTGTGGGTTGACTTCGCAGCGTACTGGCGGTCGCAGGGGTAGGGAATGCACTCGTCAAAGGCCATGATGATGTCGGCACCCAGCGCCTCCTGGATGGCAATTGCCCGGGCCGGGTCGAGGAATACCTCCTCGCCGGTGACTTCATGCTTGAAGTAGGCCCCTTCCTCGGTGATTCGTTTGTTGGGGAGGGAGAAGACCTGGAAACCGCCGGAGTCGGTGAGGATCGGACCGTCCCAGGCCATGAAGCTGTGAAGCCCTCCGGCCTTCGCAATCAATTCTTCACCAGGGCGAAGATGCAGGTGGTAAGTGTTGGAGAGGATGATCTGGGCGCCGGTTTCCCTGACCTGCACAGGAGTCATCGCCTTCATGGCGGCATGGGTGCCCACAGGCATAAAAATTGGAGTTTCGATGATTCCGTGGGGGGTTACCAGGGTACCCCGCCGGGCTGCGGTATTCTTGTCCTTTTTATTGAGCTTAAATTTCATGTTGCCTTTTCGGGAGATTTGGATTACAACGCCCTAAGATTAGTATTTATTCAGCTACTTCCTGTTTTTTTCCGCATGGTTGGACAGCATTGTTAGCAGAACAGGCATGAAAAAGCAACCTTGCTGTCGAGCGCGGATCGCATTCGAAGCGCACCTGAGGCTGCAGGGAAGAACCTGCTTCATAGTAGCATTATAAACGGAAACAGCCTCTTTTTGGCATTGCATGCAAGGTTTCATGCGAAGCCCACCTCTCGCCTGGTGTGATCCGTCCTCAAGTTCAGGCGGGATAAGGATTCGCACCCTTTCCAGAACCACTTTTTTATTGCTTTTTCTTAAAACGGCGTTTAGTATACAGTATACAGTAAAAAGTTAAAATTAATTAATATTGTTCTTTTGGTTCTCGATAGTAGGTTGAACAAAATCCTTGTAGAGGAGGGAACTATGGACAATTGTAAGGAATGGCGGGCGCCTCCGCAACCGGTTCAAAGGTTTTCTCCGTAAGGCCGACTGAGCCTTCCTTCGCAGGCTGGATAGATGCGAGGAAGATTGGATCGTCGGCATGAGTAACAATTTCCAGAACAACGAATACGCGCAAAGGGATACCATTATGCAACTGTTCACGAGTACTGTGGGAAGAAAAGTCCTTATGGCGATCACCGGCCAGTTTATGGTGCTGTTTGTTATCGTCCATATGCTTGGCAACTCATCCATCTTCATTCCCGGCGGCATCAACGCATATGCCGAGCACCTCCACGCACTTCCTCCCCTGGTCTGGGCCTTCCGTCTTGTTATGGTCTGTGTGGCGAGCATCCACATTCTCTTCGGCATCCAGTTGAGCCTTGAGAACCGTGCTGCCAACGCCGAGACCTATGCGGTCAAGAATCTCAAGAAGGCCACCCTGGCGAGCACGAGCATGCTCTATACCGGGCTTCTTCTTCTGGCCTTCATCATTTACCACCTTCTCCACTTCACCATCCGCGCCACTCCCGATATTAAGATCGGTGTCGACGCGCTGGGGCGCATTGATGTCTTTGGTATGGTGACTAACAGCTTCTCCTACGGCATCATTACATTCATCTACATAGCTGCGATGGTGGTACTGTTCCTTCACCTCTCCCACGGCATCCAGAGCTTCTTCCAGACGATGGGCTGGAATAATGAAAAGACTCTTCCGGTTTTCAGCAAGATTGGCATGGTCGCCGCGGTTGTTCTTCTCCTCGGCTATGCATCCATTCCCTTCGTCATCGTTACCGGCATTCTGAAAGGTTAGGGGGTTCAAGTGATACTCGACGGAAAATGTCCGACTGGACCAATTGAGAAAACATGGGACAAGCACCGCTTCGACATGAAGCTGGTTAACCCCTCCAACAAGCGTAAATACAAGATCCTTGTCGTGGGCACCGGCCTTGCCGGCGGCGCCGCTGCCGCGTCACTCGGCGAGCTCGGTTACAATGTCGAGGCTTTCTGCTACCAGGACAGCCCCCGCCGCGCCCACTCCATCGCTGCCCAGGGTGGGATCAACGCCGCCAAAAACTACCCGAACGACGGTGACAGCATCTACCGTCTCTTCTACGACACCATCAAGGGGGGCGACTTCCGTGCCCGCGAGGCCGACGTCTGGCGTCTTGCCCAGGTTTCCAACAACATCATCGACCAGTGCGTGGCCCAAGGCGTTCCCTTTGCCCGTGACTACGCCGGCTACCTGGACAACCGCTCCTTCGGTGGTGCCCAGGTTTCCCGTACGTTCTACGCCCGGGGGCAAACGGGACAGCAGCTTCTGCTCGGCGCCTACTCGGCCCTTGCCCGCCAGATCAAGGCCGGCACCGTCAAGATGTTCCCCCGCACCGAGATGCTCGACCTGATCGTTGTCGACGGTGAGGCAAAGGGGATCACAGTCCGTGACATGGTGACCGGTGAGATTCGCAGTCACGTTGGTGACGCGGTAGTTCTCTGCACCGGCGGCTACGTGAACGTCTTCTACCTCTCCACCAACGCCATGGGGTGCAGCGTCACCGCCGCCTGGAAGGCCCACAGGAAAGGCGCCTTCTTTGCCAACCCCTGCTACACTCAAATTCACCCGACCTGCATCCCGCAGCACGGTGACAAGCAGTCGAAATTGACCCTGATGTCTGAGTCTCTGCGGAACGATGGCCGCTGCTGGGCCCCCAAGAAAAAGGGCGAAAAGCGCGGTCCTAACGAGATACCAGAGGAAGAGCGTGACTATTACCTTGAGCGGAAGTACCCGAGCTTCGGTAACCTGGCTCCCCGTGACATCGCCTCCCGCGCCGCCAAGGAGCAGTGCGACGACGATCGTGGCGTGGGCCCTGGCGGGCGTGGTGTCTACCTCGATTTCGCGGACTCAATCAAGCGTCTTGGGGAAGACACGATCCGCGAGCGGTACGGCAACCTCTTCGAGATGTACGAGAAGATAACCGACGAGAATGGCTACAAGGTGCCGATGCGTATCTACCCGGCTCCCCACTACTCCATGGGTGGTCTCTGGGTCGATTACAACTGCGAGAGCAACGTCCCGGGACTCTTCGTCCTCGGCGAGGCAAACTTCTCGGTTCACGGCGCGAACCGACTTGGCGCCAGTGCTCTCATGCAGGGTCTTGCCGACGGCTACTTCGTCATCCCCTACACCATCGCCAATTACCTGGCAAAAACGGCGCCGGGCAAGGTTAAGGCCGACAACCCCGAGTGCAAGAAGTCGGTCGATGATGTAAACAATAACATGAAGAAGCTCATCTCGATCAACGGGAAGAAGACGGTAAGCGAATTCCATCGCGAGCTTGGCAAGATCATGTGGGAGAACGTCGGCATGGCTCGCAGCGATCAGAGCTGCAAGGAAGCCCTCAAGAAGATCCCCGTGCTCCGCGAAGAGTTTTGGAAGAACGTCAAGGTCAGCGGTTCGGGTGCCCAGTTTAACCAGGATCTGGAGAACGCTGGCCGTGTAGCCGACTTTCTTGAGTTTGCGGAACTCTTGACTCGCGATGCCCTCTACCGCAATGAGTCCTGCGGTGGTCACTTCCGGGTCGAGCACCAGATGCCCGACGGTGAAGCTAAGCGTGATGACGAAAACTTCTGCCATGCCGCCGCATGGGAGTTCAAAGGGGCCAATGCAGAGCCTGAACTGCACATCGAGCCGCTGAAGTTTGAGAACGTCCATCTGGCGATAAGGAGCTACAAATAATGAGCCACGATAAAACCATGAATCTTACTCTCCATGTTTGGCGCCAGAAAGGCCCAAAAGATCCAGGGAAGTTCGAGGTCTACGATGCGAAGGATGTGAGTCCCGACCAGTCTTTCCTTGAGATGCTCGACGAAGTGAACGAGGATCTCATCAAGGCAGGCAAGGATCCTATCGCCTTTGATCATGACTGTCGCGAAGGCATCTGCGGTATGTGCTCGCAGGTCATCAACGGCATGGCCCACGGCGGACAGGACCGTACTACGGTCTGCCAGCTCCATATGCGGATGTTCAAGGATGGCGACACCATCTACATTGAGCCGTGGCGCGCCCGGGCATTCCCGGTTATCAAGGATCTGGTCGTTGATCGTATTGCCCTTGACACAATCATCCAGGCTGGCGGCTACACGTCGGCCCACACTGGTGGAATTGCCGACGGTAACGCCATTCTGGTTCCCAAGCCCGAAGCCGAGTATGCCATGGACGCCGCCGAGTGCATCGGTTGCGGGGCCTGCGTGGCAGGCTGCCCCAATGGTTCGGCCATGCTCTTCACCTCTGCCAAGGTGTCTCAGCTTGCGGTTCTGCCCCAAGGCCAGGCCGAGGCGGCACGCCGCGTCAAGGAGATGACGGAAACCTTACAGGAGTGTGGTTTTGGCAACTGCACCAACCACTACGAGTGCCAGGCTGCCTGCCCGAAGGGGATCAATGTCAAGTTCATTGCCAAGCTGAACAGGGAATACCTGAAGTCGCTCTTCTAAGGAACAGCCGATATCATGGACGATAGTCGTACACAGTGACGGTGGAATAGGGCGGATTTTACGATCCGCCCTATTTTTTTAGCTTAGGACAGAAATGACATTTGCAGTCTTGCGGATAACAATTCGCCTTGCTGATCACGTGCCTGATCCGTATCTGCTTTTCCGCGTCCGCGATGGTTTCCAGGGTGCCTTTCAGCAGGCGGTGGATTGTTTGGGTGGAGAGTGTGGTCGGTGCGCTCGGGAGGAGGAGTGCCCCTGCCGGATCGTATTCGCCCAAGTACTGAGCCCGGATCCGGCAGCGGTGAAGAGGCACCAGAAACCTCCCCTTCCCTTCGCGTTCTCCTTTCCGGTTTTTCCCGGTCCACCAAACGCGGGCCTTTACTTTGAAGTCCGCCTGACCCTTGTTGGAATGGCAACCCGGTGCGTGAGGGAATTTGTGGATGCCGTCAGGCTCCTCTTTGACAAACATACGAAGAAAAATGAGCTTTCTGCTGTGGTGGAACGGGTCGAGTCCCTGGGCTACCATGACGAACCGACTCTAATTTATTCCGAAGGAAGTCCGCGGGAGAATGCTGACTCACTCAACCTCCTCACCGCAGAGGGACTCCGAGATGCGCGCCTGCTGGACAATGCGCCAGCAATGAGACTGCGTCTTGTCACTCCGCTCAAGCTTATGCAGGAAGGGAGAACCATGCGCCACTTCTCTTTTTCTCCCTTTATTCGCACCCTCATCCGGCGTGCCTCATCCCTCGCTTCGTACTACTGCGACGACGGCATTCCGGCTGATTACAGGTGGCTGACCTCTCTCAGCGAAGTGGTTCGCGTGTCGAAATGCACGATCCGCTGGGTCGAGTGGGGAGGCAGTCAAGGGGGGGGGAAGCTTGCCGGATTGGCGGGTGAGGCGATATTGACCAGTATGCCTGAGGAATTCATCCCTTTTCTTCTTCTCGGCGAACTCTTCAATGTGGGGAAGGGGGCACCCTTTGGACTCGGGCGCTTCACTGTGGCGGCTGAGGAACCCTGATACCCTTGCAAAACAAGTCGCGTGTGTTACCACTTTACTGACTGCTATGTCATTTTCTGCCGGAACAGCCGCTCACGCGGGGGGCCGGCATGAAGGAGCCACCCATGGGCCAATCGGTCTGGAAGCCGATGATATGGATATTTGCCCTGATCATCGCGTTCAACTTCATGTATGCTTTTTTCGCCCGACAGTCCGTTGACAGCGGTGCCCCGGTCTCGTACAGCCGTTTCAAGGATGAGTTGGCTGCCGACAATATCACGAAGATATCCATCAAAGGGAATTCGATCAGCGGGGAGTTCAGAAAAAAGGTGACGGTGACTGATTCCTCTTCCGGGAAGCCTGTTACCCGGGAGGCCGCCCGATTCACCACCATCAAGCCGGCCATTGAGGACGCGAGCCTCATGGCTGATTTGCAGGCCAGGAAGGTGGATGTTACCGCGGTTACGACGGAGACGTCCCCCCTGGTGAGCGGGCTTTTGTACCTGCTCCCCTGGATTCTCATAATCGGCGTCTGGTGGCTTGTCATGCGGGGGATGCGAGGGCAGAACCCCGGAGCGATGATGGGGGGGTTCTCCAAGTCGGGGGCTCAGATGTACACCCCGGGCGAAAAGAGCAAGGTGACCTTTGATGATGTGGCCGGCATGGAGAACGCCAAGCTGGAGCTGAAGGAGATCGTCGACTACCTGCAGGACCCAAAGAAGTTTCAACAGATCGGTGGAAAGGTGCCGAAGGGGGTTCTTCTGGTCGGTCCTCCCGGAACGGGGAAGACGCTCCTTGCCAGGGCCGTTGCCGGCGAGGCAGGCGTGACGTTTCTCAGTATCTCCGCATCCCAGTTCATCGAGATGTTTGTCGGCGTCGGAGCGGGGAGGGTGCGCGACCTCTTTGCCACGGCCAAGAAGTCGGCACCGAGCATCATCTTTATTGACGAGCTTGACGCCGTGGGGAGAAGCCGCGGCGCAGGACTCGGCGGTGGACACGACGAACGGGAACAGACCCTGAACCAGCTCCTCTCCGAGATGGATGGCTTTGATCCCCATGACGAGGTGATCGTCATGGCGGCCACTAACCGTCCCGATGTTCTTGATGCGGCGTTGCTTCGCCCTGGCCGCTTCGACCGGCACGTGGTGGTGGATCGTCCCGACTGGCGCGACCGGGAGAAGATCCTGCAGGTCCATACCCGCAAGATTCCCCTCGACAAGGACGTCGTGCTGGCGGTGATCGCCCGGGGGACACCGGGGATGACCGGCGCTGACCTGGAGAACCTGGTGAATGAGGCGGCCATCCTGGCGGCGCGGCAGAATTCATCGACGGTGACCATGTACCACCTGGAGCAGGCCAAGGACAAGGTTCTCATGGGTGGCGAGCGGAAGATGTACATCACCGAGCAGGAGAAGCGGATCACCGCCTACCACGAGGCGGGTCACACGCTGGTGGCGAAGCTGCTCCCCGGCACCGATCCGGTTCACAAGGTGACGATCATCCCGCGGGGGCAGGCCCTTGGGGTGACGCAGCAGCTCCCGGAGGACGACCGCTACCACTACTCGAAAACGTACCTCGTGAACCGGCTTTCCGTAGCCCTTGGGGGGCGGGTGGCCGAGCGGACAGTTTTCGGCGACCTCTCCACGGGCGCGCAGAACGATCTCAAGATGGTGAACGAACTTGCGGAGAAGATGGTCTGCGTGTGGGGGATGAGCGACAAGATTGGCGCCATGACGTTCCATCGAGGCGAGGAACACCCGTTTCTCGGCCGGAAACTGGCGGAGGAAAAGACCTTTTCCGAGCAGATGGCATGGCTCATCGACCAGGAGATTTCCGCCGTCATCAGGCAGGCGGAGGTCAAGGCCGAGGAGATCATTGCCGGCAACCGGGACAAGCTCGATGTCCTCGCGGAGGCACTCATCGACGAGGAAACCCTTGACGGAAAGCGGATCGACCAGCTGCTCGGTCTGGATAACGGTCAGTAGATAATGATATAACCGTGATCCTGGGCAATTTTCGAGATTTCCAGGGTGTCCTTGATCCGGTAAGTCTTCCCCTCCAGGGTGAAAAGGTAGCCGTCGTCGCCGTCGGGGACGGCGCTCTCCATGAGGGTTTCAAAAAGGGCAGTCTTGATGGTTTCCATGGTGCGGATGCTCCTTGGCAGGAATTTCTTCTGCAACAGAAACTGAAGCAGGCTGTCGTGACGGCCTGCCAGACATTTCGGGGTTTACTGTATACAATCGGCCGCCCCGTTGGCAACGGTTTTAACTGAAAGCGAGGCATCGATGCATCACCGAAGAAAAAGCGGCATCCTCCTCCACCCCACCTCCCTCCCGGGTCCAGGGGGAATCGGTTCCCTTGGCAGGGAGTGCCGGCACTTCATCGACTTCCTGGAAGCCGCCGGCCAGAGCATCTGGCAGATTCTCCCCCTCGGCCCGGCTGCCTACGGCAATTCCCCCTACTCGTGCTACTCCGCCTTCGGGGGTAATCCGCTCCTCATCGACCTGACCGCCCTCGTCGACGAGGGTGACCTGGATGGCAGTGCGCCAGTACCCGTTTTTCCGGAGGATCGCGTCGATTTTCCCCTGGTGGAAAACTACAAGATTCCACTTCTGAAGGCTGCCGCCGCCCGTTTCTACGTCCATGGCGACCGCGAGCGGAAAGAGGAGTACTGGCATTTCTGCGACACCACCCCCTGGCTCCATGACTACGCCCTCTTTATGGCCCTCAAGGACCATTTCGGAGGGAAGAGCTGGAACGCCTGGCCAAAGGAGATCGCCCGACGGGAGCCGGCAGCCCTCGAGAAGTATTCGACCCGGCTCGGTGTGGCAATAGGAGAGCAGAAGTATGTCCAGTGGCAGTTTTTCCGCCAGTGGCACCGCATAAGGGAGTATGCCAACGGCAAGGGGATCGGCATCGTCGGCGACATCCCGATCTTCGTTGCCTTTGATTCGGCCGACGTCTGGGTCGCCCCCCACCTTTTCAAACTTGACGAGAGAGACAAACCGACGGTCGTTGCCGGCGTCCCCCCTGACTACTTCAGCAAGACCGGCCAGCGGTGGGGTAACCCCATCTACAACTGGGAGGCCATGGCTGCCGAGGGGTACCAGTGGTGGATCGAGCGGTTCCGCAGCTGCTTCGCGCTCTGTGACATGGTGCGGGTCGACCATTTCCGGGGCTTTGAGGCCTGCTGGGAGGTACCGGCCAGGGAGAAGACCGCCATTAATGGCACGTGGGTCAAGGGGCCGGGCGCTCCCCTTTTCGACGCCGTCTTCGGCGCCCTGGGGCAACTCCCCATCATCGCCGAGGACTTAGGGGTGATTACCCCCGAGGTGGAGGAACTCAGGGACCGCTACCGCTTTCCCGGCATGAAAATCCTCCAGTTCGCCTTCGATTCCGGGCCGGGGAACCCCTATCTGCCCCACAACTACACCCCCGACTGCGTGGCCTACACCGGTACCCACGACAACGATACCACGGTTGGCTGGTTCGACTCCCTGACGCCGCAACACCGCAAGGGGGTCCTTGCCTACTCGGGAACTTCCGGCAGGGAGATCCACTGGGAGCTGATCCGTCTTGGCCTCGCTTCCGTTGCTGATCTGGCGATCTTTCCCTTGCAGGATATTCTCGGCCTCGACGGCTCTGCCCGGATGAACCTTCCCGGTACACCCGGCGGCAATTGGTCGTGGCGATTCGGGGCGGGAGGGGCGACGGAGAAGCATGCAGAAAGGCTTCTGGAATTGACGACCCTCTACGGTAGAAAGTAAGAGAGAATGGGCGGTTGACCCTGTGAATGTACTTGACACGGCCGGTAGGTATTGCCTACAGTGTGGCTCAATGTACTTAACTTTGGTGGTGGGTTATGCCGACTGACCACCAGGAAAAGAGATTCCCATGTCCGTCACGAAAAAAGGCTTTGATACCCTCGCACTCCACGCCGGCCAGGAACCCGATCCCACGACCCTCTCGCGGGCGGTTCCCATCTACCAGACCTCCTCCTACTCCTTCAAGAGCTCCGACCATGCGGCCAACCTCTTCGGGCTCAAGGAATTCGGCAACATCTACACCCGGATCATGAACCCCACCAGCGACGTGCTGGAAAAGAGGCTGGCCGAGCTGGACGGGGGCGTCGGGGCCCTCGCCCTTGCCTCGGGCCAGGCGGCCATCACCTATGCGGTCCTTAACATCGCACAGGCCGGTCAGAATATCGTCTCTACAAACTATCTCTATGGCGGCACCTACAACCTCTTTCACTACACCCTCCCCAAACTGGGGATTACCGTGAAGTTCGTCGACACCTCCGACCCGGAGAACGTCCGCAGGGCCATCGACGACAAGACCCGCCTTGTCTACTCCGAGTCAGTGGGGAATCCCAAGAACAATGTGGATGATTTCGAGGCGATCGGGCGCATCGCCCACGATGCCGGTATACCCTTCGTGATCGACAATACCGTGACCACGCCATACCTCTTCAAACCCCTGGAGCACGGCGCCGACATCGTTGTCTACTCCCTCACCAAGTTCATCGGCGGCCACGGCACGAGCATTGGCGGAGCGGTAGTGGACGGCGGAGCCTTCCCCTGGAACAACGGCCGGTTCCCCGAGTTCACCGAGCCTGACCCCTCCTACCATGGCCTCCGCTACTGGGATGCCCTCGGCAACCTCTCCTACATCCTCAAGATGCGGGTCACGCTCCTGCGCGACATGGGGGCCTGCCTTTCTCCCTTCAACTCCTTCCTCTTCCTCCAGGGGCTGGAGACCCTCCCGGTGCGGATGGCCCGGCATGTGGACAATGCCCGGACCGTTGCCCAGTGGCTTGAGAAGCATCCCCTTGTCACCTGGGTGAACCACCCGGGGCTTGCGAGCCACAAAGACCACGGGAATGCCAGGAAGTACCTGCCGAAGGGTGAAGGGGCCATCATCGGCTTCGGCATCAAAGGGGGGCTCGAGGCGGGCAAAAGGTTCATCGACAGCGTGAAGCTGCTGTCACACCTGGCCAACATCGGCGACGCCAAGTCACTGGTGATTCATCCCGCTTCGACCACCCACCAGCAACTCTCCGAAGAAGAGCAGTTGGCGAGCGGCGTCACTCAGGACTACATTCGCCTTTCCATTGGTATAGAGGAAGTGGCGGACATCATTGCCGACATCGATCAGGCGCTGACGGCGTCGCAGGGATA
>CAJPFF010000141.1 GCA_905339345.1 Geobacteraceae bacterium | reverse complement strand
TTTCGAGCGCTTTCACCAACTGCAGGATCCTCAGAAATCCAATCCCCTCGGCACCGGGCTAGGGTTGACGATCTCCCGGGAGATCGTAGAGAGGATGAGTGGGAAGATCTGGGTCGAAAGCGAGCTGGGGGCCGGCGCGGTGTTCTATTTCACCATCCCCCTCGCCGCGGATCCCCATGGCGGGCGGAGATGAAATTAATGTACCGATCAATCCTGCGCAGTGGATGGTGGCTGAAATCGAAAAAATCCAAAGGTGCCAGGACAGCGCGCGATCCATTATTGTCGGGCGATGAACAGGGTCTGGACCGAACATCGAATCCGGCGTTGGCCGTGCCATGCTCACTCTACCGGGAGATCGAAGCAGCCCAAACCATCGGCGAACTTCGGAAACTCAGCGTGAAGATAGTCGACTTTGTGAGACTTGCCACCAGCATGCACGCCGACACAAAAAGCATTGTACACCACATCTCCCAGTTCAACAGCGCCATCACCCAGCGCCTCATCGCCCTGTTGGAAAGCACCGAGGGTATCCGCCTCCCCGAAGGGGCCACTTACCTCGCCCTTGGCAGCGAAGGACGGGGCGAACAGACCTTGTGCACCGACCAGGACAGCGCCATCGTTTACATCGACGACCTCCCGCCGGAGAAACTTCGCGACGTCGAACGCTTCGCCACCCGGCTCGTCGATGCCCTCGAAGAAATCGGCGTCCCCCGTTGTCCCGGCAACATGATGGCCAGCACCCCTCAGTGGCGCCACAGCCTCACCGAGTGGAAGGAGATTATCGACCAATGGGTCACCGTCCCCACCCCCGAACACATGCTCTACTTCGGCATGTTTCTGGACATTAGGTCCCTCCATGGGGACGAGACCCTGGGCACACAATTGCGTGACCATATTTGCGCCGTCGTCCGGCTCGCCCCCTTCTTCCTCCCCAACATGGCGGGTCATGTTGTGCGCTTCCCGCCGGCGCTCACCAGGTTCGGACGCATCCGGGTCGAGCGCAGCGGAGAGCATAAGGGCAAGGTTGACCTCAAGAAAGCCGGCATCTTCGCCATTACCGCTGGCACGAGCCTCATAGCCCTTGAAGTCGGCATCATCGGCGGGACCACCTGGGAAAAGCTCGAACTCCTTGGAAAGCGGAGAGTTTTCACCAGCGGTGATCTCAAGATCATCGTAGAAGCATTCACTTTCCTGGTCCAACTTCGTGTACAGGGGCACCTGCGGGATCTGTCCGCAAACGGCAAACCTTCAAACCATGTCGATCCGCTGGTCATGACCGACATAGAGCGGCGCCAATTCCGGCAAGCCCTCAAAGGGGTCAACACCTTCCTGCGGATCGTCCGCAACCGCTACCTGCTCGACTACATCTCCATATGATTGATCCCAAAAACGGCAGTTCAACATAGAGCAGGCTGGTTTATTCAAGAGGAAGGAGGCCCGGTCTCTTTCCGGAGATACATGATGATCTCCTTGAGGCTCTCCACGATGATCCGCTCGTCCCGGGGAAACTCCGCAGGGGAGAGCTCAAGGGTGAGGGTGTCATTGTAGCCGGTATTGCGCAGGTGGTTCAAAAAGCGGGTGAGCGGAAGGATGCCGCGGCCGGGGAGGAGGTGCTCCAGGCCATGGCCGTAGTCGGAGAAGTGGATGTTTCTGATCCGTCCGCTGTTGTAGCAGAGGTAGAAGTCGTTGATGAAGTTGGCCTTCCCCGACCCCATGTGGGTAGTGTCGAAGGTCATGTAGAGGTTCCGTTCCTGGATGAAGTCGATGAACTTCTCCGTACTGGAGAGGATGTGAGGGTTCAACCTGATCCGCTTCCCCACCCACGGCATGTTCTCCAGGGTCACAATCACATTCCCCTGCCCCACCTCCTTCTGAAAGTCCGTGATGCGGTACATCCAGTGCCAGAATCCGAACTCGACCCCCATCCACGAGGGGGGGTGGAAGTTGACGAGGGAAACGCCGCAGTCGGCGGCAAGTTCCACGCTCCGCTTGAGAGAGTCGACCGGGTTTCCCCAGTCGTCGAGCGGCATGAAGGGGGCATGGAGGGAATTGACCGGCAGAATCCCGGCCAACTCCTGGATGAGCTTTTTGCAGTTGACCTTCTGGAAATCCTGGTTGATGACCAGCTCGACCCCGTCAAAACCTGCCTCGCGCGCCATCTCCATCACCTTGCCGAGGGGAAAGGTGAAGATGGTGCCGTGGGAGAGTGTGATCCGCACCCCGCCTACCCCTGTCCGGTAACGCTACTGTAGACGATCTTCTGGAGACTCCCCACCGCCTCCAGTCCACTGTGCAGCTCATACATCTCATCGCTCCCCAGACCGTCAGGATCGATGAACACCCCTCCCTCGCCGGCGATCTCCCTCTCCAAGGCGTGACGGCAGAAGCAGTGCCAGGCCCGCAGGAGCCGCTCCGCCAGGTCCACGTCGATCCGCCCCTGATAGAGAAGCCCCCGAATCCGTTCCGTCGTCCCCGTCTCCGGTATGTCGTGGCGCACCGTCATGAGACGCACGTTGGCCACAAGGGGACCTATGCCGTAGAGGGCCAGATTGAACATCCCCCTCTCCACGCGAAGCCTGCCGAAGAAGTCGAAGCCCGATGGCATCATCGCCGTCCGCCGGGCGATCTCCCGCAGGGGGTCGGTGTGGAACGAGAGCATGGCGCGAACCAGGTTGACCATGTCAGCGGCAAGGGAGGGATCGCCGGCGACAAGGCGCAGGTCGGCCAGCCGGACAAGCCCCTCCAGGTCTCCTCCCCCCCCGGCTACCCGGGCGGCAATCCGCTGGCGCCACTCCGCGAGACTGCCGCGCCACGAGGAAGAGGCGGGCGTAATCCCGGTACGACTGCCGATGCCCAACCGCTCCAGCAGGGCAGCCGCCCGGCCGCTGAAACCCACGAAGGATGACCCCGCCTCGCTCTCCTCATGGACCAGCAGAAAGTCACAGGCATCGAACCGGGTCGCCTCGCCCCGCCCCGCACTCCCCACCGCCATCCAGCACCAGCGTCCAGCCGGAAGCCCGACTCCTCCCACGGCCATCTGGTTAGCCGCAATCCGCAGGGCTGCCGCCGTTACCCGATCCAGGGCCGCCGTGCGCAAGAGATGATACGCCGTCACCGACCCGCGGCGGCGGAAGTGATCGGCTGCCATGACATGGAGCCGGTCCTGGACCAGGACGAGCGCCTGGACGTCCTCGGCCTGGTCCGCCTCATCCAGGGCGCGTGAGAACTCCTCCCGGCCCTGCTGTTCAGCCGCCAAATCCTCTTCGAGGGCATCCCTAACCCTCAGAAGAAGTTGCTCCTCCTCCCCGGCCGACAGATGCGCCATCCGCCCATAGAGCTCCTGACGCACCTGCTCCACGAATTCTGCGGTACCGCGCCGGGTCAGGAGATCCTCGCCCCTCGCTCCAAGTAGCAACGCCATATCACTGCTCCTTTGCCGTCAATGTGAGTCCATGTGGCCGTGAACCTGCTCGGCCAGAAACCGCCGCACCTCCTCGGGAGGAGGAGGTGTCAGGAGCGACACCCCGATCATTACGGCAATAACGGTGGGAGCGCCGAAAAAGGCCGAGGAGGTAAGGGGAAAGATGTCGGCCACCACCGGCAGAAAACGACCGAAAAGGGGGACCGAGAAGGTGATGAGGACCCCGGTGAGCATCCCGGCGATGACCCCGTGGCGGTTGGCCCTCCCCCACCAGATGCCCAGGAGGAAGGCGGGGAAGATGGTGTTGCCCGCCAGGGCAAAGGCCACGGCCGTTATCTCGGCAATGAGCCCCGGCGGGTCGAGGGCGATCACCAGCACCACCCCGGCCAGGGCCACCACCGCCCCCTTGGAGATGGCCATCTTGGTGGCTTCCGATGCCCGGGGATTGATGAGCCGGTAGTAGATGTCGTGGGAGAAGGAGGCCGCGCCGGTAATGAGGAGCCCGGCCACGGTGAAGAAGGCGGCGCTCACTGCCCCGGCGGCGAGAATGCCGATCATCCACGGGGGGAGCCCCCCCATGACCGCCGTCTTGATGACGATGATGTCGGCCATTTTGGTGGCTGCGGCAGGAGGGAGGGGCATGCCGGCGCGGGCCTCCAGGAGCCGGGCGAAGACGGCGTAGGCAGGGGCCGACCAGTAGATGAGGGCGATGAAGAAGAGCCCCCACACGAGACTCCACCGGGCGTCCCGGATATTGGGGACCACGTAGAAGCGGGACAGCACATGGGGAAGCCCGGCGGTCCCCACCATGAGGGTAAAGCAGAGGGAGACCCACTGGAAGAGGGAGCCCGAGGCAAAGGGGGCGGTAAAGTTGATGCCGAATTCCTGCTTCAGATCCTGGATGGCCACCCCGTAGCCGAACTGGGGGAGGAGCCAGAAATAGCCGAGCTTGTGGGCCAGGGCCATGAGGGGGAGGATGAAGGAGACGATAAGGACCGTGTACTGGAGCTGCTGGTTGCGGGCCACCCCGAGTACCCCCGAGATTATCACATACCCGACTACCACCGCGGCGCCCAGCATCACGCCGTTGCGGTAGTCGGTGCCGAAGAGCCAGCCGAAGAGCATCCCGATCCCCTTGAACTGGGCCGTGCAGTAAATAACCGAGATGGTGATGGAGATGCCGGCTGAGATGAGCCCTGCCATGGGCGAGGCGTAGCGGTCTCCCACGAAGTCGGGAGCCGTGAACTTGCCGAAACGCCGGATCTGCCCCGCCATGAGGACCAGCAGAAGCACATAGCCTCCGGTCCAGCCGATCACGTAGGCCAGGGCGTAGTATCCCTGGAGGTAGAGGAGCCCCCCCATGCCGAGGAGGCTCGCCGCGCTCATCCAGTTGCTGGCGATGGCGGCCCCGCCGCCGATCCGGCCGATGTAGCGGCCGCCGATGCCGTAATCGCTGGCGATCCGGGGCCGGGCGCGCAGACCCACCACAATGAAGGAAACAAGGGTCAGGGTAACGATGATGAGGGGGATGAGATTGGGCCCCGCGTCAGTCATGGCTTCGATCCTTCCTTCTGCTGTGCTGTTCCGTGTGACGATCGATGTAGATATTGAAGAGGATGCAGAGAATGATGAACCAGAGGGGGAGGAACTGGGCAGTGAACCAGAAATGCCAGGGGAACGAGAGGAAGGTGAGGCGGGTGAGAATCCCCTCCCCCTGGGGCGTCTCGGCCAGGAGCCAGAGAACGACCTGGACGCCGAAGTTGGCCACGGACCAGCCCAGGAGGACGAAGAGGATGATCGCCACCTCGTCGGTCATGTACCCCTTTTTGGGGCGAAAGATATTGACGTCGTACCACTCGCGGTCATGCCCCATGGACACACCTCCCCATCGAGACTCGTCTGTATGCAGGCTGCCTTTAATTGTATCGGCTTTTGCCGCGATTTCTCCAG
>CAJPFF010000140.1 GCA_905339345.1 Geobacteraceae bacterium | reverse complement strand
TTCTTGAGCTCGTCCCGGAGAAACCGCTGCTTTGCCACGGTTTCTTCGGTGGTGATCTGGGGCTCCCACTGGAAGGGGGTGTGGGGCTTGGGGACGAAGGTGGAGACCGAGACGTTCACCTCGCCGCCGCCGGCCCGCTTCCCCTCCAGCTTCACCTTGCGGGCCAGGTCGGCGATGCCAAGGAGGTCCTCGTCGGTTTCGCCGGGGAGCCCGATCATGAAGTAGAGCTTGATGACCCGCCAGCCGCTGGAGAAGGCCTCGAAGGCGTTGCGGAGCAGGTCCTCCTCGGAGATCCCCTTGTTGATGATCTGCCGCAGCCGCTCGCTCCCCGCCTCGGGGGCCAGGGTGAAGCCGGTCTTGCGGACCTTGCGGATCTCCTCCACCAGTTCCTGGCTGAGGCTGCCGACCCGAAGCGACGGGAGGGCCACGGCGATCTTCTCGTGGGCATAGCGCACCATCAGCTCCCGCAGAAGCGGCGTGAGGCAGCCGTAGTCGCCGGTGGAAAGCGAAAGAAGCGACACCTCGTCGTAGCCGGTATTCCGCAGCGTCTCCTCCACGAGCCGGAGGATCGTCTCCGGGGAGCGCTCCCGCACCGGCCGGTAGAGGTAGCCCGCCTGGCAGAAGCGGCAGCCGCGGGTGCACCCCCGGCCGATCTCGATGCTCACCCGGTCGTGGATCGTCTTGAGAAACGGGACCACCGGCGTCGTGGGGTAGGGGGCTGTGTCCAGGTCGGATAGGAACCGCCGCCGCACCCGGTCGTGGCCGGGCCGCAGGGGGATGATGGCGCCGATGGTGCCGTCACCGTTATAGCGGGTCTCGAAAAAGGAGGGGACGTAGACCCCCGCGATGCCGGCAAGGCGCTCCAGGAGCCACTGCTTCGTCTCGCCGTTCCGCTTTCGCTCCCGGCAGGCTGCGGCGATCTCCACCACCGCCTCCTCGCCGTCTCCCAGGAGGACGGCGTCCAGGAAGTCGGCCAGGGGCTCAGGGTTGCAGGCGCAGGGGCCCCCGGCAATCACCATGGGGAATTCATTTCCACGATCCGCGGCCCGGAAGGGGATGCCGGCCAGGTCGAGCATGGTGAGGATATTGGTGTAGGAGAGCTCGTACTGGAGGGTGAAGCCGATGATGTCGGCCCGGGCCAGGGGTGTATGGCTCTCCAGGGTGGCGAGGGGCTCGCCGAGACTTCTCAGTTGGGCCTCCCGGTCAGGCCAGGGGGTGTAGACCCGTTCCGCGGCGATTCCCTCTTCCCCGTTCAGGATGTCGTAGAGTATCTGGAACCCCAGGTGGCTCATCCCCACCTCGTAGACATCGGGGAAGGCGAGAACGAAGCGGAGTTCGGCCCCTTCCTTGGGACGGGTTCCGATTTCATCTCCCGTGTATCGGACTGGTTTTTCTATGGCTAACAGCTTGTTATGCGACACCGGGGTTTCTCCATGGAGGGGCGACAGGGAGGCTGCCGCACAGGTTAAATGTATAAATCTAGTGAAAGAGTTGGCGTTTGGCAAGGCAAAAGACCCCCGTTCGTCCTGGCTGTCCCATTCGGTCCGGCGGGACGCGTTGCCTCATATACGGTAATCACTGGATGATATGGGGCCGAGATCTGTCCGTTTGCGCTGTCCGTTCGTTGCAACTTGAGCCTGAATACACGTCAATTCAGAGCGTTAGATATTTTGCTTCGCAGTGGCACGCTCCCTGCCTAAGGGAAAAAACAAAATATCCTTTGGAGGTGTTGTAATGAAAAAAGTTGTTTCCTCGATCGTTGCTGCTCTTGTAGCCGTTGCCTTTGCCGGTGCTGTTTTCGCCACCGAGCCAAAGAAAGAAGCCGCTCCTGCTGCCGCTCCGGCCGCTCCTGCTGCTGAAGTGAAGAAAGAAGAGAAGCCGGTCAAGAAGGCCAAGAAAGTCAAGAAAGCCAAGAAAGCCGTGAAGAAGGAAGAAGCTGCCACCCCGGCTACCCCGGCTGCTCCTGCTGCTCCTGCTGCGAAGTAACAAGTCCCCTAAGGACGCAAAAAAGCCGCATCTTCGGATGCGGCTTTTTTTGTGTCCACGTTGCCGGCTTGGTGATCCGACCACTGTCCGGACTATTCTTCCTGCCAGACATAGGGTGGATCCACGTACGGTTCGAAGAAACCGGGCCAGGAGACGAAGAAGGTGGCCGCCTCTCCCGCGCCGGCAAGGGTCCTCACCACGGTCATTCCCACCCCTTTCAGCGGTCCGACGGTCAACCCCTTTGCCGGGCCTTCTTCCTGCCATGTGACATAGATCTGTTTGGGGAACTCCAGCCATCCCGTCGCCGCGTTGGCAACGCCCCTGGCGAATTTGTTGGCCATGCCGTCCACCACCTCCTGGGCCGAGGCGCTGTCGATGGAGTTCGGTCCAATGGCGTGGGCCTGCCGGTGCGGGCCGAGGACGAGCAGGGCGGCCATGGTGGCCCCGGCAATCAGCGGGGCCGGTTTCATTGCACATCACCCTGTGCGGCTGGGGTCGTCTCTCCGCTTTCAGTCACGGTTGTCCGCTCGGGAGCATCCCATCCCTTCCAGACGAAATCGGGGTCGATCATGGGATCGTAATAGCCCGGCTGGGGGACGGCGAAAAAGACCGCCTCGGTGGCGCCGATGAAGGCCCGGTACAGCGTCATGCCGATCCCCTTGAGGGGGCCAATGACGTAACCGACGTCCCCGCGGTCCCGGACGGTCAGATACGACTGCTTCGGCAGTTCCACGATGGAGGTGGCGACATTGGTCACGCCCCGGGCCAGTTTGTAGGCCATCTTCTCCACGATGAATTCTGCCTTCGGTTCATCCTGGGCAAGAAGGGGTGTGGAGCAGGAAAGGGTCAGCGTCAGGGCAAGAAACCATGCGAAACCGCGCATAAATTCTCCTTTTTCGGCAAGGTTGGGACCTGCTTTCCCTTGTAGCATACTTACAGGCAGGTGGCAAGCGACCTCAGTCGAAGAGGGTGGGCTCTTTGGGTAGGTACGGCGCGAGTTTTTTCATCAGCTGGTTGAGCTTGTCGATGTAATGCTCGGTGTTCTCGTCGGGCCGTGCCGGGTCGTGGCGGGAGACCGGTTTGCAGTTTTCGTAGACGGTTACCCCTTTCCCGTGTCCGGTGACGTAGTAGCTGATCTGGTCGCCGGCCCGGAACGGGCGTTCGGCGCGTAGGGCGATCTCGAAGGCGGCCGACGGGTTACGCTTCCCCTGGCGGACCTTCTGGAGGTAGGTGGCCGGCGCTTCGCCGAGGGTTTCAGTGCGGGCGAGGCCCTCGATGGGTATGAGGTGGTCCCGTAGTCGCCGGATGCAGTCGTCGTGCATGGCCGGGATTTTCCCCCCTTCGCCATGCAGCAGGAGCCGGATCGCCTCTGCCATGAAGTCGCGCAGATACCGCTCTATACCCCGGGAGCGGAGGGCACTTCCCCTGACGGTAACTTTCCCGGCGTGGTCGAGGAGGGCGTAATTCTTCATCTTGTAGGAGAAGATGGCGCGGTAGCGGCCGTCCATTTCCACCGCGATTCCTTCGGGGAGGGTTGTGGAGAGGTCCCGGACAAGGGCCTCCTCCTGCTCGCTGTTCTCCACCCCCGGCGGCGGTATGAAGTAGATGCCGTCGGTATCCACCTCCACGGGGCGGGCTCCCCGCTGACGGAGCCAGTCGATCATGGCCTGGATCAGCCCCCGCCCCCTGCGGGTCACCGCGGCGGCGAGGCCCACGTCGGAAAAGGTGTGAATGGTGGTCCCCAGGTAGCCGTAGAAGGAGTTTATGAGCACCTTGAAGGTCTGCTGGAGCGCGTTGAAGTAGTCCCGCTCGTGGGGTTCGACGGCCGTTCGGGCCCGCTCCTTGGCGGCGAGGCGGAACTGTCGCAGCTCCGCCAGAAGAGGCAGGAAGAGTCCCAGGTGCTCCCGTTGGGGGGAGAGGCCGTAGGCGAGCATGATGGAGGGGTAGAGAGAGGCTACGTCGCAGTGGACGATGGGGCCGAGAACGCCCGTCTCGAAGACGTCGGTGTATCCCCCCTCAAAGGCCCCGCCGGCACCGGAAGGCTTCGGGACCGCGGCACCCCGCCGCAGGTATTCCCGGAGAAAGAGGGCGTTGATCCGCGTGGCGTTACCCCGGATGACGCAGTTCTGGTAGGAGTAGGGAAAGATGCGTGCCTGGAGGAACCAGGGGTAGGAGAGGAGCCGCGACAGGGCCAGGGTTTCCCGCACGTCGTCCAGGTTGTAGCGCCTGAGGGCCTCCGGTTCGGTGCGGAAGGCCTCGTCCATGGCCTGGCGGTCCAGGTAGACCCGGTCGGGGGAGGCGAAGCCGAAGTGGATGGCCGCCTGCTTGAGGCCGTGGCTCTCCAGTGCCCGGCTGGAGACGTCGTAGATCTGGAGGAGGAAGTAGGTGTCCATGACCGAGCGGCCGTAGATGTCCCAGCGGGGATAGTCGATGATCCGCTCCGCCACGGTGAACCGGGAGGGGTGGACCCGGGGTTCGCTCCCGTCGCGTCCCCATCGGAGCCTGACCCCGTGCCGGGCCGCCCGGGCACGGATGTATTCCAGATCGAAGCGGAAGAGGTTGTGCCCCTCGATCACGTCCGGGTCCCGCTCCCGGATGATGGCGGTAAGCCGCTCCAGCATCGTCTGCTCGGACATTTCGTGGGCCGACAGGTATTCCTCGTATCCCCCCTCCTCCATGACGGCGATGGAGAGGATGCGGTCCTCCTCCCGGGCCGGGTTGGAGAACTCGAATCCCTCGGCGCAGGCGGTCTCGATGTCCAGAGCCAGGCGGCGGAGCTGGGTGAATTCAAGCCCCTTGAAAAAGGTGGCGCCGGTGAGGAGGAGGTGCTGGTGAACCGGGTCCGAGAGAAAGAGGTAGGGGGCGTCGGGTGCCGAGGGGGTATGGCCCGTCCGTTTCGCGAGGAAATCCCGGGCGGCGAGGCATTCCGACCAGTCGTTGAAGAGGGCCAGGTGGCGGTAGTCGCCGGGGCCGGCGAGGGGGCGGAGGTGGACGGTGCTCCGAAAGTCAGCCAGGAGCGCCGGGTCCTCCAGGAGGATGAAGGGGTGGAAGGGGGAGTCCCGGAAGACGACACCGTCAGGTGTGCGGATGAAGAGGCGGATGAAGCGCCCCGCCAGCTCGGCGGCAACGATCCCTTCCGTGGGGTCGGCGCCGGACAGGATGGGATTGTCGGTGAGGCGGAGCTCGGCCATGGCGGCCCTCGGGGAGACAAAAAAGGCACGGTCTTGGGACCGTGCCTTTCGTTTGTAGCCGCGTAAGGCTACCCTGCGGCGTGCTTCGCCAGGTAGTCGGCGACGCCGGCGGCCGTCGGTTTCATGGCCTCGTCACCTTCCTTCCAGTTGGCGGGGCAGACCTGGTCGCCGTGGGTTTCCACGAACTGGAGGGCGTCGAGCATCCGCAGGGCCTCGTCAACGCTCCGCCCCAGGGGGAGGTCGTTGATGACGGCGTGGCGGACCACCCCCTTGGTGTCGATGAGGAAGAGCCCCCGCAGGGCAACGCCGGCGCTCTCGAACAGGACTCCGTACTGGGTAGCGATCTCCTTCTTCAGGTCGGCCACCAGAGGGTACTGGATGTTGCCGATGCCGCCGTCCTCAAGGGGGGTGTTCTTCCAGGCCAGGTGGGTAAACTTGGAGTCCACGGAGACGCCGATGACCTCGCAGTTCTTGGCCTTGAACTGGTCCAGCTTCTTGTTGAAGGCGAGGATCTCCGAGGGGCAGACGAAGGTGAAATCCAGGGGATAGAAAAACAGGATAACGTATTTGCCGCGATAGCTCGACAGCTTGATCGTGGCAAAGGTGTTGTCGGGCAGAACCGCGTCGGCGGCGAAATCAGGGGCCTCTTTGGTGACAAGGGTACACATGCACATGGTATGGTCTCTCCTTTCGTGCGGCTGAATAAATTGAATTGACAGAGAAAGGGATACCAGCCGATGGGCGCCTTGTCAACGAAAAAAGATAAAAAGAATCCTGTTTATCTTTTGAAGGTGGATTTACCCCTTCACATCCCCCTGGATGCCGATGGTCACTTCCCTGAAGGGGATATCCTTTCCGCTGGCGGCCAGGGCTTGGCGGGCCGCCATGACGATGCCTCCGCAGCAGGGGACCTCCATCCGCAGGACCGTGATGCTCTTGATGGAAGAGACCTTGAACAGTTCGGTCAGCTTCTGGAGATATGCGTTGTTGTCATCCAGCTTGGGACAGCCGATGACCAGAGCCTTTCCCTCCAGGAACTCCCGGTGAAAGTCGCCGTGGGCGAAGGCCGCGCAGTCGGCGGCGATGAGGAGGTCGGCGTCCTGGAAGTAGGGGGCCGTGGTGGGGACCAGGTGGAGCTGCACGGGCCACTGGCGGAGCCGGCTGGCGATCGCTACCCCCGCGGGCTGTTCGCCGGCGGGCTCGGGATTCGCGAAGCTCACGGCCCGGGAGCCGGGGCAGCCGCCGCCGGCGTGGTGCCCGTGGGGCTGCGGGGCAGGGGGCTCGTGGTGGGCTGGTTCGCGGCCGATCCTTTTCAAGTGATTATCCACTGCCGCCTCGTCGAACTCGTCCGCTTCCCGCTCGATGATCTGGATGGCGTCCTGGGGGCAGTCGCCGAGGCAGGCCCCGAGGCCGTCGCAGAGGTTGTCGGCGGCGAGGACCGCCTTGCCGTTTACAATGGAGATGGCCCCTTCGGCGCAGGCGGGGACGCAGAGGCCGCAGCCGTTGCACTTCTCCGCGTCGATGGTAACGATTTTCCGGATCATGGTCTTGCTCCTCTATTGGTTCATTTTAGGAATCTTCTGTAGGGGCGCGGTTTCCGCGCCCTGGGCGGGGTGACCCCGCCCCTACGAATTGGCTGTTTCAGGAAAAAAAGTGCCAGAGGTAGTCGAACCTCCCCCGCATGATCATCCTCCGCCCAGAGAAGCCCATGACCTCCCGGATCTTCGCCCGGTACTCCTTGCTGTAACAGTGAACACGGCAGTGCTTGCACGAGGGCTTCGGGTCCAGGGGGCATGTGCGGCGCTTCTGGATGCCGTGGGCCAGGAGCCCGGCGCAGTCGGGGCAGAGCTCCACTCCCCTGGAATAGCGGTGCCGCAACTCCGGCGGCAGGTCAAGGAGTGTCCGGAGGGAGCGATTGTGGCGGGCATGGCAGTAGACCCTGACGAAGTCGACGAGTACCCTCACATCCTTCAGCTGCTTGTTCGTGAACGTTTTCATGGGGCCATAATAGGGCAGTTGGACCGCGTTTGTCATGACCCATGTCAAAAAAGCGCGCTTTCGCCAAAACCGTACCGGCAGGGGCCTTTTTGCTTTTCCCCCCGTTCTGTGCTATGAAACCCCCTATGAACAGTGAACCCGTCATTATCCCCCGCCCCGATCATCCCATTTCCCGCTCCCTCGTGAGCCCCAACGCCCTCCGGGTCCTCTACCGGCTCAAGGACAACGGCTACATCGCCTACCTGGTGGGGGGATGCGTCCGGGACCTCCTCCTGGGGCGGGAGCCCAAGGATTTCGATGTTGCCACCGACGCCACCCCCAACCAGGTGAAACGCCTCTTCCGCAACTGCCGCCTGGTGGGGCGCAGGTTCCGGCTCGCCCACATCCATTACCAGGACGAGATCATCGAGGTGGCCACCTTTCGGGCCCTGGCGCCCGAAGAACTGGCGGAGGCGGATACGGCGCCGGCGGCAGTGGAGGCTGTGCCGGCCGACGGGGAACGTCCCCGGGCGCCGCGGCACGTGGTGAGCGATGAGGGGATGGTCCTGCGGGACAACGTCTTCGGGACGCCGGGAGAGGACGCCCTGCGCCGGGACTTCACCGTGAACGCCCTGGCGTACAGCGTCGCCGACTTCTCCATCATTGACTATGCGAAGGGCATGGAGGATCTGCGCAACGGGGTGATCCGGACCATCGGCGACCCCGTGGTCCGCTTCATCGAAGACCCGGTCCGGATGATCCGGGCGGTGCGCTTTGCCGCCAACCTGGGCTTTACCGTGGAGGAGGCCACCTGGAGGGCACTCCGGGAGCTGGCTCCTGCCATTACCCGGGCCACGGCGCCCCGGCTCTACGAGGAGGTGCTGAAACTCTTCCTCTCGGGCGAAGGGGAGCGGGTCTACCAGCTCTTGCGCCAGGCCGGGCTCTTCGGTTATCTCTTCCCCGGTTTCAGCGCTTGGCTCGACAGGGAGAGCGATGGCTTCCCCCACTCCCAGATCGGCAAGGCCCTGGAATGGGTGGACGGGCAAGTGGGGAGCGGGGAGCCGGTGTCGCCGCCGCTGCTTCTTGCACTCATGTTCGGCGAGTACGTGGAGGAGCGAGCAGAGGAGCTAATGACGGCCGGGATGCAGGTTACGGACGCGGTCAATGAGGCCCTGGCCGGGTTTCTCGGCGAGCAGGGGCCGATCATTGCCATTCCCCAGCGCATTGGCCTCGCCATGCGGGAGATTCTGCTGCTCCAGCACCGCCTCGCGAAGATACCGGGGAAGCGGCCCCAGGGGGTGCTTGCCCGGTCATGCTTCGCCGAGGCCCTGGCCTATCTGCGCTGCCGGTGCGCGGTGACGGGGGAAGGGGAGAAGATTCTCGCCTGGTGGGAGCGGTACAGCCGTGACAACACCATGCCGCCGGTGGAACCGGGGACTGGTGAAACGGAGGAGAAGTCCGCAAAGCGCCGCCGGCGCCGGGGAAAAAGGCGCAAGCCCGCTCCCGCCTGAGTGCCGCCAAGCTCGCCGGTTTTGTTCGCCATGCATTCACCATGACCCGTTGTGGGGGGACCCCTGCGTCGTCCCTGCGGCACAGGGGAATCACACATGATTCCTCAGCATCAGCTCCTGGGGAGTGGGGCTCAGGTAGACCTGCTTCAGAAGATAGTCCTGCCCGTACTTCCTGATGTAGTGCCGCAGGAGCGTCACCGGCACGATAAGCGGCACGAGCCGCTGATGGTACTCCCCGATCACCTCCTGGAGCTCTCCCTTTTCCTCGGGGGTCAGCTCTTTCTTGAAGTAGCCGGCGATGTGCTGGAGCACGTTGGTGTTCTTGCGTACCGTGGCGTGGAGGGCGAGGGCCTTCAGAAAAAGCTCCTGGTAACGGTGAAAGAGTTCGTCGCGCGGCATCTCCTTGCCGTGGGCCACCAGTTTCCCCATCTCCCGGTAGATTGCGGGGCTGTGGGCCATGATGAGGAGCTTGTGGGCCGTGTGGAACTCCACGAGCCGCCCCACGGTTTTTCCCCCTTTGAGGAGGTCCTTCCAGCGCCGGTAGGCGAAGACCCGTTCGATGAAGTTCTCTCTGAGCCCCATGTCGTGGAGCCGCCCCTCCTCTTCCACGGGGAGGAGCGGAAAATGCTCCGTCACCGCCCTGGCGAAGAGCCCTCGTCCCACTTTTGCCGGCATACCCGTGCTGTAGACCTTGACGTTGAAGAGTCCTGAGCTCGGTGAATCCTTCTTGAAAATGAAGCCGCAGAGGTCCTCCCGCTCCAGTTCTGTGACCCGCTTTGCGCACCAGGAGAGCATGCGGTCGGTGTGGTCGACGTGGGTTTTGTTGGTGACGAGCCTGACGCCTTCCCCGTCGCGCTCCAGCCGCATGGCCTCCCGGGGGACCGGCAGGCCGCACCCCACTTCGGGACAGACCGGAACGAACCGGAAGAACCGGCCCAGGGTGTCGGTGATGTAGCGATCGTGCTTATGGCCGCCGTCGTAGCGGACTTTTTCGCCCAGGAGGCAAGAGCTGACGCCGATCTTGATGGGGGAAGGAGTGGTCATGGTCATGGCGCTAACGGCTCCTTTCGAAAAAAAGATTCATGAACTGCCGCGTTGTGCCGATGATATCTCATGAAGGGGTATGTGCACTTCGCTCTTTCTTTCTGGGTTTTCAGAGTAAAAGGTTAATTAATAAAGATCGCGGACGGTGGCTGACCGGTCTTGAAAAGAAGGCGTCGGCTGATATAATTGTGCCGTCTGATGCTTGTAAATCAAGCCCTTCGGGAGAAATTAGTGGATTTGGTCTGTTGTTGGCACAAGGAAGTGGTGGAACCGGGGGGATGCCCCAATATCGGCGAGGGGGAGGAGGTTCTCTATACCTCCTACCAGCGGCGGGTCCTTGAAAAATGTATCGACTGTCCCAACTTCCGCAACGATATCCTGAAACTCCAGGAGACGGGACACCCCCTGGGGGCAGTGGTTCCGTTCCTCGTCGGCGAGGTTCAGGAGCAGCGGGGAAGGCTCCAGTCCATGGGAAGCTTTCTTGACAGCCGGGATCGGGAAATCAAGTTCCTCCACGAAATCAGCCTCGTTCTCCAGACCTCCGTCGACTTGGACGAAGTCCTTTCGGTGGTCATGACCGCCATCACCGCCGGCAAGGGGTTCGGCATGAACCGGGCGTTCCTGCTGCTGGCCGACAAGGAGCGGAAGCTCCTCCGGGGCTACCTGGGAGTGGGCCCCCGGGACTACGGCGAGGCGTGGGGGATCTGGCAGGAGATTCAGCAGGGCGATTTCACCCTCAAGGAGATGGCCAAGGACTTCTACCAGACCAAGCTCACCTCCGAGAAGCAGAAGTTCCACGACATCCTGGAGCGGATGACCATTCCTCTGGCGGATCAGAACCATGTTCTCGTCCGGTCCCTGCGGGAAAAAAGGCCGATCCTTGTGGAGAACGCCTTCCATAATCCCGACTGCGACCACTCCCTGGTCCAGGCACTGGGGGTGGACACTTTTCTGATCACCCCACTCATTTCCCGTAACCGCCGGATCGGGGTGATCATCTCCGACAACTGCATCACCCACAAGCAGATCACCCCCCAGGACGTGCAGTCCCTGGAAACCTTCGCCTTTTCGGTGGCCTTTGCCATCGAGCGGGCTTCCCTGTACGAGCGGCTCCAGGAGGAGCTTCTCAAGGTGACGGCCGCCAACGTGAAGCTCAAGGAGCAGCAGGAATTGATCGTGAAGATGGAGCGTATGGCGCTGGTGGGGAAGATCACCTCCAGCATCGCCCACTCCATCCGCAACCCCCTCATGATCATCGGCGGCTTTGCCCGGACGCTCCTTCGGGGGGCAGCCCAGGACGACCCCAAGCGGGAATACCTGGAGTCCATCGGCCAGGAGGCGCGCCAGCTGGAGGAGGTCCTGGAGGACATTCTCAACTATTCCGATTCCCTCTACCCGACTCTGGATACCTGGGACGTGAACCAGCTGGTGAGCTCCGTCTGCCGCGAGCTGAACGGGCGCCTCCAGGAGCGGCGGGTGGCCTGCCGGCTTCGTCTCGAAGCCAGCCTCCCCCCCGCCCGCATCGACTACAAGCAGGTGGCCTACTGCGTGCGGACCATCGTCAATACGGCCATGGAACGGATGCCGGAGGGGGGGGAGATCAGGGCCGAAACCCTTCGCGAGAACGGCTGGATCGTGGTGGAGGTCTGGGTCAGCGGCGTGCCCCTGAGCCCGGAGAGCATCGAGGCCATGACGACCCCCTTCGGCTCCACCGAGGAGTTGGGATCAGGGCTCGGCGTGGCCATCTGCAAGACAATCATGGAGAAGCACGGAAACATCTTCGAGGTCAGCACCCCTGCCGGGGGTGGGACCCGGTATATCATCAAATTACCCGTGAACAGGGAGGAGACGCAACATGGCACGATTGCTGGTGGTTGACGACGAAAGCGGCATCAGGCTGCTCTATTCACAGGAGCTGGCGGACGAAGGGCACGAGGTGGCGACCGCCGCCACCGCCGCCGAGGCGGTAGAGCGGATCAAGGAGAGCGAATTCGACCTGATCGTCCTCGACATCAAGCTCAAGAACGAGAGCGGCCTCGACCTCCTCCAGAAAATCGTCAAGGAGCGGCACAATCTGCCGGTGATCCTCTGCACCGCCTTCTCCTGCTTCAAGGACGATTTCTCCGCCTGGCTCGCCGATGGCTACGTGGTGAAATCCAGCGACCTGACGGAACTCAAGGAAGAGGTCAAGCGCGTTCTGGCGAAGAAAGGGAAGTGATATGGCGAGGTGCCTCGCTCCCTCGCTCGATACTATAACCATATAAAAGGAGCATCCCATGAAAGCAGTCATTATGGCCGGCGGGTTCGGCACCCGCATCCAGCCCCTGACGAGCAGCATCCCGAAACCGATGATTCCGCTGCTGAACCGTCCCATCATGCTCCACATCGTGGAACTGCTGAAGAAATACGAGATCACCGACCTCGTGATGCTCCTCTATCACCAGCCGGGGGTCATCAAGAACTTCTTCCGGGACGGCACCGACTTCGGGGTGAAGATCACCTACGTGACCCCGCTCCAGGACATGGGGACCGCCGGCGCGGTCAAGTGTGCCGAAAAGTTCCTGGACGAACGGTTCCTCGTCATCAGCGCCGACCTCCTGACCGACTTCAATCTCCAGAAGATCATCGACTCCCACGAGGACAACAAGGCCCTAGCCACCATCACCCTCACCTCGGTGAAGGATCCGCTCCAGTTCGGCGTCGTCATCACCGACAAGGAGAAGCGGATCACCCAGTTCCTGGAGAAACCGGGGTGGGGCGAGGTGATCTCCGACACCATCAACACCGGCATCTACGTCTTCGAGCCGGAGATTTTTACCCATATCCCCCCCGAGGAGAACTACGACTTCTCCCAGGATCTCTTCCCGAAGCTCCTGGCGCAGCAGAAGCCCCTTTTCGGCTACACCGCCAAGGGGTACTGGCGAGACATCGGCAACACCGACTCCTACCGTGAGGCCCACCACGACATCTTCAAGGGGAAGGTGAACGTGAAGATCGACGAGACGAAACAGGACCTGGTGGGGAAGGACCTGCGGCTCGGCTCCGACGTGAACCTTGACGAGCACATTACCCTGGAGGGGACGGTGGTCGTCGGCGACAACTCCCAGGTCTTCGAGAGCGCCCACATCAAGGACACGGTCATCGGCCGCAACTGCACCATCGAGGCGGGGGTCCGCCTCAACCGCTGCGTCATCTGGGACAACGTCTACGTGAAGAAGGGGGCAAAGCTTCACGACAGTGTCCTCTGCAGCAACGTGCGGGTGGGGCATGGGGTCGTCATGGAAGAGGGGGTCATCGTGGCCGACGACACCTCCATCGGCGAAGAGGCCTACATCAAGCGCGACGTGAAGATCTGGCCCCGGAAGGTGATCGAGGCGGGGGCCACCGTCACCGGCAACCTGATATGGGGGGAGAAGTGGAAGAAGGCCCTCTTCGAGGGGGCCATGGTCAAGGGCCTCACCAACATGGAGCTCACGCCCGAGTTCGTGGCCAAGCTGGGCTGCGCCTATGGCACCACCCTCCCCAAGGGGAGCTTTGTCATCTCGGGCCGCGACGCCTACCGCTCGTGCCGGATGCTGAAAAGGAGCTTCATCGGCGGGCTCCTCTCCGCAGGCATCAGCGTGCGTGACCTGACCATGGTGCCGATGCCGGTTCTGCGCTACAAGCTCCGCACCTTCGGCGAGGCAGGGGGGCTCTTTTTCCGCCAGGCCCTCGACGACCCCGCATCCACCGAGATCGTCTTTCTGGACAGCGACGGACTCGACTTCTCCAGTTCCATGGGGAAGAACGTGGAGCGGATCTTCTTCAAGGAGAACTTCCGCCGGGCCCACCACACGGAGCCGGGCGCCCTGGCCGAGATACCCCAGCAGGTGATGGATTTCTACCGGGAGGGGTTCCTCCACGCCATCGGCAAGTCGCCCCTCCAGAAGAAGCAGTTCAAGGTGGTGATCGACTTCAACCACTCCTCGGCCAGCCAGCTCCTCCCCGGCATCCTGACCCAGATGGGGTGCGAGGTCATCAGCCTCAACGCCTACGTGGACGAGGAGCGGGGGGTCCAGGCCGTGTCGGAGCGTAAGCAGAGCCTGAGCCAGCTCTCCAAGATCGTCGCCACCCTGGAGGCCAACGCCGGATTCTGGCTCGACCCCGGCACCGAGGGGGTCATCGTGGTGGATGAGGCCGGCAAGGTCTACGAAGGGGCCGATCTCCTGCCGCTCATGGTGGGGCTGGCACTTCGCTCCGGCGAGAAGGGGCTTTTCGCGGTGCCGGTTTCGGCGCCGTCGGCCATCGAGCGGATGGCCCAGGAACGCGGATGCGCCGTCACCCGCACCAAGAGCGCCGACCGGGCCATGATCGAGGCCACCCAGTCCTCCGAGGTTATCCTTGCGGGTACCATGGACGGCCGCTTCGCCTTCCCCAAGTTCCAGGCCGCCTTTGACGGCTTGTTCGCCATCGCCAAGACCATCGAGCTGGTGGCCAAGGGGGGGCTCCCCATCTCCAAGGTGGCGGCGGAGATCCCCCAGCGGGCCTTTCTCCAGACCCGGGTCTCATGCGTATGGGACATGAAGGGGGGGGTCATGCGGAAGATGAGCGAGGACAGCCTCGACAAGGAGGCGAGCTTCATCGACGGAATCAAGGTCCACTTCGGCGAGGACTGGGCCCTGGTACTTCCCGACCAGTATCAGCCTTACGTCCACATTGTGGCTGAGGCCCGGGACGCCAAGACGGCCCAGAAGCTTCTTGATGAGTACAAGAAAAAGGTTGAGGGGTGGAAACGGGAACTGCAGTGAGCACACCCCTTTCCGTCATATTCGTCTGGCACATGCATCAGCCCTGGTACAAGGACCCGGTGAAGGGTGAGTACGCCCTTCCCTGGACCTATCTCCACGCCGTCAAGGATTACTACGACATGGCGGCAATCGTGGACGACACCCCCGGGGCCCGGGCGGTCTTCAACCTGGTGCCGTCGCTCCTGGATCAGATCCTCGACTATGCCGCCGGGACGGCCGTCGACCCCTGGCTCATGCGGGGGCGGATGGCGCCGGCCGACATGACCGAGAAGGACCGGCTCTTCGTTCTGGAGAACTTCTTTTCCGCCAACCGCCAGCGGCTCATCGAGCCGAACCGCCGCTACCTGGAGCTGCTCCACCTGGCCGGTGACGGGACCAGGGTGAGGAGCCGGGAGCGGCACCGCCTCTTCAGCGACCAGGACCTCCTGGACCTCCAGGTCTGGTTTTTCCTGGCCTGGACCGGGGAGGCGGCCCGTCGCCGCTATCCCGAGCTGAAGGAGCTGGTGAGGAAGGGGCGCCACTTCACCGAGGATGACAAGGCGCTTCTCTTCAACCGCCACGCCGACATCCTCAACGGGATCATCCCCCTCTACACAAAACTCCAGGCGGAGGGTAAGGCGGAGCTGGCCGTTTCCCCCTACTATCACCCGATTCTGCCGCTTCTGTGCGACATGAAGGCGGCCAGCACCGCCATGCCGCGGGTAAACCTTCCGGCCGCCCGCTTCCGCCACCCGGAGGACGCCCGGAGCCAGATAAGCCGGGGGATCGCCCGCTTTCGGGAGATCTTCGGTTTCGCCCCGGTGGGGATGTGGCCGTCGGAAGGGTCGGTGAGTGACGAGGCCCTCGCCATCATTGCCGGCTGCGGAATCCGGTGGATCGCTACCGACGAGGAAATCCTGGCCCGAACGCTCCCCGGGGGGCTTGGCCCCGGCCGGAGAGACCTCTACCATCCCTATACCTTCCGCCATGGCGCCCGGGAGCTGAAGGCCTTCTTCCGGGATCACCTCCTGTCGGACCTGATCGGCTTCACCTACTCCTCCTGGGAACCGTCCCGGGCGGTGAATGACTTCATGGGGAGGCTGCGGGGGATCCGGGACCGCGTCCCCGGAGCCAGGGTGGTGCCGGTCATCCTCGACGGCGAGAACGCCTGGGAATACTACCCCGACAACGGCTATGACTTCCTCCGGGGCCTTTATGGAGCCACCGCGGCCGCCCAGGGGATCGAAGCGGTCACCTGCTCCGAGCTCCTGGCCCGGGAGCCGGAGCGGCGGGTCATCGAGCACATCCATCCCGGCTCCTGGATCAACGCCGACTACGGCATCTGGGTCGGCCACCCGGAGGAGAACCAGGGGTGGGATTATCTGGAGCGGGCCCGGGAGGCGGCGATCACCGCCAGTCCCCTGGTGGCCGACCTCATGGCCGTGGGGGGAGAGTGGGAAGGGGAGGGGACCGACGCGGAGCGCATTGCCCGGCTCGTCTGCACGTCTCTCTATGCCGCCGAGGGGAGCGACTGGTTCTGGTGGTACGGCGACGATCACTTCTCTGCCCACAGCGACCGCTTCGACCGGCTCTTCCGCAAGCACCTCATGAACGTCTACCGTCTTCTCGACCTGGACGTTCCCCGGGAGCTCTACGAGCCCATAAAGAAGCTTACCCCCGCGGGGCTCGTACGGGAGCCGGCGGCCCTCATCACACCCTCCATCAACGGCAAGGTGGATGACTATTTCGAATGGCTGGCGGCGGGGCTCTTCGATCTCACCAAGCAGGCATCGGCCATGCACGCTGCGGAGAGCCTGCTCCAGTCGTTTTTCTACGGCTTCGACCGGGATAACCTCTATATCCGCCTCGACAGCCCTTCGCCCTTTGACCGGGCCCTCTTGGAGGGGGACGCCCTCCATCTCTATTTGGTGGCCGGGAGTGAGTGCCGCCTCGACATGACTTCCGCCGCCCGGACGGGGGAGCTCATGGTCAAGGGGGCCAAGGGGTGGAAGAAGGACCGGGCCCTCTGCCGCTGGGAGATTGGCCGGATCTGTGAGGTGGCGGTCCCCCTTGGTCCCCTCGGCCTTGAACCGAAGGGGAAGCTCTTCGCCTACGTGACCCTTGTCCGCGAAGGGGAGGAGTTCGGCCGCTGGCCCGCCGATTCGCCCCTCGTCCTGACCTATGTGGGGCCGGATCTCGATATGGAGAACTGGCTGATATGACAACGGAGGATCAATGTCCGAACTGAGATGGGACCCCCTCAAGCAGCACTGGGTGATTATCGCCACCGACCGGGGGCGCCGGCCCCGGGATTTCCTCGTGGACCCCGAGCCCTCGGAGATGACCAGCTGTCCCTTCTGCTACGGCAATGAAGACAAGACCCCCGCCGAGGTCTACGCGGTCCGGCCGTCCGGCGAGGCGAACACCACCGGCTGGAAGGTGCGGGCGATCCCGAACCGGTTTCCGCTGCTCCGGATCGAAGGGGAGCTCAACAGCCGCGCCTATGGCATCTACGACGTCATGAACGGCATCGGCGCCCACGAGATCATCATCGATACGCCGGACCACAACCGGGGGCTGGCCGAACTCTCCCCTGCCGAAATCACGGAGGTTCTCAAGGCGTACCGGGCCCGCTTCCTGGACCTGCGCCAGGACAGCCGGTTCCGCTACATGGTCCTTTTCAAGAACCATGGGCAGCGGGCCGGCGCCACCCTTTCCCATTCCCACAGCCAGCTCATCGCTGTACCCCTCATTCCCCCGGTGGCGGCCACCGAGCTGCGGGTCTGCCGGGAGCACTATGCCAACAAGGAGCGCTGCCTCTTCTGCGACCTGCTCGATTTCGAGCTCCAGAGCGGCGACCGGATCGTCCGGGAGTTCGGCAACTACGTGGTCATGACCCCCTACGCCTCCTGCTTCCCCTTCGAGCTGAGGCTCTACCCCAAGCGGCACTCCCACGACTTCGCGCTTTCCACCGACGGCGAGCTGGCCGAGCTGGCCGTGGCCCTTAAGGACATGCTCGGCCGGCTCAAGAGCCTCCTCAAGGACCCCCCCTACAACTTCATCCTCCATACCGCACCTCCTCCGCAACCGCGACTTGGCAAGCCCGAGTTCTGGAGTTCCATCGAGTACGACTACCACTGGCACATCGAGCTGGTGCCACGACTTACCCCCATCGCCGGCTTCGAGTGGGGGACCGGCTTCTTTATCAACCCCACCTCGCCGGAGGATGCCGCCGCGTTCCTCAGGGGGGCGGAGTTGTAGGGAGAGGCACGGAGGACGAATTTACCGTACTGTTCAGAGCTTGAGTCAATGAGAGGCCTGCCGATGAAAATCCTTCAGGTTGCATCCGAGGTTGCCCCCCTTGCCAAGACCGGCGGGTTGGCCGACGTAACTGCCGCCCTCCCCAAGGAGCTCCGGCGGATGGGGCACGATGTCAGGGTCGCCATCCCCTTCTACAAGGGGGTCGCCTCCGGTGAGTTCCCGGTGCGCAAGGCCCGCAAGAGTGCCGAGGTTGAGTTGGGGGGGGAGCTCCACAAGGGATTTCTGCGCCAGACATCCCTGGGGGACGTGCCGGTCTATCTGATAGAGAATCGGGACTTCTTCGGACGGGACCACCTCTATGGCACCCCCGAGGGTGATTACCCGGACAACCCCCGGCGCTTTGCCTTCTTCTGCCGGAGCGTACTCCAGTTTCTGAAGCGGATGGACTTTCGCCCCGACGTGATCCACTGCCACGACTGGCAGGCGGCCCTCATTCCCGTCATCCTCAGGAACGAGTTCGGGGATGATCCGTTCTTCAACCGCACCGCGGTCGTCTTCACCATCCACAACCTGGCCTACCAGGGGCTGTTTCCTGCCGAAGCCCTCCCGCAGATGGGGCTCGACACCTCGCTGTTCACCACGGATCTGCTCGAATACTACGGCCGCGTCAACCTCATGAAGGGGGCGATCCTCTCCGCCGACGCCATCACGACTGTCTCGGAAACCTACTGCCGGGAGATCCTGACTCCGGAGCAGGGGTGCGGGCTGGAAGGGGTCCTCATGGAGCGGCGCGCCGACCTTGTCGGTATTCTGAACGGTCTTGATACGGACGAATGGAGCCCTGCCCTGGATCGGCGCATCTTTCGGAACTATTCGACCAAGTCCCTTGCGGGTAAGGGGGCCGACAAGCGGGAGCTCCAGCGGGAGCTGGGATTGAAGGTGGCGGCGTCGGTTCCCCTCATCGGGATGGTGGGGCGCATTGTGGAACAGAAGGGGATCGACCTCGTCATCGATCTTCTCCCCCGGCTTGCCGCCGAGGAAGTGCAGGTGGTGATCCTCGGCACCGGCGATCTCCGTCTCATGCACCAGCTCCACGAATTCAGGAACCGGGGGGTGAAGAACGTCTCCATCAACCTCGGTTTCAAGGAGCCCCTGGCGCCGAAGATCTATGCCGGATGCGACATGTTTCTCATGCCCTCGCGCTACGAGCCATGCGGCCTGAGCCAACTCATTGCTCTCAGCTACGGTACGGTGCCGATCGTGCGGCGGACCGGCGGCCTCGCCGACACGGTCATCGATGTCACCGGTAACCCCCGGGAAGGAAATGGGTTTTCATTCGGCGACTTCAATGGCGAGTCCTGCTGGGATGCGATCCAGCGGGCTCTGGCTGCCTACCGTGACCGGGAGGGATGGCGCAAGATCATGCGGCGTGGTATGCTGCGAGACGTTTCCTGGCGCCATGCCGCCGACAAGTACGAGGAACTCTACCGCCAATGTGTGGAGAAGAAGCGGGGGTAAGGGGATGGGTGACGAACGGAACGAGCTGGATGAACTGAGCAGGGAGATCCGCAAGGTGATCGAGAACAACCGCAAATTCCTCGACCGGGTCATGGACGAGGAATTCGAGCCTGACGACGAGGCGGACGAGGCGAAGGACGAGGACGTTTTCGAGGAATTGTAGTTTCCACTCAGCAACAGATGCCGAAAAAAATCCCCCGGAGGCGAACCTCCGGGGGATTTTTTTATGGTAAATCGGGCGTGCGTGCCTAGTGCTTGCCGCCACCCGGCACGTCTTCGTCGCCGGCCATGTGACAGTCACTGCAGTTGGTCTTCATGATCTCGTCGCCGATGTCGACCGGATGGACGAATTCCTTGACGTCCTTGCCGGCCGGGATATTCTCCTGCTTCTGGCCGATGACCGTGTGGCACAGGTTGCAGTCCTTAGAGATCACTTTCCCTGACGCTGTCTTATGCTTGCCGTCGTGGCAACGGAAGCAGCCTGGGGTGTAGAAGTGGCCGATATGGTTCGGGTAGGTGTTCCAGGATACCTTCATTTCCGGGAAGAAGTTCCGGGAGTAGATGTCCTTTATCTGATCCACCGCCTGATTGATGCCCGCCGCCTTGCTCTTGGCCACCTCGGGGAAGTTCTTGGCGTAGTACTCGGGAAGCTTGGCGCCGATGGCCGTCATTGCCTCTTCCTTGGTCTTGTAGGGCTTCTCCAGAATTTCGACCCCCAGCTTCTTGATGAAGGGGAGCGACGGATCGATGAGGCCGGAGACGATATGCTCGTCCATCTCCTGTCCCGGTGACTTGTAGATGTGGGTCGGCCGGTTGTGGCAGTCGGTGCAGTCCATGAGCCGCTTCTTGGACTTGGCGATCTCGTCCTTCGTGATGGGCTTTTCGGTGCTCATATACTCCACGAAGGTGCCATCCTTCTGCTTGACGGTGATGTAGGGGATGTCGAGGCGCTTTCTGTCGCGGGCGATGTAGTAGACCTCGGTGCCGATATGCCAGTGGATTCCATGGGCATTGGGCGATTTGGGTGTGCCTCCGATATTGATCAGCAGGTTGGTCTCCCGCGGCGTGTTTTCCTTGTTGGGGGCGTAGTGGTAGAACACCTTCTGGCGACCGGCATAGAACTTCTCCGGCCAGTGGCAGTGTTCACAGGTATCCCGTGCCGGCCGCAGGTTCTCAATGGGAGTCTCGATGGGAGTGGGGTACGTGTGTGCAAGCACTGCCCATACCTGACGGAGACCCGAAATCTTCGCCTTGACAAACCACTGGGCACCGGGGCCCACGTGGCATTCCACGCACTTGACCTTGGCGTGGGGGGAGTTCTTCCAGGCCGTGTGCTCGGGCTCCATGACAGTATGGCAGAGTTCGCCGCAGAAAGTGGTGGACTCGGTGAAGTGGAAGCCGAGGATGGAGGCAACCGAGACGATCAGGACGAAGATGATGGTGGCCAGCGAGAAGAAGATGAAGAGGCGCCGCTTGTGGGGGTCATTAAAATCCATACGCGGATAGGGGGGGATGTCTTCATCCTCCGAGCGTCTCCGCTGTCGGACCTGCCAGGCACCCACGGGAACCAGGAGCAGGCCGAAGATAAGCATGCCAGGGAAGGCGAAGTAGGTCAGAAGCCCGATGTAGGGGTGATCGAACCCGGTGATCATCTCCATCGCGAGGAATGCGATGATGAGACCGGTGCCCGCGACGGCGAGAATAAGGCCGATGAGGCTGATCGGGTTCCAGAGATAACCTGCCGTTTTGCGCAAAGCCATACCTTTTCCTCCAAAATGAAACGCTTTTTTATCGCTTGGTGGTGCGGAATATAAACACGATTGAATCTAAAGCTCATAACACTACAATCATACCGTTCAGTTTGTCAAACCCAAAAAATTTGCCCTGGCAAAAGTGTTTTCTGACAGAGATGGTTGTGGTCCGTGGTCGGAACCTCATAAAGATGAATGGGTTCTTAAAATGGCGGTTTGCCGTGCCTGCGCAAACCTTGACAGGTGAAGCAGATTTTGCTAGCTTCGAGAGACTCTGGATACCAGAAATGGCGGGCTTTCAGCGAACTGTCCGTGTCCCCCGGCACCCTCCCAGTATCCAGTTCACTATCCCCCAACCTCAGGAGACCACCCATGGCAAAAAAACTCTTCATTCCCGGACCGGTCGAGGTCCATCCCGACATCCTTCAGGCGATGGCGACCCCCATGGTCGGCCACCGGATGGCGGAGTACGCTCTCCTGCACGGCAGGGTGACGGCGGGTCTCAAGAAGCTCCTCGCCACTGAGGGACGGGTTTTTCTCGCCACATCGAGCGCATTCGGCGTTATGGAGGGGGCGGTGCGCAACCTGGTGGCCAACCGCTGCGTCAATTTTTGCAACGGTGCCTTTTCCGACAAGTGGCACGACGTGACGCGCCGCTGCGGCAAGGAGGCCGATGCGGTGAAGGTCGATTGGGGAAAGCCGATCACCCCGGAGCTTGTCGATGAGGCCCTCGCCACCGGCAAATATGACAGTCTCACCCTCATCCACAACGAAACCTCCACCGGCGTCATGTCCCCCCTGCCGGAGATCGCCGCGGTTCTCCGGAAATATCCCGACGTGGTCTCCATCATCGACACCGTTTCCTCCATGAGCGCACTCCCGATTCCGGTGGATGAGCTCGGCATCGACTGCTGCATCTTCGGCGTCCAGAAAGCCTTCGCGCTTCCCCCTGGCCTTGCCGTATTCACGGCGAGCGAGAAGGCCCTAGCCCGGGCTCGCACCGTCGAGGGACGGGGGTACTATTTCGATTTCCTCGAGTTCGAGGCAAACGACGCCAAGAACAACACCCCTTCCACCCCTTGCATATCCCTGATCTACGCCATGGACAAGCAGCTTGAGCGGATGTTCGCCGAGGGGCTCGATCGGCGCTGGGCCCGGCACCGGGAGATGGCCGACTTCGTGCGCGGCTGGGTGTCGGACCGGGGCTACGGTTTTTTCGCCGAGGAGCCCTACCGTTCCGTGACCCTCACCTGCGCCGTCAACTCCCGCGGTACTGATCTTGCTGCCCTCAAGAAAATGCTCGGCGAGCGGGGCTTCGCCTTTGACGACGGGTATGGCAAAATCAAGGGGAAGACCTTCCGGATCCCCCACATGGGGGATATGCAGCGGGCAGACCTGGAGGAGTTTCTCGGCGTGATCGA
>CAJPFF010000139.1 GCA_905339345.1 Geobacteraceae bacterium | reverse complement strand
AATCGATCGGACGGGTGAAGAGCTTCAACGGTAATTTCGGCATGTTAGTACGCACTTACACCTATTTGCGGGTGCATGGGCCGGATGGGTTGCAGGCCAACTCAATGTATGCCGTGTTGAACGCCAATTACCTCCGCGTGAAGTTGAACGACAAATATCCGGTGCCGTATGATCGCATCTGCATGCACGAGTTTGTGTGTCAGGGCAAGTTCGCGGGCAGCGATGTCCGCGCCTTGGACGTGAGCAAGCGCCTGATGGACTACAACTTCCATCCGCCGACGAACTACTTCCCATTGATCGTGCCGGAAGCGTTGATGATCGAGCCGACCGAGACGGAGAGCAAGGAAACGCTCGATCAATTCATTGACGCCATGCGCAAGATCGCGGACGAGGCCGTCAAGGAACCGGAGTTGCTGCATTCCGCACCGCACAATACACCCATCAAGCGGTTGGATGAGGTGAAGGCGGCGAAGGAACTCGTATTGTGCTGTATGCCGCGCGATTTTGAGGAGAAGGCCTTGGCATAACGTCTGCTGCCTCAAGAAAAGCCTGTAAACGAACGAGGTGATCTTTTTACAAGATCACCTCGTTTCTTATTGTTAGCCTATTGACTAAAATATAAACTTGTAGTACTATTTTGTTGTAAATAGAAATCGAGTTACTATTTTAACTTATGTCAGTTAGACATGCTCTTCTCGGCTTGATCGCCCAGCGCCCTCGGCATGGGTACGAACTCCATGCTGCCTTTGAGGCCGTCATGGGCGGAGAAGCCTTGTGGGATGTGAAGCCGGCCCAGATTTACTCCACCCTGGCACGTCTGAAAGAGTCGGGCGGTATTTGTGAGCAGACAGTTGACGGAGACGGTGAGGGGCCTGACCGGCGAGTGTATGCCATTACCGAAAAAGGGCGAGCCGAGCTGACCGCTTGGTTCGATCTGCCGATTGAGCGTGAGCACCAACGCGACGAAGTCTTTACCAAGCTGATGCTGGCACTGGCCACCGGCGAGGCTGAACCGCATAGGATCATTCAAATTCAGCGCACTAAACTGTATCAGGATCTGCACGATCTGACCGCGCAGCGCCGCTTGGCCAATCCCAAAACCGAGCTGGCCCACATTCTGTTGTTGGACAGCATTGTCATGCATCTGGAAGCCGATCTGCGCTGGCTGGAAATGGTTGAGGCGCGGCTCGATGAGATCCAGCGTCAACCTGTGCCGGAACCTGAGTTGCGGCCGCGCGGCCGGCCTAAGAAAAATAGTTGAAGCGACCAGACCATCAAGCCGGCACCGGTTTGATGGATAGAAACCAGCAAGATTGAGCGAGGCAATTCCGATGGCAATCATTCAGACAAATAACTTGAGCAAGGTCTATGGCAGCGGAGACGCTGTCGTAACGGCACTGCGCGATGTGAGCTTGACGGTAGAAACAGGTGAGTTTGTGGCCGTGATGGGGCCGAGCGGCTGTGGTAAATCGACGCTTTTGCATTTGATTGGCGGGCTTGATCGGCCTACCGCGGGCACGATTCAGCTGGATGGCGATGATCTTTCCCGCCTCAGTGACACGCGCCTGACGGAAGTGCGGCGTCGCAAGATCGGATTTGTGTTTCAGTTCTTCAATCTGATTCCGGTGTTGGATGCGGTCGAGAATGCCGCGCTGCCTTTGATTCTGGATGGCATGAAATTGGCTGCGGCACGCGCCACGGCGGCTGAATGGCTCCAGCGGGTTGGGCTTGACGGACAAACTTCTCATCGACCTGATCAGCTCTCAGGTGGGCAACAGCAGCGAGTCGCTATTGCTCGGGCGCTGGCCACCGAGCCTGCACTGGTGCTGGCTGACGAGCCGACCGGCAACCTAGATTCGCGCGCCTCCGATGAAGTGGCTGGGCTGCTGCGGCAAGTGGCCGATGAGTGGCAGCGCGCAGTGCTAATGGTGACACATGACCCCCGGATTGCTGCATATGCCGATCGGATTGTCTTTCTGAAAGACGGCAGCATTATCGATCAGGCCCGGTTGAATGGCACCCCGCTTGAGGGGGCACAGCTGGTGCGTGATAAAGTGGAAGCTTTATAGGTGGTGAAACATGAGCATTCAATTAACTCTGGCGGCGCGCTACATGGCGGGGCGGAAGTTGCGAACATTTCTGACGACACTGGCCGTGATCTTCGGTGTGACGATAGTGTTTGGCCTCAATGGACTGCTGCCGGCATTTTCTGAGGCGTTTCGGCAGAACATGCTGGCTTCTGCGGGC
The DNA here is from genome assembly GCA_905339345.1 of Geobacteraceae bacterium. Classification (GTDB taxonomy): domain Bacteria; phylum Desulfobacterota; class Desulfuromonadia; order Geobacterales; family Geobacteraceae; genus Geobacter. Next base: position 2,414 of record CAJPFF010000139.1, on the reverse strand, counting down.
AAGATCGATCTGACTGTGACCAGCGCGTCGGGTGGTACCTTTGAAGCCGAGGTGATCGCGCCGGTGCGAAGTGTGAACGGCATTGACGAAGCGACGCCGATCCTGCGGCAAAACGCCATTCTGCCGACGGGCCAGGCGGTGAACGCCGTGACGGTGGTTGGCGTTGATCCGGAGAGCTTTTCGCAGGTAAGACCACATTCCCTGGTGCTGGGACGCTACCTACAAGCAGGCGATAAGAATGCGCTGGTGCTGGGCGAGAAGCTCGCTGAGGAAATGGGCTTGAAGTTGGGTGATATTTTCACGCTGCCTTCTGCCGCGGGCGCCACGGATTTTGCCGTGGTGGGCGTAATCGCCACACAGGGTGTGCTGGGCGTGGAAGAGGTTTACGTGCCGTTGTCTACTGCTCAGGCGATGTTCAATCAAGCGGGACGCCTTAACACCATCGAGGCTCGTTTTGCGGCGCAGGCCGATCGGGTGCAGGTGGCGGCCGCCGTTCAGGCGCAGCTGGGTAATCGCTTTAAGCTCGGCGAAATCGAAGGGGGCGGCCAGTTCCTGTCAGCTTTAGCCATGGGCCAGATCGTGCTGAACCTCTTTGGCGTACTGGCGCTGGCCATGGGCGGCTTCATCATCCTGAACACTTTCCGCACCGTGGTTGCCGAACGACGTCGTGATATCGGAATGCTGCGCGCACTGGGTGCCACGCGTGGCATGGTGGTGGGCATTATCCTGGCAGAGAGCCTGCTGCAGGGTTTACTCGGTACAGCCATCGGCATGCTGATCGGTGCTGGTCTGGCTTATAGCCTGATCGGGTTGATCAGACCGATTTTTGAACAGTTCCTGCATATGAGCTTCACCGGTCGACCAGTGTTTGACATCCCGGTTTTTATCTGGGCGTTGGTGCTAGGCGTAGGGATTACGATGTTAAGTGGCTTGTTACCCGCCATCAGCGCCAGCCGGGTTGTGCCCTTGGAGGCGCTTCGCCCGATGGTGGGTGTGGCGGCTCAACGAGCGGCTCGGCGTGGCGCGTGGGTAGGAGCAGGACTCATCGGGTTGGCTGCCCTCACATTAATCAGTGGCGCCCCTAAAGCCGCGGCGGCAGGAGCCTTCCTGGTGTTGATCGGTCTGGTGCTGGCCGGGCCGGCACTGGTCAGGCCCATTGCGCTGTTGTTTGGCCGTTTACTCACGGTGATCTTCGCGCGCGAAGGTCAGATCGCGCAGGGAAATATGACCCGGCAACCGGGCCGGGCCGCGATTACGGCCTCGGCGATGATGATTGGTCTAGCCCTGATCATCGCTTGCGCCGGAATGATGAGCAGCATGGAAGAGGGCATTGGTCGTTACCTGGCCAAGAGTATGGGTTCAGATTTTCTGCTGATGCCGGCTTCGCTGGTGTTGGGTGGCGGCAATGTCGGTGCCAGTCCTGAATTAGCGCAGGCCATCCGCGACACTCCGGGCGTTCAGGATGTCACTACGCTGCGCCTGGCCAACTCGGAGGCGCGGGGAACGGCCTTACAATTGGTAGGCATCGAGCCAGAGAGCTTTGCCCGGGTGGGCGGCATGGAATTCATGCTGGGCAGTGAAGCGCAGATCTATCAGGAGCTGCGCAACGGGCGCGGCATCATTCTCAACGGCGTGTTTGCGGTACGCAATCCAGTGCAGCTGGGTGAATGGGTTACCCTGAAGACGCCAGATGGCGAGCGTGCTTATCAAGTGGTGGGCGTGGGATCGGATCTGTTGAATGCCAAAGCCGCCACCGGGTTCATTTCACAGGCCAACCTGGCCGCCGATTTTCATGAATCGAATGATCTGTTGTTGATGGTTAACAAGACGCCGGAAGCGGAGGTGACGGCGGTGCGCAGCGCGCTCGATGGGCTAGTGAAACAATATCCGGCCCTCACAGTGATGGAATCCACGGAGTGGCGTGAAACCATGATCGGCATGTTCGGCAAAGTCGTGGGCAGTTTGTACTTCGTGCTGATTGCGTTGGCGATTCCCTCACTCATCGCACTGGTGAATACGCTGGCAATCAACGTCATCGAACGCACCCGCGAAATCGGTGTGATTCGAGCTGTGGGCGGTACCCGCCGCCAGGTGCAGCGCATGATTCTGGCCGAGAGTTTACTGCTGGCGATCCTGGGGATTGCCTTTGGAATTCTGGCCGGGTTGTGGCTGGGCTACTCGCTGGTGGGGGCGGTCGGCGTGGTCGGCTTCAAGCTGACGTACTTCTTCCCCGCGACCAGCGTCTTGATCGCCACTGCGGTCGGCTTGATCTTTGGCGTCATTGCGGCCTTGTTGCCAGCGCGGCAGGCGGCGCAACTACAAATCGTGCGGGCGCTGCGTTACGAGTAAAGAGTACAAGCAAGAAGATTGGTGCCAAGTCGGCATCAACCGGAATGAGACGAGGCGATCTCGAG
>CAJPFF010000138.1 GCA_905339345.1 Geobacteraceae bacterium | reverse complement strand
TGGCCTTGCCAAAAAACCATGTAACGCGGCTGCCGCCGCTCTTTGTAACATGCTCTGCGCGCTTTCCGCCTCCCCATCCGCGAAACGCTCCCCCAAGGTCGCTTCGCTCCCAGACACCCTTGTCGCGTTTCGCCCTTCCTCTCCTAGGCGCGCTCCGCATGTTACGGCGCATGGGTTAAAGACAAAACAAAACCCCTCTCCCTGTGTGTGAGAGGGGAGTCTTGTCGTTCTGAGGAGCCGCAGGCGACGAAGAATCTCGGTCTTTTGAAAAATGTCGGCACAGTGATGCAGCTCTTTAGATAAAACACGAGATTCTTCGCTTCGCTCAGAATGACAAAAGATGAAATAAAAAAAGCCGGGCAGGTTTACCGCCCGGCACAAGCTCCGAAGACCTCACATTTACACAAAAAAGCGTCTGGTAAAGGCTATGCCGCCAAAGGCGAGGCCGAGCATGGCCATGCTCGCTGGCTCAGGGACGGCTGTTGGTTGTTCGCCACGCGGACCATCGAAGAAAGCATAGCTAAATGCAACGGCATCGCCACCCTGGGCTGTAAGGTAGGTTAGAGTGTAATAATCGGGGGCAGGGGCACTCCAGCTCCAATCTTGCCAGGGGAGGTTGCCAAAATTGAAACTACGGCCAGATTCCACGCCTGGCGCCGTAGTCTCCAGATATCCATGGTCGATTGAATCCGCATACCACGGCACTGCAATTACCTCACTGCCCCGGCTTATTGTCACGAAAGCATAATCATTATAATTTCCGTTCTCGGCCTCATATGGATAACCCACCTCCGAAGGTCCGAAGAAAGAGGCCGAACCTTCAAGAACATCTCCACCCTTTAAGCTGAAACTCTGCGAGAGCTTTGTATATTTGGTGTCAAGATTGCCTACACCCGTTACAAGCATCGCAAAGTGCTCACCCTCAACCGGTTCATAAGCAGGCTTATAATAATCCGCAAGGGCTCTTTCATCGGTCCCTGCAGGTATATCTTCCCAGGACCAATGTGTAACGACACTTATTTCCCCTACATAGTCCGGATAAGTCTCGACCCAGCCGGTCGTATCGCCGGTTTCAAAATCAAAGTTTTTGGGCTGTGCATATGCGCTCGCGGAAAGGCCCAGCGTCAACAAGACGGCTACGGCATACTTCATTTTCATGGTAGCCTCCGTTTTAAGGTTTGATGATAAGTATAATCCGGTTTTGGTGATTTGCTTTTGGGTCCGCACTCTTAAAATCTCACCGTCTCGAACGAAATAAAAAAAAGCCGGGCAGGTTTCCCTGCCCGGCTTTGTCTTTACTTTTTTCAGTGTCCGCCGGTCGTCGCTGCGGCGCCCTGGGCGTGTCCCCCGCCGTGGCTCTTCTCGTGGTCGGCGTTCGTCCTGGTCCTGGGGTACTGCGGCCTGGGCTCAGGGGTTATCGGCTCGAAGCGTTTCGTCTGCACCATGTGCGGGTTGTGGCACTCGGTGCATACCCACCACCTCTTCTTGCCGCCCTTCGTCCACATCCCTATCCTCTTGCCGTGGATGCCGTCCCTCCAGTCGCTGTAGACCTCTCCGTGGCACTTTCCGCAGAGCTTCTGCGGCTGGTTCAGGCTTATCTCGCCGCCGTTATGGTCTATGAAGGTGTCCCTGTTCCTCGGGTTGTGGCAGTCCAGGCACCATATGGCCTTGCGGCCGTGCTGCAGGTCGAGGGCGTCAGGCACTATGTCCTGGTGCATGACG
>CAJPFF010000137.1 GCA_905339345.1 Geobacteraceae bacterium | reverse complement strand
CCGTAAAAAGTAAAATGTCGGAACCGTTCATTTTCTCAAGGAAAAGGAAGGCATAGAGGCCAGATGCCGAAAAGAAAAAAGCGCTGGAAGGTGAGCCCTGCCAACAGGGAGCTCCAGATCGAGCTGGGCAGGGAATTGAATATCCTGCCCCTCACGGCACAGCTTTTGGTAAACAGGGGCCTTGTCGACTCCGGCAGGGCCTCTTCTTTTTTAAGGCCCGACCTCTCAGGCCTTTACGACCCGTTCCTCATGAAGGACATGGACAGGGCCGTGGAGCGTATACTCAAGGCCCTCACGAACAGGGAGAGCGTGGCCGTATACGGAGACTACGACGTCGACGGCACGACTTCAGCCGCGCTCATGTACCTGTTCTTCAAGGAGATAGGCGTCGAGGTGACGCCCTATATCCCGGACAGGCAGTCAGAGGGATACGGCCTTAACGCCGAAGCGATAAAAAAGCTTGCCGCCTCCGGCGTCAAGCTCATAATAACTGTCGACTGCGGCTCGTCGAACGGCGCCGAGATAGAGCTCGCCTCGACCCTAGGCATGGACGTCGTCGTCACTGACCACCACGAGATATCAGGGGAGGCCCCGAACGCGGCCGCCGTTTTGAACCCGAAGCGCAAGGGCTGCCCCTTCCCCTTCAAGGGGCTCGCGGGCGTTGGCGTGGCCTTCAACCTCGTCATGGCCCTGCGCTCCAGGCTGCGGGAAGCCGGCTGGTTCAAGTCGGGCGCGCCGAACCTCAAGAGGTATCTTGACCTCGTCTCGATAGGGACTGTCGCCGACCTCGTGCCCTTGATGGACGAGAACAGGATACTCGTATCCTACGGCATAAGGGAGCTTGAGAACACCGAGAGGCCGGGCTTGAAGGCGCTCATAGAGACCGCGGGCCTTCGCGGCAGGCCGGACGCCGACAGCATAGCCTACCAGATAGCGCCCAGGATAACCGCCGCGGGCAGGGTCGCGAGCGCGTCGACCGCGCTCCGCCTCCTCATAACGGAAGACGCGGCTGAGGCCGCCTCCCTGGCAGGCGAGCTCGACAGGGAGAACGGAGC
>CAJPFF010000136.1 GCA_905339345.1 Geobacteraceae bacterium | reverse complement strand
CAGGACGGTCAGGTTTGTGTTGGTCGTCCCGCAGCAGCCGTTGAGGGCGGTCACGTCATTGTGCAGGATGGCCAGGTTGGCGTTGATCTGCTGTGCTTGTTCCCACACTTCGTTGATTGTCGGCACGGTTCGTTCCTCCATTGTATGTGCTCAGACCGGACTTTACCGGCACGCCGGCAGCCGGATCACCTGGCGCGGCCCTTGGATCGAATCCTTCCCCGTGGCCGGGGGGGCGCGGAGCTCCACCTCCACGTGTTCCAGTTTGTTGCGAAAAGACAAAAAAGGGGATGTCGCCAAATTATGGCTTACAGGCTATTGACAACATCCCCGAGTTCCAGTGGCTGAATCACATCACTCCGTCCGGCCCGGTGTCGAGGTGAGCGACCCGTGGGCCTTTGCCCCGGCGATCTCCCCCGCAACGATTCCCGCTATCACCGCGCCAACCTCGATGGTAACCTCTGGTGCCACGAAGGCCGCTATCGCCGCTGCCTGGGGCTCGTCCCTACCTTTGATTGCTCCGTGCATGAAAGCCATCAGTTTTTCCGCGAGAATCTCGCCGTTCTTGACCATGGCATCGAATTCCTTCGGGGCCACTTCACGCATGGACGGCAGGTTCTGACGGATGAAGTCTCGAATCTCGGTTTCCGACATGCATTTTTTTTCCGCTCCCATGATGATCACCTCCTTTCCCTGGTGGTTTCAGCTGCCGGTGAAGACCAGCAGCTTCTCGAGGTCCATGCGTCCGAAGAAATCAAGGACGACTTCCCTCGTGAGGTTGCGCGAGGCGCAGGGGAAGCGCTTCTCCCTCGTTTTGTCGATGATCTCCCCCGTCGTCAGCTTTCCGTAGCATTGCTCATAAATGAAGCTGGCGGTGTCGTTGAGTTCCAGCTTCCTGTGTCCCAGGTCAAGGAAGAGGTTGCCCTCGCGGCTTGAGGCGATGAAGACGGTCCGAACGGGCTTGTACGCCTCGATGGCGTCGGCGGGCAATCCCTTCAGGTGACGGTAGTCTCCAAGGAAGGGGAGGCTGAAGTACTTGCTGTAGTTGAAGGTATGCTCGATCAATTGGAACCAGGTGGTCTTGAGGCCGCTGCGGTAGTAGGCCTCGCAGTGACGGTGGAGGAGTTCGTCGGGGATCGTCCAGAAGAGGTCCCGCATTTTTGTCGATACCGCCTCGATGAAGCGCTGCCGGGCATGGAGGATCTCCCACTTCGAGAGACTCTCCGTCCGGACGAATGCGTAATTGTCGCCAGGACCGGTCACGCAGTCCGGGTCGAGCATTTCCAAGCCGAACGCCCCGGGGTTTTCGTACATGGGGGTGCCAGGGTAGGGGGTATATATGGTTGAGTTCACTTCCAGCCGCCCGAGGCCGATCTCCAGCAGCTCTTCCGCGAAGGAGATGCTGTTGTCGATGGTCTCCCGGCTCTCGAAGGCGCCGCCGATGATGAAGTTGCCGAAGATGGAGAGAATGTCCGCCCCGGCGCAGATCCTGACGGCTTCCCGGATTTCGTCCAGAGTGAGGTTCTTGCCGTATGCGTCAAGGACATGCTGGTTCCCTGTCTCCACGCCGATCTGGATACGGTCGAGCCCCGCCTCCACCATGGCGCGGACCATCTCCGGGTGCTTCACGATGACGTTGGCCCGGCCTTCGCAGAACCATTTGACGGTGTAGTACTTGCTCTGGAGCTCCTTCATCCCGCAGCAGAACGCCATCACCCGCTCCGGGTCGACGGTGAAGGTGTCGTCGAGGATGTTGATGTAGGCGGGCCGGCGCTCCCTGAGGAGTTCCTCCACCTCGGCGAGGACCTGCGCAATGTCGCGGGGACGGTAAGTCGCCTCGGGCCTCCCTTCGTAGCAGAAGGCGCACCGGTGGGGGCAGCCCCGGCTCGTGACCAGGTAGTCGATGCCGTTTCCCCTCTGCCGCTCGTGGTTGAGGGTGCGGTCGGGGACCAGAAACATGTCCGGGTCGGCGGCGGGGAGGCGGTCCCGGGTCCGGGCGATTCCCCCGGCGTGCCGGTAGGTGATTCCCTCGATCTCCTGGAGCGTCCCCTTTCCCCTGAGGAACCAGTCGAGGATCGCGGTGAAGGCGACCTCGCCCTCGCCCCTGACGGCGATGTCGCAGGCGCTCTCCCCCAGAAGCCGTTCATCCCAGGGAACCACCGACGCCTGGGGTCCGCCCACGACGCAGAGGAGGGAAGAGTCGGCCGTTTTCAGGGCGGTGATGGCGCTCATGGTGGTGTGGACGTTTTCGTGATCCACGTAGAAGCCGATTACCTTTGTGCCCGAAGTTCCGGCCAGGTCCCGTATCTTTTCCAGTGACGTGTTGGCCTGGTCGATCACCCGGACCCGGTACCCCTGGCGTGCTGCATGGGTTCCCACGTAAAGGAGTCCCATCTGGTCCATGAGGTGAGAAGAGGCGAGATGAATTCTGGATAGTCGGGCCAGAATTGCGTCGATGCTGCCGCTGTCGATGGGCTCCATGGTCATTTCCTCGTTGATGAGAACTGACGGATTGCCAGTTTCGCGAGCACGACGGACGTTGTGATAACCGCTCCCCGTAATGTCGGCAGGCCCAGCAGGGTGAGCAGGCCCCAGGCTGCGCCCCCCGCAGCGGCTGCTCCGGCAAGAACGGAGAGAGCCGAGACAGTGACCGCGGGAAGTGTGGTTGTCCGTCGTGGGTTCATGGCGTAGATTCCTGATCGGTCAGGCGCGAAAGCCCGCTAGTGCTCGTTCGCGCAGGCGGTCCCTTCATCGATGGCGATCTGGCGTTCGCCAAAGATGGTCACTGACGGTCCCCTGGGGTATCAGGCCGACCGCGCCGCATCCGGCCCCGGCGTTGGCCCTTCGCCCAGAACGTGACAACACTCTTAACCCCTTTTCCTGTATTTGGCATGAAATACGATTCCCATAAGTCCACAGAGCGCCAATAAGAAGGTCCCCGGTTCCGGAACGACATTCACGCCGCCACTGCCGGTGGTCAGATCCAGCTTGATGCCTGATGCATCGTCCACCAGCGCCTGCGAAAACTCCAGACCGGATGAACCGACCGACACTGCATCAAAGAAAAGGGTCGCGAGGGTGAAGCTGTCCGGCTGGAGGGCATCCAACTCGGAGGAAGTGAGGAGGGAAACCTCTGCCAGGTCAACCACCCCACCCAGGAAGATAAAATCGGTCAATGCCTCGCCCAGAGCCGGGTCTCCAAGAAACGGTCCAAAGGCGACGCCTGTGGGGAAGAGCACGGCTGGATCGAAGCTCACATCGAGATCAAAGCTCCCCACCGATGAGCCCAGTCCTGAGATGAGAAGATCAACCGACAGCGACTGCCCCACGTCAACGGTCTGCTGGCTGGGCACGAAATCGAGGGAAACCGCGCCGGCCGGAGCGATGCGCAGCAGGCAGACAACGAGCGCCACCATACCGAATCGAATCATCGTTTTCATTGCTACCCCCTCCCTTTCCTTTCATCATTTGCAGGTCACAGTGTGAGTCACCGTCTTCTCCATAGCGTCGGAATCCAGGTAGGTGATCGTTACCGTCACTGTCCCTGCGGCCTGGCAGTGCACAAGAACACCGCCGGCTCCGGCCAGGTTGGAAACCGTGCAGGTCGCGCCGGCGGCCGGTGCTACCGTGCACGCCGTGGCGGCTGTCCCGAATCCCGTAGATATCCGGGTAGGGGTGCAGACATTGAAATCAAAGCTCGCGCAGCGGAGATTGGAGCAGTGTTGGGAGCAGATACGCGCATCGTTGGTCGTGATGGTGCCGTCGCCGTCGGTGTCGCGGCGATCGCCGGTCCCTTCCGTATTGCGCGCGGCGAAGATGGCGTTGATATCCTTGATATCAACATCGCCGTCCCGGTCGATGTCGCAGAGTACGTCACCTACGGTAACCGACAGCGGTGAACAGGATGTCTGGCCCGGGAAAACGATTCCCGAAAGCGTCGTCGGCTGGACAGTAACAGCCCGGTTGGTTTCGATCGGTTTCACCGCGACGTTATAATCCTGGGCCGTTCCGGAATCGGTGTGGACGCAGACCTGATACTGCTTAGTGCCTGCCTGGTCGGCAGTCAGATTGAAGGAGGGGAAACCGATGAAGAGCTGTTCCGGGGTGGAGCCGGTAACGGTTCCGGTATCGTCCCAGATCGACAGGATCGGTTGTGCCGCGGGGGAATACCACGAGTTCGGTATCTGGGCCACGGTGCCGCCGAACTGGGCCAGCAGGCTGTCGATGGGAACGTTGTCCTGGTGGTTGGTCAGGTCACCGGTTACGGCGTTATTCTGGTCTGTAACGTAGGTTAGAACCGCCTGGTTCTGCTGCTCCAGCAGTGTCCCGGAACGGAGGGCGGTTTCGTCGGGAGGGGTTGAGGGAGTATCGGGATCGGAGCCGGGACCCCGGTCCCACGGCCCTGTCCGGGACTGCCATATCCGGACGTCGGTCACCGAGGTGCTCTTGTAGTTTTCCTTCTTGTCATTCACCAGAAGGAACGGGTCTTCAAGGTGCCATTCGCCGTTGTACCAGACGTTCGTCGCCGCCTCGGGATAGACGTGTTTGCCATCCCTGGTGAGCGAAACCCATTTCTCGCGGCAGGGATAGCCCAACTCCCGTATCAGGGAACAGAACATTGACGTCTGATTGTGGCAGACGAAATTCGGTTTCCCGAGGGGGTGGTGCCGCTTGCCGATATCCAGGTTGCCGGCATTGAAGTCGTCGACGACGTCCTTGTCGGTGACCGTTCCCTGGCCCGGAGGCCAGCAGGCAGGCTGCAGGAGGTCGTGGACGAATTTCTTCGTATTTTCCACAACCTTTTTATGATCGATCTCGTTGGCTGCGGTCTTGGGGAAATCTCCCCCGTAGTTGGCGCCGCCCGCCTTGGGGACAGTAATCTTGCCTGTGCAGGGAGCCGGGGCGTCGACCTGCTCGTACCCGTTTTTCGGCCCCTGGTAGCGGGCCGCCATGGAACCCAGATCGCCACGGTCAAACGGATCTTCCCCCTGTCCGCGAACGCCGTTATTGTCCTTGTCGTGCCCTCCGACGCCGTCGTGATTCAGGTCAGGGCTGCCGTGGGTCTGGTAATTTCTTTCCCCGGCATTGGGATTCTTGTCCTCGTAGTCGGGTTTCCCATTCTTCGGATTCTTGTCCTCTTCCCTCGCCGATTTCCCGAGATCATTGGGGCTGAAGTTATTGCCCGCAACCGCTCCGCCATGGTTTCCGGGCGCCGTTGCATGGGAGTAATTCGGCGCCAGAGCCATTACAAGGAGCATGGCGCCGGTAATACATGCCGTGTCAGCTTTGCGCAAATATCCTTCGAGTCCCATTTGAGTCCTCCTGACTGAAGAGCTTTTCAGCCCTCCGCTTGACGCTGTATTCCTCAGCGCTACCTCCCCGTCCGCACCAGCGTTCCACTGGAGGTGCAGACCCGCTCGAAGGTTTGGCCCGTCGGATAGCTTCCATAGAAAACCTCGACCGTCTGAATCCCGCCATCGGTTTCGCTGATGGTGAGCATGTTCAGGAAGGGGTCGCTGGAGCCCCGGTACACGGCGGGACTGATGGTGAGGGAAACGCCACCGCCGACTTGCGCAGTGCAGGCCAGGTTTGTGGTATAGCTTCGGTCCGCGTTCACGGTGTAGGTTCCGGTGCATGACGA
>CAJPFF010000135.1 GCA_905339345.1 Geobacteraceae bacterium | reverse complement strand
GGGCATGAGGCTCCCGAGGGGGTTGTTGAAGTTGGCCACCACCAGACATGCCTTGATAAGTGTGTGATCCATGGCGTAGCGCAGGGCATCGATGCTCATGCCGGTGCGGGGGTGAGTGGGGATTTCCAGTGCCCGGAGCCCTAGCAGGTCGATAACCTGGAGGAAATTGTAGTAAACCGGCGACTCCACGGCCACCGTGTCTCCCGGCCGGCAGACGGCCCGCAGGCTCAGGAGCACCGCCTCGATGCATCCGGCGGTGGTGACGATCTGGTCGGGGGTCACGGCGCAGCCGGCCGCCAGCATCCGGCGGGCGATCTGTACCCGCAGCCGCTCGCACCCAGGCGGGATGTCGTAGGAGACGCTCGCCACGGGAAAGCGGCGGGTCTCGGAGGAGAGCATCCGGTTGAGCCGGTCAACGGGCAACAGCTCCGGGTTGGGAATGGCGGCGCCGAGGGGGACCAGGTCGGGGTTGCGGGTGTCACGCATGACCATCATGGCCAGCTCGCCGGTGCTGACGGTGGTGGGGCTTGAGGGGGGCGCCGTCATCTCCGGCTCAGCCGTGCCGGTGAAGCGGGGACGGACGTAGTAACCCGACTGGGGTCGCGCCTCGATTACCCCCCGGTCCTCCAGGAGGGTGTAGGCCTCCGTGACCGTGGTGAGGCTCACTTGGAGCTGTCGCCCTAGGGCCCGAACCGACGGGATCCGGTCGCCGGGTCGGAAGGTTCCTTCGTCGATCAGTTGACCGATCCGGCTTGCCACCGACTCGTAGAGGGGGATTTTCCCCCTGCCGGGTGTTGACGTGATCGTCATGGCATCTCCTGTCACTGGGTTGAAGGTTGAGAGGGATAGGGCGCCCCGGTACGATACCAGTACAGTTTCGAAAAAACAAGCCTGGCCTGGATACAGATCCTTTGCCGACGGCGCATCAGGAGGTGTACGCTCTGCTTTTTGCGAAAAAAGGCTCAAGCCCCGGGGAAAATGACCGATACGGAAAAAGGGGAGACACGGTGGCTGCCGATGGTGTGGCCCGTTCCCCCATTCCAACTCCGTCCGAGAGGAAAGGTCGTTCATGAAGCACCGCGCACTCCGTCGTCTGGGAATTCCGTTCACCATACTCTGTCTTCTCGTTTCCGTCGGCAGTGGTACCCCGGCCGCCGCTTCCTCCCGCGGGGAGAAGAATCCGGCGCCAGCGGGAGACGCTGTCGTCTCTTCCCCCGCAAAGCCCGCCCTTCCCTATGCGGAGTACGTGCGCCTCGTGAGCAGGCGGGGCGTTGCGGGGCACGGCCACGCCAGGAAGAAGACGGTGAAAACCGCAAAGGTATCCCGCGCAGCAAGGAAGGGAGCCAAGGGGAAGGTCTCCGAGAAAATAGTGGCTGCTCCGGTGATTATGGCAGCGATTGCGGCCATGCCGGTTGAGTCGAAGCGAAGCGGAGGATGGCGGCCCGGCACCGACGAGGTGCGTGAGGTCCTCCGTTCGACCCGCGACCTGTCGGGAGCGAATCTGCGGGGAATGAACCTGGCCGGTCTTGATCTGCGCAACGCCTCCCTGGCCAATGCCGACCTCTACCTGGCCAATCTGGCGGGGGCCCGGCTCGACGGGGCAAACCTGCGGGGGGCATCCCTTGAAATGGCCAACCTGAGGGGGGCGTGCCTCAAGGGGGCAAAGCTGGCGGGTGCCGGTCTCTTCATGACGAACCTGGAAGGGGCCGATCTGGAGCGGGCCGACCTGACGGGGGTCTACGCCGTGGGGGCCAACCTGCGGGGGGCTGTTCTGGCAAGCGCCATCCTGCGTGGAGGGCTCTTCACCAATGCGGTCATGGAACGCGGCGCACTGGGCGATGAGTCCGTGGTGGCGGAGGGTGATCGGGAAGGTGAGGCAGGCACGGTGAGGAGGGTGAAGGCGACGGGCGATGGCGCTAGCCAGACCGAGACAGGCCGGTTCGCGTTTCTTAAATTCTGATTTCACCCGGTTGGTTCCAATAAAACAAAAGCCGGCTCACCCTGTGGGGGAGGCCGGCTTTTTCATTGACGAGCGCTACGACCTGTCGTCCAGATACTCCCGGGAGTACTTCACGTAGTTGCCGGCCGAGCGCTTGAGCCAGGCGATCTCGTCGGGGTTCAGGTCCCGCTTGTAGCGGGCTGGCGCGCCGACCCAGAGGGTATGGGGGGGAATGATCGTCCCCTCGGTGACGAGGGCCCGTGCCCCCACGAGCGCCCCTTCACCCACCACCGCCTTGTCCATGACCATGGCCTGCATCCCGATGAAGGCGCCGTTCTCGATCGTGCAGCCGTGGAGGGTGACGCTGTGTCCCACGGTAACGTCGTCGCCAATGACGAGCGGAGCACCCGGGTCGTCAGCGTGCTTCTTGTGGGTCACATGGAGCATGGTGAGGTCCTGGATGTTGCTCCGGGCGCCGATCCGGATGAAGTTCACGTCTCCCCGGGCCACCACGTTGTACCAGATGCTGCTCTCGGCGCCGACGGTCACGTCGCCGATGATGACGGCGGTCTCGGCGATGAAGGCGGATGAGTCGATCTGGGGCTGCATCCCCTGGAAGGAACGGATCATGGATTTTCCTCGATGGTTTGTGAAAGTGCTCCTAGTCCCGCGGTATGGCTATCATCCGGTCCAGGGCCCGCTTGGCCGGCACCCGGATTTCCTCCGGCACCTTCACCACCGGCGCCATGGTCGTGAGGGCCTCCAGGATGTCCTCCAGGGAGGTAAGCTTCATGTTGGGGCAGACCAGGGCCGGCGAGGCGAGGATGAACTCCTTGTCGGGGTTCTCCTGGCGGAGCCGGTAGAGGATCCCCGCTTCGGTGCCGATAATGAACCGTTTCGCCGGGCTCCTGCGGCAGAAGTCGTACATGCCGCTCGTGGAGCAGGCATGGTCTGCCAGAGCCACCACCGACGGGTTGCATTCGGGGTGGCAGACGAAGAGGGCGTCGGGGTGCTGCTCCTTCAGGCGCGCCACAACGTCGGCCTTGAGCCGCTCGTGGGTTGGGCAGTAACCGTCCCAGTAGTGGAAGGTCTTGTCCGACTGCTTCGCCACGAACTGCCCCAGGTTGCGGTCGGGGACGAAGATCACCTCCCGGTCGGGGAGAGAGTTCACCACCTTCACGGCATTGGCCGAGGTGCAGCAGATGTCGCTCACGGCCTTCACCGCCGCCGAGGAGTTCACGTAGGTGACCACGGGGACGCCGGGGTGTTTGGCCTTCAGCTCCAGGAGCCCCTCCACCGTCACCATGTCGGCCATGGGGCAACCGGCGTCGAGGCGCGGCAGGAGCACCGTCTTTCCTGGGGAGAGGATGGATGCCGACTCGGCCATGAAGTGGACCCCGCAGAAGACGATCACCTCTGCGTTGGTCTTTGCCGCTTCCTGGGAGAGTCCCAGGGAGTCGCCGGTGATGTCTGCGATCTCCTGCACCTCGTCCCGCATGTAGTTGTGGGCAAGGAGGACAGCGTTTCGCTCCGCGAGGAGCCGCCTGATTTCCTGTTTGATGTCTTCGGCCTGCATGGGCGTGTTTCCTTTCCCGCTCGCCCGTATACGGGGCGAAATGGGGTGATACTAAATCAACGTCCGGGCCGATGTCAAACCCTTTACCCGCCCATGGGCGGGGCCTCGGCATGGCAGGCTTGACACAATTCGGCCCACACTCTATTATTTTCACATCCCTGCGGTCGGGATTGACCGCGGAACAGAGTATTGGACAGGCGGGCCGGAGGCTTCGGCCCCCGTCACGGGAGGTATACAAAAATGTTTGGAATCGGCATGCCGGAGCTGATCGTCATCCTCGTCATCGCGCTCATCGTTATCGGTCCCCAGAAGCTCCCCGACATCGCCCGTTCCCTGGGGAAGGGGCTGGCCGAGTTCAAGCGGGCCTCCGACGATTTCCAGCGGAACCTGTCCGAAGAGGTGAGGAACCTCGACGAGAAGGAAAAGGCTGAGAAGGAGTCTCAGGCTGCGGATGCCACGCCAGAGCGCGACCTGGCTGCGGAGGTGAAGGCCTACGAGGAGCAGGCAGCAGTGGAGACCCCGGAAGGGAAAAAGCCAGAGGCCCAGCAGCAGGGGGGCGACCAGTCGAAGACGGTCTGAGGCGTCCGAACATACCAGTAACGAAAAAGGCGGGTTCACACCCGCCTTTCTTTATTTGAGAGCCTTGAGTCTTTCCTTGGCCCGCTTTCCCTCCTCGGTGGCAGGGTGCTCGTCAACAAGCTTTCGCAGCACGTAGCGGGCGCTCTTCACGTCGCCAATCTCGTTGAAGGCGGCAGCCTGTTTCAGCATGGCCGCAGGAACCTTTTCTTTGCCGGGGAAATTCTTGATTACCTCCTGGAATTCAAGGATCGCCTGCTCATATTTCTTCTCGCTGTAGTAAGCCTCTCCCGACCAGTAGCGGGCGTTGGCCGCCAGGTCGTGCTTCGGGTGCTGCTCCAGGAACCGGGCGAAGCTCTCCCGGGCCACTGGGTAGTTGTTGCTCCGGTAGGCCTCCAGCCCCTTCTGGTAGAGGGCCTCGGGGGTAGCTGCCTCGGGGGGCTTGGCCTGAACCGTCTCCATGTCCGTCACCTTCTTCTGGACCCCGGCGAGCCGTTCCTCCAGGGTGGTCAGGCGTCGCTCCAGGTCTTCCTTGAGGAGGCCCACCTCGTCGGCCGGCTTTTTGGTGGCATGGGAGAGGTCGTCAACCTTTCCGGCCATCACCTGCAGGTCCACCTTCATGGCGTCCATGGCCGCCTGGAGGTCGGCAAGTCCCCTGCGGGCTCCGGACCGTTCCTTCTCGAAGTCCTGCAGGGTTGTCTCTATGCTGGACCTGGCCTCCGTCCGCACTCCACTCACGTCCTTCTCAAGCCGGAAGATCCGGCTCTTCAGTTCCTCGTTGTCCCGTTTCACCACGTCCAGGTCAGTGCGTGTTGCGCACCCGGCCAGGGCCAGCAGCACGACGAGGGACATTTTCTTCGCGATCTTCATGGGTACCTCCGTTGTTCGGAGTCCGGGAATAGAGAAAGGGAGCCGTTGCCGGCTCCCCTCCCGTCTTCCTGGACGACAGACCTATTTGACGATGAGAAATTCGGCCCGGCGGTTCTTTGCCCAGGCTTCCTCACTGTTCCCCTGCTCAAGGGGCTTCTCTTCGCCGTAGCTGATGACGGAGAGCCGGTTGCCAGCTACGCCGAGGGTCACCAGGTAGTCGCGGGCCGCCTTGGCCCGCTTCTCCCCGAGGGCCAGGTTATACTCGTCGGAGCCTCGCTCGTCGCAGTGCCCTTCCAGCAGGACCCGGGCGGTCGGCTGCTTCTTGAGGAGGTACTCGGCGTTGCGGGAGAGGACGTCCCGGGCGTCCTGGGAGAGGACGAAGGAGTCGAAATCGAAGAAAATCCGCTCCAGGGTTGCCACAACCGTATCAAGGGCCGTGGCCGGCTGGGTACTCTCCGCCGTGACGGCGGCCTCCGAGATGGGCTGGGCCACGATCGGCTCTGTCTTGGCCGGCGGGGCAGCAGGAATGGCCGGCGTGGTGGTCTTGGGAGCAACGACCGGCGGAACGGTTTCTTCTGTCTTGACCATCTCCTTCTTGGCGCAACCTGCCGCGGCAAGGCTGAAGCAGATCAGGCTAACGAGTCCGAGGGTGTTTTTGCGCATGGGTATCTTCTCCTTTGTGATGGCAATGGCGTGCAGCGGCGTGTTTTCGCACTGACACCGAAAACTGCGTCCATTATATAGGACGGTTTCCCATTTTCAATGCTTACCTTACCAACGGGGCGACCAGGTAGGGTGGGAGTCCTTCGCCTTCCCCTGGGAGACCCGTGTCTGGCCACTTCCGTCGGCCCGCATGACGTAGATTCCTTCGGGGCCTCCACGGGTGGAGCTGAAGGTGATGAAACGGCCGTCGGGAGACCACCGGGGATGCTCGTTGCTCCCCTCGTTCGTGAGACGGGTATCGTTGGAGCCGTCGGGGTTGATGGCGTAGACCTGGAACCCCCCCTCCTGGCGGCAGTAGACAATCCTGTCCCCCTTGGGGGACCAGCGGGGGCTCACGTTGTAGCTGCCGCTGGTGGTGAGACGCCGGATGCCGGAGCCGTCGGCGTTCATGATGAAAATCTGGGGCTTGCCGAGCCGGTCGGAGACGAAGACAATCTTGCGGCCATCGGGGGACCATGCAGGGGAGACTTCGATGGCACTGGTGTTGGTGAGCCGCCGCGCATTCTTTCCGTCCCGGGATATGGTGTAGATCTCCGAGTTGCCGTCCTTGCTCAGGGTCAGGGCGATGGATTTGCCATCGGGGGACCAGGCCCCGGTGGCGTTTATCCCACGGTAGGAGGAGATACGTGCCTCGGCGCCGCTGAAGAGTTCGCGCCGGAAGAGGTCAGGGTTTCCTTGTCGGTAAGAGGTGAAAATAATCTCCTTCCCGTTGGGGGAGAAGTCGGGGTTCAGGTTGATGGAGCGGTTCTTCGTGAGCTGCTGGACGTTGTGGCCGTCGTAGTCCATCAGGAAGATCGCCTTGGCGCCGGAGCGGGTGGACACAAAGGCGATCTTTCCCGTAAAGGGACCCCGTTGCCCCGTCAGGGCCTCCATGATGTCGTCCGAGAAGGTGTGGGCGATCCGCCGGACGTCACCGGGGCGGCCCGAGTAGCGCTTGGCCAGGATCTCCTTCCCCTGGGTGACGTTGTAAAGGCGGAACTCCATGGTCATGGCGTTCCCCGCAACGGTGTAGCCGCTCTTGACCAGGAGATCGACCCCGGCGCCGCGCCACGGGGCAAAGTCGAATTCTCCCGGCCTGATGCCGGTGGCCGCCGCAGTGGCAGGGGGAGCCGTGACAGTGAAAGGGCCGGCAAGGACCATGTCGAACTGGAGCGCCTCGGCCGTCTCATGGGCCACTTTGGAGGCCTCGGAACCGCCGAGGCGCCGGGGGGCGTCGACGGTGAGGGTCAGCTTGTGGGCGCCCGAGGCCGTCACTTCCCGGTACCCTTCCTGGGAATGGAGCAGTGCCGGAATCAGCATGAGGATGATGGTGATGAGGAGACGTCGCGTCATTTTTTTCCCACTCCCTGGGGCTTGAAGATGAAGCCGTACTCGAACTCGCCTCCGCCGGGAGGCGGGACGAAGGTTTTTTCGGCCCGTGCTATGGCCTTGAAGACCGATTCCTCGAAGATCCGGTCGCCGCTTGAACGCTCGATCCGCTTGCGGGTGATGTGGCCGCCGGCGTCGATGGTGAGCTTGACCACCACTTCGGGTGCCTTGCTCTGGTGGGCGATGGTGGACTGGAAGGCGTCCGTGAGCCGTGACTGGATGTAGCTGGCGTAGTCGCTCCCGGCCTCTTTTCCGGTGCCGCCGGGGGTTCCCACCCGTTCCGGCTGGCGACCGCTCCCTGCCGTTTTGCTCCGCAGGGCATCGAGGGTCGCCTCCTGGCGGCGTTCCTCAATGGCCCGCTGGAGTTTGGCCATCCGCTCCTCGAAGTCCTTGCCGGTGTCGCTTTCCCGGGGGGGAGCGCTCTTGTGTGTGCCGGCCTTCGTTGGGGGGTGCTTCTGGGGAAGCGCCATCTCCGCAGGCTTCGGTGGTGGGGGCGGCGCCGCGGGGAGCGGGCTGCCGCCCGTCACGGGGCTCCCCGCCTGGGGTGATGCCACCGGCAGGTTCACGACATCCACGTAGTAGACAGGTGCCTCCAGGGGGGGAGGGGAGGAGAAGCGGTGGAGGAGGACGAAGGCGGCAAGGGAGACGTGGACGGCACAGGAAACGGCTAAGCCCCACCCAAGGCCGGTATCTCGTGGTGAGCGGGTGCGGCTCATTTTGTCGGGGCTGGCTCCGTCATCATGCCGAGGCGTTCGATGCCGGCACCCTTGATCTCGGCCATGGTCCGCACCACATCACCATAGGGGACGTCCCGGTCGGCCTTCAGGAAGACCTCCTTCTTCGTCCGGTTGGCCACCATGGTGGCGAGCTTGGCCTGGAGGTCCCCCGGGGCTACCTCCGTGGCGTTGATGAAGATCTTGCCGTTTCTGTCGACTGAGACGATTACCGCCTCCTCCTTGGTGGCCATGGCCTTGGTATCCGCCTTGGGGAGGTTCACCTGGACCCCCTGCTGCATCATGGGCGCCGTCACCATAAAGATGACGAGGAGCACGAGCATCACGTCCACCAGGGGGGTGACGTTGATCTGCGACATGGTGCCGCGGTCGCTGTTGTTCCTGCTGCCGAGTTCCATGGGGTGGCTCCTACTTCTTGGCGACGGTCCGCTGGACGATGTTCAGGAACTCGGTGGAAAAGTTGTCCATGGTGGCGATCTGGACCTTGATCTTGTGCTGGAAGTGATTGTAGGCCATGACCGCCGGGATGGCGGCCACCAGGCCGATGGCGGTGGCGATGAGGGCCTCGGAGATGCCGGGGGCCACTACGGCCAGGGATGCCGAGCCGGTCTCGCCGATCCCCTTGAAGGCGTTCATGATCCCCCAGACCGTGCCGAAGAGGCCGATAAAGGGGGTGGTGGAACCGGTGGTGGCCAGGAACGTCACGTATTTCTCCAGACGGGTGATCTCCGAGGTGGTGGCGCGGCGCAGGGCCCGGGTGATGTTTTCGATGCCGCCAAGCTCGGTGCTCATGATGTCCAGCTCCTCCTGCTGATCCCCCTTCTCCACGAGGCGCTTCAGCTCACTGTACCCCTCGCTGAACAGGACCGTGAGGGGGGAGTTGGTGAAGCGGTCAAGCTGGGAGTTGATAGCGTCGAATCGCTTGGTCTTCCAGAAGAAATCCAGGAAGCGCTCCGATTCGCTGTTGGCCCGGTAGACCTGGAGGAGTTTGAAGAAGATGATCGCCCAGGAAACGACGGAAAAAAAGATCAGGATGATCAAAACCAGCTTGACGACGAGACCGGTCCCCGCAAGGTGTAACACGGCATGAACCTCCGATGGAGCTTAATGAGTCTGCAATGGCTGAACAATAGTCCCGGCCGGCTGCCACGTCAACCGTTTTCCGGAAGACGGCAGGCTGCGAGGCGGGCTAATCCTAGTAAAATTCGGGCTTTCGGTCCGTGAAGCAGGGGATCTGCCGGCGCCAGGAATCCATCTCTCCAAAGTCGAGGGTGGCGCTGATCTCGCACGGTTCGTACCCCCCCTCGGCCAGGTGCTCCCCCTTGGGACCGATGATGAGGCTTGAGCCGAAGAAGTCGAGCTTCCCCTGGATCCCGCAGCAGTTGGCGGCCACCACGAAGAGCTGGTTCTCGATGGCTCGGGCCTTCAGGAGCGCCCGCCAGTGCTCGTCCCGGGGTTTGGGCCACTCGGCCGGCACCACGAGGATCTCCGCCCCCTCCACCGCCAGCCGCCGGGCCAGCTCCGGAAACCGGAGGTCGTAGCAGATGAAGACCCCGATGCGCCCCACGTGGGTATCCACCACCAGCCAGCGATCGCCGCCGTCCAGGGAGCGGTCCTCACCCATGAGGGAGAAGAGGTGGATTTTGCGGTAGGAACCGACCAGCTCACCCCGGTCCAGCACGTAGGCGGTATTGAAAACCTTTTCCCCGTGGGGCTCCGGCAAGCTCCCGACGATCACCATGCCCAGCTCCCGGGAGAGGAGGCCCAGCTTCGTCACTACCTCGGAGGTCCGCTTTGCCAGTTCATTGAGCTCCCGGTAGGCATAGCCCGTGTCCCACATCTCGGGAAGGACTGCCAGGGTGCACCCCTCGGCGGCAAGCCGACGGAGTGCTCCCTCCACGTACTGGACATTGGCGTCCACGTTGCCGACTCTGATAGTGAACTGGACGGCTCCTGCCTTCACGGTACGCGTCATCGCCGATCTCCCTCCGGGCCCTTTGGGGTGCGCCTGCCAAACGCCGTTCAGTGTAACGGCATCCCCGGCCATTTTCAACCAAAGATGTTTGGACTTCCACGCAAAAGCTGGCGTATCATCGGCATGATGGACGATACGACCGCCCTTTATATCCACATTCCCTTCTGCGTGCGCAAGTGCCTCTACTGCGCCTTTACCTCCACGGACGACGCTCCCCTCGGCATCGAGAAATACGCGGCGCTCCTCCTTCGGGAGATGGAGGTTCGTGCTGGCGTTCTGGCGCATCCTCTGGGCGCCACCACCCTCTACCTGGGGGGAGGAACTCCGTCCCTTCTGGAGCCGTCCCTCGTCGGAAACGTCATAGAAGAGGCCTCCCGCCTGTTCAGGCTCGATCCCTTGGCCGAGATTACCCTCGAAGCCAATCCTGGCACCGTCACCGCCGCATCCCTTGCGGGCTACCGGGCCGCCGGAGTGAACCGTCTCTCCCTCGGAGTCCAGTCCTTCGATGACCGGATGCTGGCCCGCCTTGGTCGGGTTCACACCGCACGGGAGGCCCGGGAGGCCTTTGCCCTGGCCCGCCGGGCCGGTTTCGACAACATCGGCATCGACCTGATCCATGGGCTCCCGGGCCAGGACATCAATCACTGGCGGGAGCAACTCCGGGAGGTGGTGAAGCTTCGTCCGGATCATATCTCCGCCTATGGCCTCACGGTGGAGGAGGGGACCCCCTTCGCCCGCCTGGAGGACCAGGGGGCGCTGATGCTCCCGGACGAGGAGGTTGCGGCCGCCATGTTCGAGGAGACGGCGGAGCTTTTGACGGCGGCCAGCTACGACCAGTACGAGATCGCCAACTTCGCCCTCCCGGGATGCCGCTCCCGCCACAACCAGGTCTACTGGCGGCGGGGGAATTATCTGGGGTTCGGCGCCGGAGCTCACTCGTTCCTGCGGGAGCCTCATCCCGGCATCCGCTGGCGCAACCCGGACGACCTCGGCACCTACGGGTGCTCCTTGGCGGAAGGGGTACTTCCCGAGATCGACAGGACCCCGTTGGTGCAGCGGGACGCCATGGCCGAGTGGCTCTTCCTGGGGCTCAGGATGCTCGAAGGGGTTGAGGAAGAGCGGTTCCGCGCGGAATTCGGCGCATCGCTGGCGGAGGTCCACGGTGCCGCTCTCGAACGGCTCTGCGCAGCCGGTCTTCTCATCCGTGAGGGAGAGCATCTGCGCCTCACCCGCCGGGGGGTGATCCTCTCCAACCGCGTCTTTGGGGCCTTTCTCTGACCGGTTCGTACTGCCGGAAATCTCCTTGACAAAGCGAAGGGGCGTTGTTACCTTTACCCCAGTTAGCACTCACCCTGTCTGAGTGCTAATCTTCTTTGTGGGGTCGGTATGGGAGAAGGGCTTTCAGAGCGAAACAAGCAGATCCTTGAGGCAATCATCGAGGATTATATTGTGACCGCCGAACCGGTGGGGAGCAGGGCCGTCGCCCGTCGCCACGGCCTTACCCTCTCGCCGGCCACGGTCCGCAACGTCATGGCCGACTTGGAGGAGATGGGGTTTCTTACCTCTCCCCATACCTCTGCCGGCCGCGTTCCCACCGATCAGGCCTACCGTTTCTATGTGGATTCGCTCCTGGCGGTGGGGCGCATTGATAAGGCCGAGCGGGAGCGGATACGCAAGTGTTACAGCGGTGCGGGTCGCGACATCGGTGCGGTTCTCCACGAGACGAGCCGGTTGCTGTCGTCGGTCTCCCACTACATGGGGATCGTTCTTGCCCCCCGCTTTTCCTCCACCATTCTCCGGCACATGGAATTTGTGAAGCTGGGGGGACGTCGCATCCTGGCTATCCTGGTGGCCCAGAACGGTGCGGTCCAGAACCGGCTGATCGAATCGGAGGAGGATTTTTCCGCGACCGACCTGGTCCGGATGTCCAACTATCTGAACGAACTCCTCCAGGGGCACCCCATCGCCGAGGTGCGGACCCGGATTCTTGAGGAGATGCAGAACGAGAAGGTCCTCTACGATACGCTCCTCTCCCGGGCGCTCAGGCTCTCGGAACAGACCATCGTGGAGAGTGGTGCCGAGATATTCATGGAGGGGCAGACCAACATCCTGGATCAGCCCGAATTCGCCGACGTGGGGCGCATGAAGGAGGTCTTCCGGGCTTTCGAGGAGAAGAACCAGCTTGTGGACCTGCTGGACCGCTGTATCTCGGCCCAGGGGGTCCAGATTTTCATCGGTTCAGAGACCCACCTGAGCCACATGGAGGGGTTGAGCGTCATCACCTCCACCTATGTGTCGGGAAAAAACACCCTCGGCGTCCTCGGGGTGATCGGCCCGACCCGGATGGGGTATGGCAAGGTGATACCCATCGTCGACTACACCGCAAAGCTCGTGAGCAGGCTGCTGGAAGACGAGTAGAGAAGAAAGGACAGACAATCGTGGACAAGAAAAAGCACGGCTCCCACGGGGGAGCGCACAATACCGAAGAACCCGTCGCCGAAGCCGCGGCCCCGGCGCCTGACACGGCACCCGCTGTCGGTGCCGACCGGGTAAAGGAGCTGGAAGAGGCCCTGGCCGCCAAGGAGGCCGAGGCGGCCGCCAACTGGGACAAGTTCCTCCGGGAGCGGGCCGATCTGGAGAACTACCGGAAGCGGACCCAGAGGGAGAAGGAAGAGCTCCTCAAGTACGGCAACGAGAGCATCATTACGGAGATTCTCCCGGTGGTGGACAACATGGAGCGGGCCCTGGACCATGCCAACGAAGAGAGCGCCTCGGCGGTG
Organism: Geobacteraceae bacterium; assembly: GCA_905339345.1. Taxonomy (GTDB): domain Bacteria; phylum Desulfobacterota; class Desulfuromonadia; order Geobacterales; family Geobacteraceae; genus Geobacter. The sequence continues at coordinate 2,422 of CAJPFF010000135.1, read as the reverse complement.
ATCGAGGGGGTCCGGATGACCCTGGGGATGCTCCAGTCGACCCTGAAGAAGTTCGGCGTTACGGCCGTGGAGGCCGACAAGGGGACCCCCTTCGACCCGGCGGTCCACCAGGCCATGTGCCAGGTGGAAAACGCCGATGTGCCGGCCAACAGCGTCGTTGAGATATTCCAGAAGGGGTATCTCCTGAACGAGCGGCTGATCCGCCCTGCCATGGTTTCGGTGTCCAAGTAGATTTTTTCCGTCGCCCCCTTGCATTTCACCGGGGCGATTACTAGGTTCTGTCTTAGAGACATACTAAAGGAGGAACAGTTACATGAGCAAAGTCATCGGTATCGACCTGGGTACCACCAACTCCTGCGTTGCCATCATGGAGGGTGGGGAGCCCGTTGTCATAGCCAACTCCGAGGGAAGCCGCACCACGCCGTCCATGGTGGCCTTTGCCGAGAGCGGCGAGCGTCTGGTGGGGCAGCAGGCCAAGCGCCAGGCGGTCACCAACCCGGAGAACACCCTCTTCGCCATCAAGCGCCTCATCGGCCGCAAGTTCGACACCGAGGAGGTCCGGAAAGACATATCCATCTCCCCCTTCAAGATCGTCAAGGCTGACAACGGCGACGCCTGGGTGGATGTGCGGGGCAAGATGTACTCCCCCCCCGAGATCTCGGCCATCGTCCTCCAGAAGATGAAGAAGACCGCCGAGGACTACCTGGGCGAGACGGTCACCGACGCCGTCATCACCGTGCCGGCCTACTTCAACGACTCCCAACGCCAGGCCACCAAGGACGCCGGCAAGATCGCGGGGCTCAACGTCCTGCGGATCATCAACGAGCCCACAGCCGCGGCCCTGGCCTACGGCCTCGACAAGAAGAAGGACGAGAAGATCGCCGTGTTCGACCTGGGCGGGGGTACCTTCGACATCTCCATCCTGGAACTGGGTGACGGGGTCTTTGAGGTGAAGTCCACCAACGGCGACACCTTCCTCGGCGGCGAGGACTTTGACCAGCGGGTCATCGACTGGATCGCCGACGAGTTCAAGAAGGACCAGGGGATCGACCTGCGGGGCGACAAGATGGCCCTCCAGCGTCTGAAGGAGGCGGCCGAGAAGGCCAAGTGCGAGCTCTCCTCCTCCATGGAGACCGACATCAACCTGCCGTTCATCACCGCCGATGCCACCGGGCCCAAGCACCTGACCCTGAAGCTTTCCCGGGCCAAGCTGGAGGCCCTCTGCGCCGAGCTCCTCGACAAGCTGGAAGGCCCCTGCCGCACCGCCCTCAAGGACGCCGGCCTCTCCCCCTCCGAGGTGGACGAGGTGATCCTCGTGGGTGGCATGACCCGGATGCCGGCCGTCCAGAAGCGGGTCCAGGAGATCTTCGGCAAGGTCCCCAACAGGGGGGTGAACCCCGACGAGGTGGTGGCCGTCGGTGCCGCCATCCAGGGGGGGGTTCTTCGGGGGGACGTGAAGGATGTGCTCCTGCTGGACGTGACGCCGCTCTCCCTGGGGATCGAGACCCTCGGCAGCGTCATGACCAAGCTCATCGACAAGAACACCACCATCCCGTGCCGGAAGTCCCAGGTCTTCTCCACGGCCAGCGACAACCAGCCGGCGGTCACCATCCATGTCCTCCAGGGGGAGCGCGAGATGGCCTCCGACAACAAGACCCTGGGGAACTTCGAGCTGACCGGCATCCCGCCGGCACCCCGCGGCGTTCCCCAGATCGAGGTCACCTTCGACATCGACGCCAACGGTATCGTCCACGTTTCGGCCAAGGACCTCGGCACCGGCAAGGAGCAGTCGATCCGGATCACCGCCTCCTCCGGCCTCTCCAAGGAGGAGATCGACAAGATGGTCCGGGATGCCGAGTCCCACGCCGCCGAGGACAAGAAGAAGCGCGAGCTGATCGAGGCCCGCAACCAGGCTGACTCCCTCGTCTACTCCACCGAGAAGTCCCTGAAGGAGTACGGCGACAAGATCGGGGACGACGAGAAGAAGAAGATCGAGGAGGCCGCGGCCGCCCTCAAGAAGGCCATGGAGGGTGACGACCTGGACGCCATCAAGCAGGCCACCGACGCCCTGACCCAGGCATCCCACAAACTGGCCGAGGCGGTCTACGCCAAGACCCAGGCCGAGGGTGCAGCCGAGCCCGGCGCCGAGGCCGCTGGCGACACCGGCGCCAAGGGCGGCGAGAAGGTGGTGGACGCCGACTTCGAAGAAGTGAAAGACGACAAGAAGTAATCAAACATCACTGGCTGAAGGCTAAGGGGCCAGGGGCGAAGGGGGGATGCGGTAGACCTCCCTTTGTGCCCCTGGCCCTGAGCCGTTTGCCCCAAAGGATATCCCTTGGCAGAAAAACGCGACTACTACGAGGTCCTCGAAGTCCACCGCAACGCCTCGGACACCGAGATCAAGAAGGCATTCCGCAAGCTG
>CAJPFF010000134.1 GCA_905339345.1 Geobacteraceae bacterium | reverse complement strand
CGGTGGCGAGGCGACCGGCATCTGCGGCAGCGGGCTCATCGATATCGTGGCGGAACTGGTGACCGCAGGCGTCATCGGCCCCAACGGCCGCTTTGTCGCTGCTGATGCAGCGGGAATTCCGGCTCATCTCCGGGAACGGCTCGTCAAGCGGGATGGAAAACCAACCTTCAGACTTACGGAGAAGGTTTCTCTTACCCAGCAGGACATCCGCCAGGTCCAGCTTGCCAAAGGGGCGATTAGGGCTGGCATTGAGCTCCTGCTGCGACATCTCGTCATCGGGGCAGGAGACGTGGATAGGGTTCTCATCGCCGGATCTTTCGGCTACCACCTGAGGGCCGAGAGTCTCACCGCCCTTGGCCTCCTCCCGTCGGAATTCAGCGGAAAGATTGACTTCGTCGGCAATACCTCCAAGACCGGCGGCGAGGCGTTTCTCCTCGACCGGGAGAGCCGCCGGGAGATGGATATCCTCGCCGATGCCGTTGAGGTGGTGGAGCTCGCTGCCGCCACGGATTTCGACAAGGTGTTCATTGCGACGTTGAAATTCTAGGGAGGCCTCCGTGGCAGGTTTGCATCGACAGAAATAACGAAGGGAGGGGCCTCTTGCTGTCAGGCTGGCGATGCTGCATTAGGAGATATAATTGACAAATTTGTACGCATATCATGTGGCCTCTACCTCGCAAAGAACCACTGTGATGTTGTCCCTGCCGCCTGCCGAGTTGGCTGACTCGATGAGGTTCTGCACCTTGTACTCCAGGGAATGCGTTGTCGCGAGGGTATTCTGGATTACCGCGTCGACAACCATGTCGCTGAGTCCGTCGGAGCAGAGGAGGAAGATATCGTGATGAAGCACACTCCCCTTGATAATGTCGAGCGAAAGAGAGGGAACACTCCCCAATGCCCTGAGAATGATGTTCTTCATCGGATGCTGTTTCGCCTCTTCGGCAGAGATTATCCCTTGGTCCACCTGAAGTTGTACCAGTGAATGGTCTTTGGTGATCTGTCTCAGTTTCCCCTCCCTGAAGAGGTATATCCTGCTGTCTCCCACATGGCCGATAATGTACCGGTCAGAGCAGAATGTCAGAAGTTCCCCGGTGCATCCCATCCCCTCGTCCTGCGGGTGCTCTGCTGCATGACTGATTATTCGCTGATTCGATAGCCTGAACGCTTCCTGGACCAAGGCGCAGACCTTTTCTTCGGACGAACGGTTCTGGCCGCTGAAAACTTCCCTTACGGTATCAATGAAATAACCGCTTGCGATCTCCCCCGCCGCAGCTCCACCCATGCCGTCCGAAAGCGCAAACAGGCTCTCTTCGGGTATGGCGAGGCAGGCATCCTCGTTGTTTGTGCGTCTCAGCCCAACATCGGTTGCAGAGGCAGAAATCAGTTTGATCATGCTGAATGCTCGCTATTTGAGAGGTTCCAGTTTTTGCGTAAGTGGATAGTCGGTCATTTTTTCGATTCTGATCGTGCTTTCACTGTAACCTGAACGGGAAAGCCGAACCTCATATTCCCCCAGACCGACTTTAAGTCTCTCACAATCTGATAACGACCGTAATTCATGCAGTCACCATCTAAGCGACGAGAATTATTCCCGTTAACTTTACCACATGATCTGCAACGTGCATGGTTCTGCAAGCGGTACGGCCGTATGGAACCTATCTCTGTTACTCGTTGACTTTTGGTTTTCAGAGCGTGTCCTGTTTCCACGACAACCCATCTTTCAGTGGATTTAGAGCGGGTAGCTTGCTATAGTCTTCCGCACAAATCCACGTCGTTTTGTAACGATGGTTCTGGACTCGCAGGGGAATAATCTGACGTAACCCATTCATCACCACAATTCAAGGAGTCGCCATGCCTACCGCAACCGCCCGCCACATCCTCGTGGCCACCGAAGCCGAATGCCTGAAACTCAAAGCTGAGATCGAAGCCGGAACTGATTTTGCCGAGGTTGCCAGAAAAAATTCTTCGTGCCCTTCGCGCATGCAGGGAGGCGATCTTGGCGCTTTTGTCCCGGGCCAGATGGTCAAGGAGTTTGACGAGGTTGTCTTTTCCGGCGAGATCAACAAGGTTCTTGGTCCGGTCAGGACGCAGTTCGGCTATCATCTCATCGAGATCACCAAGCGGTGGTAGTGCATTCGAAAGGAACGCCCGAAATGACCCAACTTGATGAGGCGCTGGTTACCTTTCGTCAGGATATGAGCGACGCCAAGAACCAGTCGAAGTTTTACGATCTCTTTCTCAACTCCACTTTTTACGTCCCGATTCTGGATGAGAAGGCCCTTGAGGGGGAGGTTGACACCCCGCAGGAGGGGCAGGTGTTGCCGCTGGTCATTGAGGCGGAGGGGAATGACTACCTGATGCTCTTCGATAGACGGGAGCGCCTGCAGGCCTGGACCCAGTCCGAGAGCCGCTGCGTGGAGGTGCCGGGCCATGTGCTGGCGTCAACCACCATGCCACCGCTGCACTGGGCGCTGAATGTGGGGACCGAGTACTCCAAGCAGTTTCTGCCCGATGAGATCGCCTGGCTCAGGGATGTGGTTGAGCGCTGCAACGCCCAGGCAGCCGAACAGGGGGAGTGAGCAGTACTCGCAGTTCCGTGCCGGTTACGGGGCGGTGAAGAAATCGCGAAGAGACAAAGATGACCCGGAGAGAAGTGCTCCGGGTTTTTTCTTTTTGTGCTATGCTGGAACAATTCATGAAAATAGGAGGTCATCATGGAAAGTTTCGATGTGGTTATCGTCGGTGCCGGGCCGGCAGGGGTGGCTGCGGCCTACCTCTGCCACCGCAGTGGCCTTTCGTATATCATGCTTGAGCAGGGAAAGACGGTCTTCCAGGGGATTGCCAGCACCTACCCTGAGGGAAAGAATGTCTACCCCTCGAAGCCCAAGGATAACCCGGAGCCGTTCCTGGTGGAGGAACTGCGCCCCCCCGACAAGCCGGTGGCCGTGGAGAAGTACATCCAGTACGTGCAGCATTTCGTCCAGCATGAGAACCTGAACGTCCAGACCGAGGTGTCCTTCGAGGATATCAAGGATACGCGCGACCATCTGGTTGTACGAACCTCAAAGGGGGACTTCAATGCGCGCAAGGTGGTCCTCGCCTTCGGCAGCAACATCCCCCGGGAGTTGACGGTCTATGGCGACGCAAAGATGGTCGCCACCTCCCTCGACGATCCGCGGAAGTACGTGGGGGTGCGGACGCTTGTCATCGGCGGCGGAAACACGGCCGCCGACGTCATCATCTCCATCCTCAAGGCGAAGCGGGAGGCCCAGGACACCCAGCCGGTCTACTGGTCCCACGTGGCCGAGAAATTCGACGTGAACAAGGAGACCGCACAGCGCCTCGGCGAGGAGATCCTTCTGGGCGGCAATATCCGCCTCCTGCCGGGCGCTATACCCCGCATCGGCGAGGTGGACGAGGAGGGGGTCGACCGTCTCGTCATCAGGATCAACGAGTTTCGCCAGCCGGACGGGATCGAGATCTATCACGCCATGAGCTTCCCCATGAAGAGCGTCATCGCCTGTATCGGCTACCAGGGGCCGCTCCCCATCTTCGACAAGATCGGCGTCCAGACCATCGCCTGCGCCGAGGGGGTCTGCACCGTGGCCAAGGAAGGGGATCGGCTTATTCTCCTCACAGCCGAATACGAATCGACCCGCAAGGGGGTCTACGTCATCGGAGGGGCCATTTCCCCTTCGTTCATGAAGATTTGCGGCGGCAGCATCCAGGAGGAGAAGCATCCGAACCTCATCTACACCGCCATCAACGATGCCGCCCATGTGGTTGATTCCATCCGGAAGAAGCTCGCCTGAGGGGGAGAGGGAGACCGTGTCGACCCGCATCAGAATCCTTCCTGAAAACCTGACCAACAAGATAGCAGCCGGCGAGGTGGTGGAGCGCCCCGCCTCGGTGGTGAAGGAGCTGGTGGAGAACTCCCTGGACGCCGGCTGCCGCGATATCATCGTGGAGATCGAGGCAGGGGGGAGGCGACTCATCCGGGTGACCGACGACGGGAGCGGCATGTCCCGGGAAGACGCCCTCCTGTCCCTTGAGCGCCATGCCACCAGCAAGATTGCCTCTGACGACGATCTTTTTGCCCTCAGCACCCTCGGTTTTCGCGGGGAGGCGCTCCCCTCCATCGCCTCCGTCTCCCGTTTCACCCTTGCCACCCGCCAGCCGGGAGCCATCGAGGGGACGGAGATCTATGCGGAGGGGGGACGGATCAAGGAAGTGAAAGCATGCGGCATGGCCGAAGGTACGGTCATCACCGTGCGCAACCTCTTCTTCAACACGCCGGCCCGGCTCAAGTTCATGAAGAGCGCCGAGACCGAAGCCGGACATGTGGGGGATCTTCTCACCCGCCTCGCCATCTCCCGACCCCAGGTGCGTTTCACCTACCTGAACGACGGCAAGACTGTCTTCCGGGCCCTGAACGGCACCATGGAGGAGCGGGTGGCCGCTCTCCTGGGACGCTCCATCGCCGGTGCCCTGTACCCCCTGGATGCAATCGTGGAGGGGGTGACGGTGCGGGGGCTTGTGGCCCGGCCCGATGTGAGCCGCTCCGCCGCCGGGCATCTCTACACCTTCATCAACGGCCGTTTCATCCGCGACCGGGTGGTGCAGCACGCCATTCTCCAGGCCTACCGCAACTTCCTGGAGCGGGGGCGCTACCCGGTGGTGGTCCTCTTTGTCGAGGTTCCGGCAGGGGAGGTGGATGTGAACGTGCACCCCACCAAGCACGAGGTCCGCTTCCGTCAGCAGGGGATCGTTCACGACATTATCCAGGGGGTGATCGAGGAGTCCCTCCGCCCGACCCCCTGGCTGCGCCAGGCCCCGTCGGTACCGACCGTTTCTGCCACTCCACAGCGCCGCGAGCCGACGGTGAGTTCGGAGCGGGTCGCCGAGGTGCGGGAACTTCTTGTGAACTACCGTCCCGCGCCGGCGCCGATCAGGCCTTTCTTTCAGCCGCAGCCTGCTGTCGTTTCAATGCCGACCATCACTGCTGAGGAGCCCGCCCGACCCGTGGATCGCGGCTACTTCTCGCGGCTCGCGATCATCGGCCAGTTCCATGCCTCCTACATTCTCTGCCAGGACGAAAGCGATCTTGTCATCATCGACCAGCACGCGGCCCACGAGCGGGTAGCCTTCGAGCGCCTCAAGGCCCAGTTCGCCGCCGGTGGGGTGGAGGGGCAGGGGCTCCTCTTTCCCGATACCCTGGAGCTTTCCCACCGGGAATCGGCGGAGTTGAGTGAACATCACGAAGAGCTGCGCCGCATGGGGTTCGATCTGGAGGAGTTCGGCGGCACCACCTGGGTCGTCAAGGGGGTGCCACGGATTCTTGCCGGGAAAGACTACCTCCGCATCCTGCGGGATACCCTGGAGGAGTTTCAGGCGGTCGGTGCGAACCGTTCCGTGGCCGACGCGGTGGAAGAGATCCTCACTCGCATCGCCTGTCACAGCGTTGTGCGGGGTGAGCACCCCCTGACCTCCGGCCAGATCGAGGCCCTGTTCGCCCAGATGGACACCACTGACTTGTCCACAAACTGCCCCCACGGCCGGCCCGTCCTCCAACGGCTGTCCCTTCCGGAGGTGGAGCGGATGTTCAAGCGGTGAGGGCGCGGGTTGCGGAGAAAACCGATAAGATCAAACTTGTCATCGTCCAGGGGTCCACGGCCTCGGGAAAGTCAGATCTGGCGATGCAGCTTGCCGAGCGGTTGAATGGCGAGATCGTCAATGCCGACTCCATGCAGGTTTACCGCGGCATGGACATCGGCACCGCGAAGCCATCCCTTGAGGAGCGAGAGCGGGTCCCCCACCATCTCTACGATATTGTCGATCCCGACGTGAATTTTACCGCAGCCGACTTTCGTGAGCACGCTTCCCGCGTGATTGAGGAGATTGACCGACGGGGGAAGCGGGTCTTTCTCGTGGGGGGAACCGGCCTCTATATCCGGATACTTACCCGGGGGCTCGTGGATTCACCCGGAGGGGATGATGATATCCGTCGTGAACTGGAAGCGCAGGCGGATAGGGAAGGGTTGGAGGCGCTGCACCGGCGCCTCGCCGAGGTTGATCCCGTTGCCGCAGCCCGGCTTCATCCCAACGACGGGGTCCGGATCGTGCGGGCGCTTGAGGTCTTTCTCCTGACGGGCCGTCCCCTGTCGGCCTTTCAGGAGGAGCACCGCTTTACCGACGAGCGCTACTGTTGCCTCAAACTCGGCATTCACGTGGAGCGGGAGATTCTCTATCAACGGGTGGAGGAGCGGGTCGACCGGATGATCACCGAGGGTCTTGTGGAGGAGGTGAGCGGTCTTTTGGCTGCCGGGTATCCCCCAAGCCTCAAGGCCATGGGCTCCATAGGCTACAAGGAGATATGCGCCCATCTGGCCGGGGAATACCCCCTTGAGGAGGCGGTCCGACTCATCAAACGGAACACGCGTCAGTACGCGAAACGCCAGATGACGTGGTTTCGCCGGGATTCTGAAAATATCTGGGTTGAATATCCGGGGAAGTTTGATAGTATCTTCAGTACTGTAATGGGATTTTATCATTAAAGGAGCGGCCCATGGCTAAAGCACCATTCAATATCCAGGATCAATACCTCAACCAGTCGCGGAAGGAGCGGATCAAGGTTGCTGTTCGGCTCATGTCGGGCGAGAAGCTTGAGGGGTATATCAAATCATTCGACAACTTCTCGGTTCTCATGGAGATCCAGGGCGACATGCTGATTTACAAGCACGCCATATCGTCCATCACGTCCGTCGACGGCAACTTTAAACTGCACCAGTAACTCCAGTCCACCGGGGCAGTTCCGGCCCTTACCCCATTTCCGGGGGAGGGCCGGTTTTGTCTTGCCGGCATTATTCTTTGTGGCCACCTATCTGAAAGAAAACTATCCATATATCATTCTCGGGGCTCTCGTCCTGGCAGGGCTCTTCTTTGCCTGGTCGCTCAGTTCCATTTTTCTGCCGGTGCTTCTGGCCCTGATTCTCGCCTATGTGCTCAATCCGGTCGTGTCGTGGTTGGAGGGTAAGCGGGTGCCGCGGGTCGTGGCGATCCTGCTGGTCATGGCCGGCATCGTTATCGGGTGCGTGGGGGTATTCGCCTTCTTCGGGGGCTCCATTCAGGACGAACTGGCGGCGGTGCAGATCAACCTGCCTGACTATGCCAACCGGCTCTATGGGCTCATTCCCGAGAAGGTGAAGGTGTATCTGGAGATCGAAACCTCTGAAAAGCTCTATCGGCAAGTCGACCGGATACTGAACGAACTGCGCGGTATCTCTTTCGACATTGTCCGTGAGGCCTACGCCTTTGTGAAGACCGCCTTCTCGTCGACCCTGGGGTTCATCCTGACCGTGATCGGTTATTTCATCACGCCGGTCTACCTTTACTACTTCCTGGCCGATCTGCCCCACTTCAAGGAGGGGCTTCTGAAGCTGGTTCCCGAGCGTTCCCGTGAATGGGTAACCGGCCTTGGCAGCGAAATAGACGGTGTCCTCGCCGCCTTCGTACGGGGTCAACTCTCGGTTTGTGCCATCCTGGCGGTGCTCTACAGTATCGGTCTTTCCCTCATCGACATCGACTTGGCAATAGTGATCGGGAGCCTGTCGGGTATCCTCTTCATCATTCCCTATGTGGGGACCATCTTCGGGATCGTGGTTTCCATGGTCATGGCATTTCTCAAGTTCCACGACCTGCTCCATCCGCTCCTCTGTCTCGGCTGGTTCCTCATCGTGCAGGCCATCGAGGGGGCGGTAATCACCCCGGCCATTGTCGGCAACAGGGTGGGGCTCCATCCGGTGGTGGCTATAATTGCCCTCTTCATTGGGGGGCAGTGGTTTGGCATTTTCGGCTTGCTCTTGGCGGTTCCTGTGGCGGCCGTGCTGAAGGTTTTTCTCCGCCACTTCACCGAGTGGTATCTCACAACTTCATTTTACCGGGGTACCTGATGGAAGGGCTTCTCATCGATCATGTTCAACCGGGGAGCATTGCCGAAGAGCTGGAAATCGAGCCCGGCGATCGGCTTGTGGCCATAAACAGCCAGCGGCTCCGCGACATCATCGATTTTACCTTCCATGCCGATGACGAAGAACTCATCCTGGAGATACTGAAGCCTTCCGGCGAGCGGTGGGAGGCGGAGATCGAGCGCGACGGCGACGAGCCCCTTGGCCTTGTCTTTGCCCCGCCGACCCCGAGCCAGTGCGGAAACAAGTGCGTCTTCTGCTTCGTCCATCAGCTCCCCAAGGGGTTGCGGCGTCCCCTGTACGTGAAGGATGAGGATTACCGGCTTTCCTTTCTCTACGGGAACTATGTGACCCTCTCCAACATTGGGCGCGAGGAGCTGGACCGGATTGTCGATCAGCGGCTCTCTCCCCTTTATATTTCGGTCCATGCCACGAACCCGACCCTGAGGGAAAGGCTTCTCGGCCGCACTGACATCCTTCCAATCCTCGACGTGATGCGGGAGCTGGCCGCGGCACGCATCGTCATGCATACCCAGGTTGTCCTCTGCCCCGGCCTGAACGACGGCGAGGAGCTTGCGAGGACCGTCCGGGACCTGGCCGGACTCCACCCCTGGGTGGAATCCCTTGCCGTCGTCCCCGTCGGGCTCACGAAGCACCGGCGTGGACTCCCCGCACTGGAGCCGGTCACCGCCCTCCATGCCGAAGCATTCATCCGCGCCTGGCAGCCGGAAGCGGAGCGGCTCGCAAGGGAACTGGGCGCACCGTTCCTCTTCCTGGCTGACGAATTCTACATCAAGGCGGGGCTGTCCTTCCCACCCCTCGCAACCTACGGCGACCTTCCCCAGATCGAGAACGGCGTCGGCATGATACCGCTCTTTCTCGATGAGGCCGCACGAGTCCTCAAAAAAGTACGCAAGGGGCGTCCCGTGACCGCAACTGTGGTGACCGGCGAATCTCCCTATCGCTACCTGGCCGAGTTTCTTGAAAAGCTTTCGACCAGGATGGGGGCGACCCTCAATCCCGTGGCAGTCAGGAATCGCCTCTTCGGAGAATCGGTAACGGTCTCCGGCCTCGTGGCGGGTAAAGACATTGTTGAAGAGCTTACGGGGCGGGAACTGGGGGATGCGGTTTTTATTCCCGATGTGATGCTCAAGGAAGGCGAGGGGGTGTTCCTTGACGACCTGTCGGTGAATAACCTGGAAAAGGCCCTCGGGACACGAGTAGTGGTCGTAGAGGCAACACCGGCAGGGATAGTGGAAGGTTTACGGGTTGTCCGATCCTTCTGAGAGAACAGTTGCAGTTTTGGCGAAAACAAGGAGTGGAAACAGGAAACGGCGGAGTCTGATGAACCCCGCCGTTTCCTGTTATGCTATATGCACGTACGACTACTTCATGTTGTGGCACTTGATGCAGTCGTCCTTCACGCCGAAGGCGTCCGTGCCGTTGTGGCATACGCCGCACGATTTTCCCTCTTCCATCTGGGCCATGGTAGCGGCAGAGCCGCCCTTCTTGTACTTGAAGATCTTAGTGTGGCAGTCTGCGCACTTGAACATCCCCAGATGGAACTCGTGGTCGAAGTACGCCTCTCCGAGACTCGTCTTGTAGGTCAGTTTGGCCGGCTTGAGACCGGGGTGGCACTTGCCGCAGTCGCCGGTGGTGGCGAAAGCGTCTTTGCCGCTGTGGCAGGCACCGCAGGATTTCCCCTTCTCCATGTCGGCCATGGTGAAGTGTTTGGCCCCGGCCCTGTAAGCGAAGAGTTTCGTGTGGCAATCGGCACACTTATACATGCCAAGGTGGAAGTCGTGGCTGAAGGTGGCGTCGGCAACCCCTTTGATCTTGAATGGGACCGTCTTCGGCGGCGCCATCCCCTTGTGGCACTTGCCGCAGTTGCCGGCGACGGTGAATGCTTTTTTGCCGTCGTGACAGACACCGCAGGATTTACCCTTTTCCATCTGGGCCATGGTTACGTTGCGGGCACCGGTGATGTTCTGGTTGCTGTGGCAGGTGCGGCACTTGCCCCCCAGCTTGGGAACATGGGCCTCATGCTTGAAAACCGCCTCGGTGGCACCTTTCATCTTGAAGACCACCGGCCGGGGTTTCCCCTTGTGACAGCGGACGCACTCCGCCTCGTCGGCAACGCTGAAGGCCTTTATGCCGGTATGGCATGCGCCGCATGATTTACCCTTCTCCATTTCGATCATGGTGAAGCGTTTCCGTTGCTTCAGGTTGAAAAGGGCGTTATGGCAAATGCGGCAGTTGTTGTTATACTTGGCAAGGTGATAGTCATGGCTGAACACGACCGGTTCGGCATTCCGCAGCTTAAAGGTGATCTCTTTGATATCCTTGGCCGTTGCCGGCAGTGCGCATGCCAGTAAGAGCAGGCAAATGACAGGGATAGTGCGAAAATTCATGATGCGCTCCTCATATGGTGAAGTTGTTTTGTAGGCGGTCTATAAACGCGGTACTATACACGCCGCATGTATGGTAGTCAACGCAAAATATCCAGCAGCAACGCGGCGTTTAGGCTGATAGCGCCTCATTCGGAGGTGCGAATTCCGAGGTCCCGAGATCGATGAAACAACTGATCGTAGCCATGGTAATAGCAGCAGGATTCAGTGCTGCCGCGTGGGCCGATACCTATCGCTGGGTTGATGACAAGGGTGTTGTCCATTTTACCGATAACCCTGACCGGATACCGGCCAAGTACCTGAAGCGTGTCCGAGAGATTCCGTTTGCAGAACCGCCGCCGTCAACAACACAGGGAAGCCCTCCTCAGCAACAACAGGTGCAGCAGCCCCAGAAGAGCGCAGGCCCGACTCTTCCGGGCGGTCTTTCCGAAGAGGCGTGGCGGTCGCGATTCACTGTCCTTCGCACCGAACTCAAGAAACTCCAGGATGGGCTTCCGGAGAAGAGAGAGGCCCTTAACCAGCTTCGGCGTAAACGGCTCATTTACCAGCGAACCCAGGATAGGGTAGGTTACAATGAGCAGAAGGAGAAGATAGATCGTGACGAGGCGCGGATCACCGAACTGCAGGCGCAGCTCGCAGCCCTGGAGGTTGAGGCGAGCAGAGCGGGGGTGCCGATGGGGTGGCGGCAGTGAGGTGCAAGTTGCTGGTCATTCATAAAATTTCCCCAACGGATTGCCAATAATATTTTGCTGAAGAATACTGGTGACTTGACGAATAGGTGTAAGGAGGGCTTTAATGGAAAAGTAATGTGCAAATATATTAGGGAGAAGGATTATGAACAGCACCAGCCTTATTCAAGAAGAGTTTTTACGTAATATCGGCCTGTTAACTGTCGAGGAGCAAAAACGCCTTGGGACTGCATGGGTTGCAGTGGCCGGGGCAGGGGGTGTTGGAGGTATCCACGTTCTCACTTTGGCGCGACTCGGAATTGGCCGTTTCACCATTGCTGACCATGATACGTTCGATGTGGTGAACATAAGCCGACAGTTCGGGGCATTTCATAGCACCCTCAACCGCAATAAGGCGCAGGTACTGGCAGAGATGGTGAAGGATATTAACCCGAGTGCCGAAGTGCGCGTAATGGAAGAAGGTGTTACAGAAGAAAATGTTCATGATTTTCTTGATGGGGCAGAAATCTATGTGGACAGCATAGATTTCTTTGAAATAGACATGCGCCGACTCATTTTCAATACATGCCGCGAAAAAGGCATCTACGCATTAACTGCTGCCCCCCTCGGTTTCGGTGCAACACTGCAGGTCTTTGACCCCAAAGGGATGAGTTTCGATGATTATTTTGGCATCGACGACCATACTCCGCCACTTGAGAAAATTGCAGCTTTTGCAGCTGGATTGACGCCGAATCCCTATCATCTTTCCTACATGGATGCTACCCGGGTGAGCTTCAAGCGACGTACCGGACCGGCGGTATCTCCTGCCTGTACCATGGCGGCCTCACTTGTGGCGACTGAGACGGTCAAGATTCTAACCGGCAAGGGGGAGATTCGCCCCATACCCTGTTATCTTCAATTCGACATGCTGCTCAATAAGGTGAAAATGGGGAAAATCGCGATGGGCGCGAAAAGTCCCGCCCAGAAGAAAAAACGTCGACTGATTCTTGAGAATCTTCTCATGAAGTCGGAGGAGTAGTCATGAAGTATCGGGAAGTGCTGGAGGCCGCAGTTCGCGCCCCGTCCGGTGATAATTGCCAGCCGTGGCGTTTCGTCATTGATGGCGACGTGATACGAATATTCAACCTGCCCGATAAGGATACGTCGCTGTTTAATCATCGGCAAAGGGCATCTTTCGTTGCCCATGGTGCACTGCTAGAGAACCTCTCCATTGCTGCGTCAGCACACGGCTACACTCTCGACATATCCCTTTTCCCCGACAGCAGTGCCCCAAACCTTGTTGCTGCAGTGCGCATGAACAAGGGAAGCACCTCTGCTGATCCCCTCTCCCCGTGCATACCTAAGCGCTGTACGAACCGCAAACGGTATAACGGAGGATCGCTCTCTACCGCCGAGACCCAAACACTTTTGGCTGCCGCCGAACGAATACCTGGAGGAAAAGTTGCTTTGACGGGGAGCGATCGGGAAAAGTCAGAAATCGCCGATGTTATTGCACTCAATGACCGTCTTATTTTCGAGAACGAGCATCTTCATGCCTTTCTTTTTGACCATGTGCGCTGGAACGACCGTGAAGCACGTGAACGGGCCGATGGACTCGATATCAAGACCCTCGAACTTGCACCTCCCGACTCCTTTGCGTTTCCCCTGCTCAAGAGTTGGCCGTTGGTGAGTTTTTTGAAACAATTCGGCGTTCCTCGAATAATTGCGGGATCCGCTCGAAAGCTTGCCCTTTCCGCTGCTGCGATCGGGGTGATTTCGGTTTCGGGCAAAGGTGACAAGGAGTGTGTCTGTGCAGGCCGGCTCATTGAACGAGTGTGGCTCGAAGCGACGAGGCTTGATCTCAGTTTTCAGCTCATGACGGGTATAACGCTTCTCATGCGGCGTGTACTCGATGGTGAGACGGAAAAACTTTCTCCGCAGCATGTGGAACAGATCAGGAAAGCCTATGGTACGGTCGCCAGCCGGTTTGGGATTGAGGACGGATCTGTATTCATAATGTTCAGGGTTGGCAGGTGTGGACCGCCGAGTGTTTATTCGATGCGGTATCCAATTGATAAAGTAGTTGAAGCCCGTTGAGCAACTGGTAAGTCGCTAACGTCGAGTCACGGACTGAGCTTTGCTTCAAACAGATGCAGCAAGCCATCGTCGAGACGCATCAAAAAATGCGGCTGATACGGAGAATAAAACAGTGAAGCCGCATAATAGTCCTTCTCGGTATCGAGCTTGCCAAGAATGAGGGGGGCGTTCCATTCCCCATTCTGGTAACGCAGCATGACCTCACCTTGCCGCTGAAGCATCTCGTAGTTCGTAGTTTCACAATCGATCCGCCGATTGAGGACCCAGAGTCGATCGGCGATCGACAGTCCGAACTCCTGGGTCCGCTCGACAAATCCCGAAAAGTCCTGGTAGGTTTTTCTCCCATCTGCTGTAACCCGCACGATACTTACCATTGTGCGTTTGGCGAAGAAGTAGGGTTCCATCCGCCTTGAGCGTTCTTCACCGCAGCTGCCGTTCAAAAAATTGCCATCTCCATCAGTCACATACATGATCTCATAACGATTGTTCTGGTAGGCAAGGACAATCGTTTTGTTAGAGGGGTCGGCTATGGCAGCAAGATAAGGATATTCCCCTTCAGGCCCGTGTCCTCCATCTTTCCTTCCGATGAAATCAGGTCTGATCCAATCGAGTCTGATCCCTTCCGCTCTCTCCGTCAGATGTATGGCAGTGATCTCGTGATAGCTGTCCCGCTTGAAAAGCGCCCAGATGCTTCCATCGGCTGGATGTTGCGCGAGCACCCATCGCGCGGCAACCGGCGTCCCTTCCTTTCCTGGTGCTGAGATCGGGAAGTTCGTTTTAATTTTACCCTCTGGACTCACGTAGATAAAACCTATGTCCAGACGACGGTCTGGATGTAACCTGAACTGGTGCCACACCCCGACAACTCCTCCGCTCTTGAGCTTCAGAAGTGCACCAGGACGGGTGTCGCTGTCGCCGACGCTCCTGATCGAAACCAATGCAGCACTGTCAGGCAATGGGCGCCTACCGGAGGTAGTGAGCCGGTAATGGCGAAGCGCCGCCCGTCCCAATACCCCTGACCATATCCAGAGATCCGTAGGGGTTGCCAGGACATACTCGGCATTGGCACGGTCATTCAGATCAAAGCGGTCAGGCAGTGGGATGTGGGACTCATTTCCGGAGCCATCATACAAATAAAGCCAGTCTCGGGAGGATTCCGTACGGTAGAGAAACGCCGACTGCCCGCCGGAAGAAGCGATCTTGCCAGTGCCCCAAGGCAGGAGCCGTCCTGAAACTGCAGGATTTGTGATGATGCGATTTCTTACGGTGTAACTTGCATAGGCGACTGGGCGGGAAAGCTGGAATATCAGCAGCCCGATGATGAATGCAGTTACAACCCTGATGACCCCCATGAAACCCTCCTCTGCTGCTTCTACCACATTACCAAATAGTGTCCAGTTACGACCCATAAAAAAAGGGAGATGGTTTCCCATCTCCCGATAATTCAGGTAAGAAAAATCAGTAACTGCGGACGATGATTAATCGTCGTGTTCGTCGTGCTCTTCGTGGTCAAAGAAGCTGAGGCAGCTTGACTCTCCATCGTGTGAGCCGCAGTAGTCGCTGCTGTAGTGGTCGTCGTCATCGCTTGAGCAGGATGACGTTGATACACGGCAGAACTTGCCTCCGTTCAGGCTATACCCCTCCACTATGGTGAAGGAACCGATTCCCATCCCTGGATAGATCGGTTTGGAGCAATCCGTGTAGACCGTAGCTTTGTAGCTGTCGTTGACGTAGATCTTTACGTATTGTCCCATGGTGCCATTGGTAGACTTGCCGGTGAAGTTGAAGCTGCTGTCCGGTGCAACGGTGCCGTAGAACAGCGTCTGGCCGTTGCTGTCTTTCACGACGACCTTTGCGATGCAATCACCAGTGTACTTGAGTACCAGCTTCGTTGTCCCACCGCTGCATTGACCGCAGGTTGGTGCGGGAGGGGGCGGAGGAGTACAGGTATTGCTCCCTCCGCACACCAGCTTGCCATTGATGTAATCATCAAGAATAAGATACCAGGGTTCCGCCTGTTTCCAGGCAGAGCTGTCACCTGCGACTCCGCTTCCGACGGGGTGCAAGGCCATCCAGGCGTCGGACTTGGCGATGGTGTCAGTTACGCAGGAGGAATCGCCGCATCCCATGGCATCCAGTTTTGCCGCCACCAGGGCCTTGAACAGGGTATAGGTCTTGTCTCCGGTAACCGGAGTGTTCATGAGGCTGATGGCCTGAGCCTTCGTGTATATATTGCCGCCGATGGTGATTGAATTCACCGGCCAGGCCTCAGGGTGATTCTTCCAGTAACCCGGGGATTTCGCTGCGGTTCCGTCGCACCCGTAATAGTAGGCCTTGTCGGCATC
>CAJPFF010000133.1 GCA_905339345.1 Geobacteraceae bacterium | reverse complement strand
TACTGGCGCTGCATCAGCAGATTCAGGCTGAACTGGATTTCGCGTCCGTCGCTGGTCTTGATGATGCCGCTCGCCTGCATCGTGGTCTGCTCGAATTCGCTGTAGCTTGCCACCTTGTCGTATGCCACTCCGAAACCGGCGGGAGGGGGTGGCTGGCTGCCGGCGGGAGCGGGGTAGGAGGGCAAATCCGGGCCATGCGCCGGTTTGAGCTCGCTGGCGTCAAACACCCTGACCTTTTGCCCGGTCAATTTTTCCAGCATCAGAATGAGCAGTTGGAGCTTGGGGTCGTGCTTGGCGTTGCGCGTGGCATCATCCATTGCGGTGGTTTCGCTGGCATGCTTTTCCCGTGCAGCAGGGGAGAGGGTCACTTGCTGGGAGGGGGGCGATGCAGGCGCAGGACGATCTACCCAGACGCGCAGGGTTTCCTTGACGATGCTCTGCTGCGACTGCTCGTGGCGGGTCTGCATGGACATAGCGTAATCGGAAATTTTCACACCGGCCTCCATTCTTCCTTACTGGGTCATTTATCGGCGTAAAAGACCGGAACTTTAGGGTGGTCATAATCAATCCGAGATATGTGCCAGCCCCAAAGTGGAGGAACGTTCTTCGACTAGTCCATCATTCAAAAAAGCTTGGGCCTTTAGGCATGGGGTGTGGGAAAATAAAATAATGAATATCCTGCTGGTTGAGAATGAATCCGAGGTGCGGTCCCTCCTCAAGTCAGTCCTCGAAATTCGCGGCCATCAGGTTGCAGATTATCAGGATGGCGAGAGTGGCTGGGCAGCCTATCAGGCGCAAAGTTTTCCGCTGGTTATCGCAGATTGTTCCTTGCCGGGAAAGAGCGGGCTGGAGCTGTGCCGGAAAATACGCAGTGTTCCGAAAGGTTATGAAAGCCTGATCCTCGTGGTGACTGCCCGCACCCGCTTCGGAAACCTCGGGCAGGTGCTGGCTGCCGGTGCGGATGACTACCTGGAAAAGCCCATCGACCTGCAACATCTGAACATCCGCCTTGCCATTGCAGAACAG
>CAJPFF010000132.1 GCA_905339345.1 Geobacteraceae bacterium | reverse complement strand
TACTCACCGCTTCTTACCGACCTCTACCAGCTCACCATGCTGGCCGGCTACCTGGAAGAAGGGATGGCCGACGAACCGGCGGTGTTCGACCTCTTCTTCCGACACAACCCCTTCCTGGGGGGGTATGCAGTCTTTGCCGGGCTCGATACGGCCCTCGGATACCTGGAAAACCTCCAGTTCGCGGAGGATGAGCTCGAATATCTTCACAATCTGGGAATCTTTCGCCCCCGTTTCATCGACTTCCTCCGCACGTTCCGGTTCCGGGGAAAGGTGACGGCCGCGCCCGAAGGGACGGTGGTTTTCGCCAACGAGCCCCTCGTGACGGTGGAGGCGCCCCTGGCCCAGGCGCAACTGGTGGAGACGGCGCTCCTGAACATCATCAATTTCCAGACCCTGGTCGCCACCAAAGGGGCCCGGATTGTCCATGCGGCGGCCGACGGAACAGTTCTGGAGTTCGGTCTGCGCCGCGCCCAGGGGCCCGACGGGGGGATAAGCGAGGCCCGGGCCGCCTACGTGGGGGGAGTGCGGAGCACGAGCAACGTGCTGGCAGGGAAACTCTTCGGCATCCCGGTGAGGGGAACCCACGCCCACAGCTGGATCATGGCTTTCCCCGACGAACTGACCGCCTTCCGCGCCTATGCGGAGGTATTCCCCGACAGCTGCATCCTCCTCGTGGACACCTACGATACGCTTAAAAGCGGGATCCCCAATGCCATTACCGTGGCACGGGAGCTACGGTCACGGGGGCACGAACTCGTTGGAGTGCGGATCGACTCGGGAGACCTGGCCTACCTCTCCCGGGAGACGCGCCGCATGTTCGACGAGGCGGGTTTCCCCGGCGCAAAGATCGTCGCCTCCAACGAACTGGACGAATACGTGATCGAATCGATGCGCAGCGAAGGGAGCCGGGTCGACATCTACGGGGTGGGAACCCGGCTTGCCACCTGCGCCGGCGAGGGGGGCGGCGCCTTGGGGGGGGTTTACAAGCTGGTCCGGATCGGCGACCGGCCCAAGCTCAAGGTGACGAGCGATATCGCCAAGGCGACCCTCCCCGACCGCAAGCGGCTCCTGCGGGCCGTGGCGCCCGACGGTTCGTTCATCCAGGACGTGATCTGCCTTGCTGGTGAGGACATCGCCCCCGGCGCCACGGTGTTCGATCCGGCCAATCCCCTTCAATACATCACCATCCCTCTGGAAGCCCGCTTTGAGGAGGTCCGTGGCGTTGCCATGGAAAACGGTGCGCGGACGGCGGAGCCTCCTCCCACCCTCGACGAGATGGCGGACCGCTGCCGGGAACAGCTCTCCCGCCTGCCGCAGGGATGCCTTCGCTTCATCAATCCCCACAAGTTCAAGGTCTCCATCAGCAGCGGCCTCAACGAACTGCGGCTGCGACTCATGGACGAGGTGCAGCGGGGATACAAAAAGCTCCACCGGGGAGAAACGCCGTGAAAACCACGTCAGCCCTTCTGATCGTCGACGTCCAGAACGACTTCTGCCCCGGCGGGGGGCTCCCCGTCCCCGAGGGGGACCGGGTCGTGCCGGTCCTCAACCACTACATGGCGCTCTTCGGGGAGCGGAAACTACCGATCTTCGCCTCCCGGGACTGGCATCCGGCCACCACGTCCCATTTTCGCGACTACGGCGGCATCTGGCCGGTCCACTGCGTGCAAGGGAGCGAGGGGGCCCGGTTCCACCGGGACCTGGCGCTTCCCGAAGACGTCATCGTGATCTCCAAGGGGATGGACCCGTCACGCGACGACTACTCGGCATTCCAGGCGATAATGGATGACGGCGTTCGCTTCTCCGTCGTACTGAAGGAGCTGGGGATCCGAAAACTTTACGTGGGAGGGCTCGCCACCGACTACTGCGTCAAGGAGTCGGTCCTGGACGGGCTGCGCCACGGCCTGTCGGTGGCGCTCCTTGAAGATGCTGTGCGGGGTGTCGATCTGAAGCCCGGCGACTCGGCATCGGCTATCGACGAAATGGTCACCGCCGGCGCGGAGCGAATGAACTTCAGCCAGCTCCAGGCCGATCCACCTTCATGAGCGCCCATGAGAGGCAATACATACCTTTTGACATTTGAGGGTGAACGCGCTACAGTGGCCAAGTTTAGCAATCCTCATGAAATCAAAGGACAATTCCCATAATGACAAAAACAAGCAACCTGAAGGTCACAAGCATAACCCCAATCATCGCCCCCGCCGACCTGCGGCAGGTATTCCCCCAGTCGCTGGAGACGGCCGAATCCGTCAACGGGAGCAGGGCCCACATCAAAAACATCCTGAAGGGGAAAGATACCCGCCTCATGGTGGTGGTGGGCCCCTGCTCCATCCACGACCCCAAAGCTGCCCTGGAGTATGCGGGGCGCCTGGCGCGACTCGCCGGCGAACTCTCAGATCAACTCTTCATCGTAATGCGGGTCTACTTCGAGAAGCCCCGCACCACCATCGGCTGGAAGGGGCTCATCAACGATCCCGACATGAACCACACCCACCAGATCTCCAAGGGGCTCGGCATCGCGCGACGGCTTCTGGACGACATAACCGAAATGCTCCTGCCGGTGGCGTGCGAGATGCTCGACACCATCACCCCCGAGTATCTGGCCGACTACATCTCGTGGGGGGCCATCGGCGCCCGGACCACCGAGAGCCAGTCCCACCGGGAGATGGCGAGCGGCCTCTCCTTCCCCGTCGGGTTCAAGAACGGCACCGACGGCAACCTGCAGATCGCCATCGACGCCATGAACGCGGCGCTCCACCCCCACAGCTTCCTCGGCATCAACCGGGACGGGAAGACCTCCATCATCCAGACCACCGGCAACCCCGACGTCCACATCGTCCTGCGCGGCGGCAAGAAGCCCAACTACTTCCCCGAAGACATCGCCAAGACCGAGGAAATGCTGGAAAAGGGGGGACTCTTCCCGACAATCATGGTTGACTGCAGCCACGGCAACTCGGAGAAGCGCCACGAGAAGCAGCCGGAGGTGCTCGACTGCGTCATTGACCAGATCGAGGCGGGCAACCGCTCCATCTCAGGGGTCATGATAGAGAGTTTCCTTGAAGAGGGGAACCAGCCGATCCCCAAGGATCTGTCGCAGCTTCGCTACGGCGTCTCAACCACCGACAAGTGCATCGACTGGAAGACCACCGAGGAGATCCTGCGCAAGGCCCATGACCGGCTCAAGCGCTGCGGCGGGAGGCCGCTGCACGGCTGATTCCGGTCGCGCCATGAAACAAAAAAGAGCCCCGCCTTGAAGCGGGGCTCTTTTTTGTTTCTGCTACCCGTGATGTCGCGCAGCCGGAATTGGCATCACCTGCTGCCCACCCTCAGCTTCCTGCGATACTCCCAGGGTGGCATCGGGTTGCGATCGAGCCACAACCCACGGCGCGCCTGACGGGCCTCCTGCTCTGCCCCCAGGTAGGCCGAGGCGTGGGGGCGCCGCAGGTGCCGGACGTAGGCCCAGGCATAGCCCCGCCGTACCATCTCCCGGTTCAGGTCCACCCCGTTGAGAAGGATGATACCAACCTGGCGGCCATGGCTCTGCTCGCCAGTCAACTCCACCGCCACGTCCCGACTCAGAACAAGCTTTCGCAACTCGGCTGCCGACGCTACGCAATAAGGCTGCCCCGGAACCCCTTTTTTGGGGGTCTCGGGCGCATCGATGCCATACAGCCTGCAGGTATAGGACTTCCCTCGCCCCGGAGGCGCGATAACGACCGTATCCCCGTCCCACACCCTCGTTACCCTGCCTCCAGCAACCACGGCGTCTGCACGGTCACGGCCGGCAGCCGATGCCCCAACCCCTCCCGCCAGTACGCCAGACATCCCGGCCAGCAGTGCCGCCACGATCAGACCGATCCGTTTCACCTTGCCTCCCCCTTCAGTACACAAAGGGCCGGCCCCTCCACGAGACCGGCCCTTCCTGTCATTAATCCAGTTCATTCAGAATGAGGTCAGATGCCGCACCCGCACCCTCGGTCGCACTTGGCGCCCGGCATGTGGATCGGTTTGATGAACGCGGCTTCGGTCGCCTTGCGAACCTCCTCCACGACGAAGGGAGGTATAGCCGAGTCAAGGGAGAGGATGACCATGGCCTCGCCACGCTTCTCGCGGCGACCCAGGTTCATGGAGGCGATGTTGATGTCGTGGGCCCCCATGATGGTGCCGATCTTGCCGATCATCCCCGGCCGGTCGCCGTAGGTAAGGATGAGCATGTGCTCCTCGGGGGCAAAGTCCACCTGGTAGTCGCGCAGTTTCACGATGCGCGGACTCCCCTCGAAAAGGGTTCCGGCGATGGTCCGCTTCTCCCCCTGCCCCTCGATATTGAGGGTGATCATATTGGAGAACGAGGGTGACTGGGTCGACTTGTGCTCATCCACGGTGATTCCCATCTGGTCGGCAATGAGGGTGGCGTTCACCATGTTCACGTCCTGCTCCACCATCCGGTTGAGGATCGACGACAGCCCGCAGACGCTCAGGGGGGTGCAGTCGTAGTGGGCGATGTTCCCGGCGTAAGAGAAGGTCACCGTGTCGATGTTTGTGTCGACGAGCTGGATGACGAAATCGCTCATGACACTCATGAGGTTCAGGAACGGCCGCATCTGGTCCATGAGAGCCACGTCGAAGCGGGGGATGTTCACGGCATTCTCCAGGGGGAGGTCATCCAGGTAGTTGAGGATCTCCTTGGAGACATCCACCGCCACATTGATCTGGGCTTCAAAGGTATTGGCCCCCAGGTGCGGGGTAACCACCACCCGCTCGTGGGCGATGAGCTTCTGCAGCACATCGCTCTTGGGGGGCTCCACGCTGAATACGTCGATGGCGGCACCGGTGATCTTGCCCGACTCCAGATACTTCAGGAGCGCCTCTTCCTCGATGATCCCTCCCCGGGCGGCGTTCACGATGATGACGCCATTCTTCATCATGGCCAGTTCGCGCTCACCGATCATGTTGCGGGTCTCTTCGTTCAGGGGGGTGTGGACGGTGATGATGTCACAGTTGCGGTAGATCTCGTCGTGGGAAACGAGCTTCACTCCCAGGTCATGGGCGCGCTTCGCGGCGATGTAGGGGTCGCAGGCAAGGACCTCGCACTCGAAGGCCTTGAGCCGCGTGGCGACCCGCCCCCCAACCTTGCCGAGGCCGATGACGCCGGCGGTCTTCCCCTTGAGCTCGTAGCCGGTGAAGGGAGCCCGCTTCCACTCGCCGCTCTTGAGGCTGCCGTTGGCCCGGGTCACGTTGCGGCAGAACGACAGAAGCAGCGCCATGGCGTGCTCGGCGGCGCTATTGGTGTTGCCGAAGGGAGCGTTCACCACGATCACGCCGCGGGAACTGGCGTAGTCAACATCCACGTTGTCGATGCCGACCCCGGCCCGGGCGATGAGCCGAAGCTTGGCGCCGGCGTCGAGGAGATCCTTGTCAACGGTGGTACCGCTACGGGTTATGATGGCGTCGTAATTTCCGATGATCGCCAGCAACTCCTCCTTCTTGAGCCCCAGCTTGACGTCAATCTCCACGCGCGGGTCCTGGGCCAGAAGTGCCAACCCTTCCTGAGCCACCTCGTCGGTAACGATGATCTTCATTGCTGCTCCCTTTTTAATGGAATATGGTGCGGGTATCCGTAACGAATCCTGACTGGAAGAAAGTACTTTGCGCGACCGCGAAGAAGCGATAATAATAGACCCGTCCACCGCAAAATGCAAGACCGGCAACCTCTGTAACACGTATACGTCAAGCAGTCAGAAGGGAAGAGAATGTCCGACAAACCACCCTTTCACATCGTCCTCATCGAGCCGGAAATCCCCCCCAACACCGGCAACATTGCCCGCCTCTGCGGCGCCACCGGCACGGTTCTCCACCTGGTGGGGAAGCTGGGATTCTCCACCGATGACCGTTACCTGAAACGGGCGGGGCTCGACTACTGGAGCGAGGTGGAGATCCACTACTGGGACGACCTTGACGCCCTGAAGCGGGCCTATCCGGGAGGGCGTTTCGTCTACACGAGCAAGAAGGCGGCCCGCACCCATGTGGAAGCAGGGTTTCAGGAAGGGGACTTCATCGTCTTCGGGAAGGAAACGGTAGGGCTCCCCGAGGAACTGATCCGGGCCAACTGGGAGCAGACGGTGCGGATACCTATCTTCGGAAAGGTCCGGAGCCTCAACCTCTCCACAGCGGCAGGGATCGTCCTCTACGAGGCCCTGCGGCAGTCGGGACGGCTGGTGAATTCGGGATCGGGAGAGGAAGACTGACCATGCTGGCACGAGGAATCGTCTCCATGATCCTGGCCCTGATCTTCTACACCTACGCGGTCTTCAGCGGCAGGAGGGAGGGGCTTCACCGCAAGCACCTGATCGTGTTCGGCATCGGCCTCCTCTTCGACTACCTGGGCACCCACCAGATGAGCCTTTACGCCCGGG
>CAJPFF010000131.1 GCA_905339345.1 Geobacteraceae bacterium | reverse complement strand
CTGTTGCACCGCATTGTTCGCACCGTCCAGCGTGGTATAGAACACCTTGGCGTGCGAATAATCGCGGGCCACCTCCACGCCGGTCACGGTCACCATGCGCACACGCGGATCCTTGACTTCCAGGCGCACCAGTTCGGCCAGTTCGCGCTGAATCTGCTCGGCGATGCGGTCCGTTCTGGCGTAGTCCTTGGGCATTACAGCGCGCGCGCCACTTCGACGATTTCGAACGCTTCAAGCTGGTCGCCAACCTGGAGGTCATTGAAACCGCGCAACGACAAGCCGCACTCAAAATTCGAGCGCACTTCCTTGACGTCATCCTTGAAGCGTTTCAGCGAATCCAGTTCACCGGTGTGAATGACCACATTGTTGCGCAGCACGCGAACCTGAGAATTGCGCTTGATGAGGCCGTCGGTTACATAGCAACCGACCACAGTGCCGATCTTGGAAATGACGAACACTTGACGGACTTCCACCGTGCCGGTGATGTTTTCCTTTTTCTCCGGCGCCAACATTCCAGAGAGAGCGGCTTTGATTTCATCCACCATCTCGTAAATGATGTTGTAGTAGCGCACATCCACGCCGCTGGCTTCCGCCAGTTTGCGCGCAGCGGCATCGGCACGCGTGTTGAAACCGATGACCACTGCCTTCGAGGCCAGTGCGAGGTTGATGTCGGATTCGCTGATCGCTCCCACCCCGCTATGGATGATATTGACCTTGACCTCGTCAGTGGACAGTTTCTGCAAGGAAGCGGCAATGGCTTCGCACGAACCCTGTACGTCGGCCTTGACGATCAACGCCAGCGTGCGCACTTCGCCCTCTGCCATCTGTTCCAGCATGTTTTCCAGCTTGGCAGACTGCTGCTTGGCCAGTTTTACGTCACGGAACTTGCCCTGGCGGAACAAGGCAATTTCACGCGCCTTCTTCTCGTCTGCAAGCACCATCATGTCTTCACCGGCCACCGGCACTTCAGACAAGCCCTGTATTTCAACCGGGATCGATGGTCCGGCCTCATTCACGGCTTTGCCATTTTCGTCCAGCATCGCACGCACGCGCCCCGATACGGCGCCAACCAGTACCGCATCGCCCCGTTTCAGCGTGCCGGACTGCACCAGCATCGTGGCCACCGGTCCTTT
>CAJPFF010000130.1 GCA_905339345.1 Geobacteraceae bacterium | reverse complement strand
CGTTGACAAGAATCTAACCCCTTGCATATACTCAATAATACGCATAAAAGTCTAGCTTGTGCGAGCGCTGCTGTGAGTGGTGTTGACGCCTTCTAAACACAAATTAGTCTATTGGAGTAGGTAAGCGAGAGAAAAGGTTTTTATGAATAGTGCCGATGTTAGTGCGATGGGTGGGTCGATCGGGGACCCGCTGGTAGAGGCTGGCAGCGCAGGGATTCTCCGGGTGGGCACCGATCTCGGAATAGTTTCCCTCGATGAGACCGCCGGCAGGCTGATAGGCATGCCTCCAGAGGCCCTCCTGGGACGGAGGATCGAAGATATCTTCGATCTGGCGAACCTCGGCAACCTCATGCGAAGCGGTATCAGTTTCAGCCACCAGATCATAAAGCTGGAGACGAAGCATATAGTCTGCGATTACGTGCCGATCATCGAGGATGACCGGATTGTGGGAGGGGCGCTGTCGCTCCTCAGGATGCTTCCCGAAGATGTCACCGACTCGACCGACGACCTCGGTGAAATTCTCCGTTCAACCAATTCCTTCCTGAATTTTGATCACGATGGAATTATTGTTGTTGACCGAAAGGGCATAGTGGTCCTGGTCAACCAGTCTTTCGCCAAACTGTTCGATACAACCCCGCAGACCATGATCGGCAAGCACATACAGCAAGCCTATACCAATAATTCCCAGCCCTCACGCATGCCTTTGGTGATGGAAACCGGCAAGCCGGAGATCGGCGTCACCCATTATCTGAACGGCAAACAGGTGTACGCCAGTATCTTTCCGCTTATCAAGGAAGACAGGGTGATCGGCTGCGTGGGAAAGATTCTCTTTAGTGACATACGGGAGATCACCCTCATTGCCAGCCGCCTGGCCGCGTCGGAACCGCGGAAACAACAACGAAATATTACGGGCAGCGAGGCCTTCTTCAAATACGATATCAACAGCATCGTCGGCCAGAGCAGAAAGATCGCGGAGTTGAAGGATATCCTTCAGCGAGTCGCCCTCAAGACCTCCAACATCCTCCTGCGAGGGGAGAGCGGGACCGGCAAGGAGCTTTTCGCCCACGCCATTCACTCCGCCAGCAACCGACGTTATGCGCCATTCGTCAAGATGAACTGCGCAGCCATACCCGAACACCTTCTGGAGTCGGAGCTTTTCGGTTATGTGGAGGGTGCCTTCACTGGAGCCAAGAAGGGGGGGCAACTCGGGAGGTTTGAACAGGCCCATACCGGCACCATCTTCCTTGACGAGATCGGTGACATGCCACTCTATATGCAGGCCAAAATGCTGCGGCTGTTGCAGGAAAAGGAGTTGACGCCGCTGGGAAGCACAAGCTCGAGGAATGTCGATGTCCGACTGGTGGCAGCTACCAACAGCAACCTCGAGCAGCAGGTCAAGGAAGGAAAATTTCGGGAAGATCTCTACTACCGGCTCAACGTGGTAACCCTCACCATCCCCCCGCTTCGGGAGCGAATGGAGGATATCTCGTCCATCATCAGCAGTTTCATCGACAAGTTTAACGTTGAATTCGGACTTGACGTGCAGGGACTCGATGACGAGGCATGGGATATAATCAGGCGCTACGACTGGCCGGGGAACATCCGCGAACTCCGCAATGTGATTGAAAGCGCGTTCAACGTCGTCGTCGGTCCTCTGATCAAGAGAGAGCATTTTCCCGATCAGCTTTGCCGGCTGTTCCCCCGTGAAGGTATAGAGTCCGCCCGCGCCACTGCCCCGGGAGCCGAGGAATTCATCCGCGCCAGTCTCGGCAAAAAGGATATCAGCCAGATTGTCGACGAATTTGAAAAGCTGCTCATTCACGAGGCAATCGAGTCCAGCCACGGGAACAAGGTCCATGCTGCCCAACTCTTGGGGATCTCACGGCAGGGACTCTACAAAAAGCTGCAAAAGCACGCCGGTCAGGATGAACACCCAGCCTGAACACCACACGCAAGCAAAATGGCAGAAAAACTGGCCGGGGATAGTGTGACCACAATCCTGCGACCGATTAATGAACTTGCCTGATTACCCACCTGCCATATTCACACCCAGTTCACCTCACAAAGCATCTATTACTCCATATCGCTAACAATGTTATAAATTGAAACGCAGTATTTATTAAGAAGTGAGCAAAATTTATTAAGTATGCCTGGTCAGTTCGGAATGGCGCATAGACGTCAAGAAGTGTAAACTATTGTTTACATGTGGAACAAGAACTGTAAATCTCGTTCAACTGTCTGATTAAAAAGAGCATTTATCTCGTTTGTCAATTCAATTCAGTCCATCTGGTGACAACATAAGTTTACATAGATAATCGAGCGAATTCCCGTATACATGATGCGTGTTCGACGAAACTGGTGGATTTACGAGGAAATCGAGAAAAAGCATTTGATTTGTAGAAAAACAATGTTTTGGTATTGCCCTTGCTATGTAGTTCATTGCGATGTCTGCTGGAGCATAAACGTCACCTGCGGAAGGAGAATATCCAGGATGTGTATGTTTTTGTCATTATCATCGGGGTGAAGGGAATCAAAGCTGGAATGGATTACTTGATGGGAATGTAGTGAAATTGGGCACAAACCAAGCGCAGGTTTACGGAATAATTGTTCAGTCTATCAGAACATATTCAAAATGGAGGTATCAGCCGTGAACACCGTCACACAAACCAAAAAGAGTTTTCAGCAGGAGTACAAACAGAAACTCTGCACTGCGACTGAAGCAGCAACAATCGTGAAGTCTGGCGATCACCTCTGCTTTCCCCTCGGCGTAGGAGAGCCGACCCTCTTCGTCAAGGCATTGGCGGCCCGCAAGCGAGAATTGGAAGGGGTTGTCGTCAACCAGCAGCATCACCTCTGTCCCGACTATTTCACCGAGGATTCGGTCCCGCATATCAAGGTAAATGCGTGGTTCACCAGTCACGTTTCCCGCGAAGCTGTGCAGAAAGGGTGGGCAGACTTTGTCCCCAACCACTTCAGCGAGGTCCCCAAACTGATGCGGGATTATTGGCCCGTCGACGTGGCGGGAACCGTGGTTTCCCCCATGGATGAATATGGCTACTTTACCTGCAGTCTGTCCGTGGGCTACACCATGGAAGCAGTAAGGAAAGCAGTGCAGACTGGGGGAAAGGTTGTGGTGCAGGTGAACCCCCAGTGCCCCCGTACCCACGGCAACTGTCATATTCACATCTCCGAAGTTACCCATATCATCGAGTGCGACGAACCCCTCAAGGAGCTGGATATCCCCCCCGTTTCTGTGGTTGAAGAGGCCATCGGCGGCTACATAGCTGAAATGATCGAGGACGGATCAACCCTCCAGATGGGGTGGGGCGGCATTCCCAATGCGGTTTGCACTGCACTGCTCAAGAAGAAGGATTTGGGAATACACACCGAACTGATCTCTAACGGCATTGTAGATCTGATGCTTTCCGGCGCGGTAAACAATTCCCGCAAGAACATCCACCGCGGCAAGACCGTGGGTACCTTTACCCTGGGAACGCGGAAAGTATTCGAGTTCATGAACGAAAACCCCACCATTGAGATGCATCCGGTGGACTACGTCAATGATCCGTGCGTCATAGGCCAAATCGACAATATGGTTGCCATCAATGCCACCATTCAGGTGGATCTGCTTGGGCAGTGCTGTTCCGAATCCTTTGGCCACCTGCAATGGAGCGGCACGGGCGGACAGGCCGACTTTGCCCGCGGTGCCAACAGATCCCGAGGCGGGAAAGCATTCATCTGCACGGCGTCAACTGCCAAGAATGGAACGATATCATGCATCGTTCCGGCCCTGATGCAAGGTTCGTCTGTCACCACCAGCAAGAACGATGTGGATCACGTGGTGACCGAGTTCGGGGTAGCCAAGCTCCGGGGCCAGACCGCCAAGCAACGGGCCATGAACCTGATCAATGTCGCCCATCCCGACTTCCGGGGTGAACTCATGGAGGCAGCCAGGAGAATGAACCGCATCTAGTTTAACGAAATGGCCCGGTACCCCTCAGGACTGGGACCAGCACCGTACGCACGGGAAGCTATTTTCTCCCTGCGTACGGTGCTTTTTTGTCACTCGGCCGGTTAATGTGTCGAGTTGCTTAAAAAATTACACTAAACGCCTACGCATTTTTCACTTTGGGGATGAAGATCTGCTCGGGATCGAGGACGTCGTGGATGAAGTGCAGCTCTTCACGGGTGGGGGGGAGGGTTTCGCCGCTGACCCGGGAGATGTCCAGGTGGAAGTGACACATCTCCCTGATTTCCTCAGGCGTCTTGCCGGGGTGGCAGGTGTCCAGGTAGATGCGGCCGGTTTCGCCGTCGAACCGGAAGACGCCGGCGGTGCTGATGACTGCTGAGGGGCCGCCGCGGTAGGCGGCGCCGTAGAGCTCACGCCGATGGACGAAGTCGCCTTCCGGCCACTTTTTCACCCGCCAGCCGGGGCTTGTGATGTAGCTGACGTTGGGGGTAAAGCGGCGCTTTTCGTGGACCATGATGAAGACGGTCCGCTTGGCGAAGGAGTTGATGTCGGGATTGCCTCCGCTGCCGGTGAGGCGCAGTTCGGGGTTCAGGTAGTCGCCGATGCAGGTGGTGTTCACGTTGCCGTATTCATCCACTTCGGCGCCCCCCAGGAAGCCCAGGTCCACATAACCGCGCTGGGCGATGCTGAAGGCGTCGTAGAGCCCCGATGAGCGGGAGGCTCCCATTTCGCACCGGGCATCGCCCACCGACGTGGGGATTGCCGGCGGACGGCCGTCCAGGGTCCCGGCCTCGAAGATGAGTTTAAGGTTAGGGGCGTGGGTTCTCTGAGCCAGCATGATCGCCACCATGGGGAGACCGGTGCCGGCAAAGACGATTTCGTTGTCCTGCACCTCGCGGGACGCCGCGCAGCACAGTAGGTCGGCAAGGCCGTATTCTTCCGGATTCGCGTACTCTCTGCTCATATCATTGCCCCCTCTTCACGCCGGTCGAGTAGTTGAGCGCGGTGTTCGCCTTCAGAGTCAGCATCCGCGGCCAGCCGAGCTTTTCCAGATAGCTCATGTGGTCGAGCCCCGTGATCCACTCCTTCGTGAAATCGTCAAACCCTTCCTGGGTCCGTGTCCGGCTATAGAAATCCTTGAGGAAGGCGCCGTCCACGTCGTAGCGGCCGAACATGCCGGTGGGGTGGGCGCCGAAGGGGCATTCCAGGATGTAGTCCACCTCGAAACTGGTGATGGTGTTGCGGTCGGCCTCTCGGCGCAGATACTCCTCGGGGACAATCTCCTCGGCCATGACGATGGTGATGTCCGCGGCTCGGGCTGCCTCGGGGTCTGAGTAGTACTGGCCGCTCGTGCGCACCGTCCCTTCTTCCCCCACCTGTTGGACGCACATTATCGCGATGTCCACCTTTGCCGCCGGCACCAGCACCTGTGAGCCCGCGCCGTAGAAGGGGTCTTCGGTGAAGATGTATTTGTGCTTGGGGATTCGCTTCCCGTCCCGTTTGCCGGCGCGGCCGAGCATGTCGTATTCGGGGTTGTGGATGTCGGTACCGAGGGATGTCTGGGTGGCGGCGTAGGGGGCGCCGGATGCGCCGGCGGCGAAGCGGAACATCATCTCTGCGTGGCTGTAGTCCTCGACGATGATTTCCTTGTTCCCCACCTTGCGGGAGAGGTTGGCGCCGTACTTGCCGTAGAGCTCGTGCCCAACCCAGCACGACTCCCAGACATCCAC
>CAJPFF010000129.1 GCA_905339345.1 Geobacteraceae bacterium | reverse complement strand
CCGGGGTTGGTCTCTATGCAGTCAGCTATGAGGCCGTAGACGCCTGTTTTGTCCTGGCGCTGCATTATGGCCTTCGCGCCGCCCTTGACGCTCTCGAGGTTCCTGTCCATGCTCTCGAGGGTGGCGAGCATCGCCGAGGCTTTCGAGTACTCGTCTTTTGTCCTGGATATCTCCCTTGCCTTCTCGGACCTGTCCTTCTCGAAAACTTCGAGGCTCTGCCTGACGCCGGTGAGCTCGGCCTGGAGGGATTCCTTGCGGCTCGAGGCGGCAGCGATGTTCTCTCTCAATGCCTTTATAGGCTCTTCCTTGGAGGAAAGGGCGGACGCCGCGGCTTCTATCTCGGTCCTGGCCTTTGCCTCGCGTGCCCGGAGATGCTCCTCGTCGCGAAGGCAGTTGCCGATAGCGTTCCTTATGTCGGAGAACCTGCTGGAAATCTTGAAAGACTCGGCCTTGAGGGCACGCTGCGCCTCTTCCCTGGCGCGGAGCTCGGAAGATACCGTCTCAAGGGACTTCGAGTCCTCGTTGAGTTTCGCTGAATCTGCGTCTATCAGGGAGGCGAGCTCAGAGAGTGACTGCCTCAGCGCCTCTATCTCTTTTGACGCGCCCTCGCGGCTGGAAGCTATCTCTTCTATCTCTACCCTGAGGCGCTCCTGGCTCCGCCCAAGCTCCTCTATCCTCATCTGGGCAAGAGCACGGCCCTGCTCTTCGTTCTGTATGGCGCGCTCGGCCTCGAAGACCCGCTCCCTTATGCCCTTGTACTCGCCCTCTACCCCGAGGTGCTCGACCTTGAGCTCTTCGGCCTGCTCTTCTTTGGCGGCAATCAGCGTGCCAGCGGCTACTTCCTCGTCCTTTACTGCCTCGAGCCTTTTGGAGACGCCGGAAAGGGCCTCTCTCATCTTCGTGAACTCAAGGGAGGAAAGAGTAAGCTCGAGCGTCTTGAGCTCCTCTTTCAATGCCTTGTATCTCTCGGCCTTCTTGGCCTGCCTGTTGAGAGAATTGAGCTGCCTTTTGACCTCGCTTATGATGTCGTTGACGCGGGTGAGGTTCTCCCTCGTCGACTCAAGCCTTCTTAAGGCGGCGTCCTTCTTGTGTTTGAACTTGTTTATCCCGGCGGCCTCTTCGAAAATGGACCTGCGCTCCTCGGCCTTGGCGGTGATGAGCCAGCCGACCTGCCCCTGTTCGATTATCGAATACGCCCTTGTGCCGATTCCGGTGTCGGTGAAGAGGTCGACGATGTCCTTGAGCCTGGA
>CAJPFF010000128.1 GCA_905339345.1 Geobacteraceae bacterium | reverse complement strand
GATCCGTTCGAACAGGAGCGGATCGGCAATGGCTCCTCTCCCCAGCATCAGCCCGGCAGCGCCGGTCTCCCGCAGAACCCGCAGGCCGTCGGCGGCGGTGCGGATATCGCCGTTGGCGATGACCGGCAGGCGGGTCTGCTGAACCACCCGTGCGGTGACGGCATGGTCCGCCCGGCCGGTGTACTCCTGCACCACCGTCCGGGGATGGAGCACGAGAAAATCGACCCCCGTCTCCTCGAACAGGGGGAGAAGGCCGGTGACCTGGCCGGGATCGTCGTAGCCGGCCCGCAGCTTGACGGAAAAAGTCCCGGCGATGGCTCGGCGCAGGGCGGGGATGAGCTCTTCCAGCACTTCGGGGCGCCGCAGCATACCCCCGCCGGTGAGGCCGGAGGTCATCCGCCCGTAGGGACAGCCGAGATTCAGGTTGATGTGGACGGCCCCGGCTTCCTGGGCAGCCTGGGCTGCGTCCACCAGGGCCTCCCGGTCGTGGCCAATGAGCTGCACCACCAGGGGGACACCCTCCTCCGCTGCAGCCACCTCCCGCAGGTCCCCCGCCCTGATCGGTTGCCGCGACCCCCGGGGATTGACCCGCATGAACTCGGTGAAGACCGTGTCGGGCCGCACCCAGTCGATGAGCAGGGCGCGCAGGGCCCGGTTGGTCACCCCCTGCCTGGGGGCCAGCCTCAGGGGGGTCTGGCCTGTTGGCCAGGGGAGCGGGGGGGGAGCTCCGGTCCTTCCGTCTGTCATTGCGTCTCCTCTTTGGGGTGTCAGGTGGTCCTATACCATGAATTTGCAGGGAACACGAACCCTTCGATCGTGGCCTCCCGATTGCCGTTTCGTGTCCGTCAGGTATACTGATTCCACAATTCCGGGCAGTGTGCCCGTTTAACGGATTACGTCCACGGTACGGCGCCGGAATGTCATCGGGAGGTTTCATGGGTACAGGTTCCGAACTGCTGGAGAAGGAAGAGCTGGTGACCCTTGTGGAGTGCGGCCGCGAACTGGCGGCAGAGGTGGGTCTCACAACCCTCCTCAAGACCATTCTCGACAAGGCGAGCGTCCTGACCGACTCCCCCGATGCCAGCGTCATCCTCCACAGCGAGAAGCGGGGCACGCTCTACTTTGCCCATGCCGTTGGCGATGACGCCGACCTCCTCCTGAAGCAGTGGGGGGAGTCGGCCGAGCAGGGAATTCCCCTGCGCAGCAAGGCTGGGGAGGTCTTCAGTACCGGCAGGTCCCTGGTGGAGAACGCCCTGGCAGACGACGCGAACCACTTCAAGGGGGTTGACGGCGACACGAAGCGCCCCACCGCCTCCATGATCTGCGTCCCCCTCGCCGTGGCCGGCAGGCCCATGGGGGTCGTCCAGATTCTCAACAAGCGCAGCGGCGGCTATACGGAACGGGATCGCGTCCTCCTGGAGCATTTCGCCGCCCAGGCCGCCGTGGCCATCCGTAACGCGCGGCTCATCGAAGAGCTCCTGGCCCACATGGGATTCTATGCCTACCGCGACGATACCCGGGGGCCGACGGAGCTCATCGACGAGCTCAACAGTCCCGCCCACCGGGAAACCATCACGATCCTCTTTGCCGACATGCGCGGCTTCACCCAGCTCTGCCAGATCTTCGGCAGCCCCGAGGATACCCAGCGGATCCTCAATGATTTCCTTGCCATGCTCGCCGAGGCCGTCTTTGCCCACCGGGGGATCGTCAACAAGTTTCTCGGTGACGGTGTCCTCGCCTTTTTTCGGGGAGAGGAGCAGGCCCTCAATGCGGTCAGGTGCGCGTTTACGATGCTGGCCAATTTCGGCGGCATGCGGGACGCCTGGGACGCCCAGACGAACGCTCCCCTCGGTTTTCTCGATGTGGGGGTCGGGATCGCCACCGACACGGTCATTCTCGGTTGCGTCGGGAGCGAGCGGGCAAAGGAGTTCACCGCCATCGGCGTCGGGGTCATCCTGGCGGCCAACCTCATGTCCCACGCGCGCAACGGCAGGCGCATCCTGGTGGACAAGAGGACCTTCAATGCCGTGCGGCAGGCGGTGGCGGAGTACGAGGGGCCGGAGCAGTTCGAGCTCAAGAAGCCGGGCGAAACCACCGGAAACCTCTTCGAACGCTATCTGGTAAAAAGCCTCGCTGCAGGGAGCGGTGTGGCAATGCCGGCCATCCCCATTGCCCCGAAGACAGGGGGAGGGGAGGTCTTTATCAGCTACAGCCACAAGGACGGGGAGTGGCTCACGAGACTCAAGACCCACCTGAAACCCTACATTCACGGCGAGACTCTTGCCGTCTGGGACGACACGAAGATCAAGCCGGGTGAGCGCTGGAGAGATGAGATCACCGCCGCCCTCGAGCATGCCACGGTTGCCGTGGTTCTCGTCAGCCCGAATTTTCTGGAGTCCGACTTCATCGCCTCCAGCGAGTTGCCCCCTCTGCTGGCGGCGGCTCGGGAGCGGGGACTGACGATCCTCTGGGTCCCCCTCTCTTTCAGTTCCTACGACGAGACGGAGATCCGCGACTACCAGGCGGCCATCAACCCCGACCGCCCCATCGACACCTTGAGCAAGGCCGAACAGAACAAGGCATGGGT
Source organism: Geobacteraceae bacterium (assembly GCA_905339345.1). GTDB lineage: Bacteria > Desulfobacterota > Desulfuromonadia > Geobacterales > Geobacteraceae > Geobacter. The sequence goes on along the minus strand of CAJPFF010000128.1, from coordinate 1,615 downwards.
AAAGGTCTGCAAACGGATCAAGGAGGCCGTGCAGGGGTGAAGGAGGGGAGTGCCGCTGCTTGTGACGACAAAGGCGGCCGATGGCCGCCTTTGCTGTTTCCGTGCGTAGGTATTGTGGGTGATTCTAGAGGATTTCCACCAGCGAGAATTCGTAGGTGAGGTCTTCGCCCGCCAGGGGATGGTTGGCGTCGAAGGTGACACTGTCGTCGGTCACCTCCACCACGGCGACCCCGATCTCTTCCTCGTCGTCGTTGGCGAGAACCAGCTCCTGCCCCACTTCGGGAATCAGGTCTTCGGGGAGGTCGCTCTTGGGTACCGAGAAGACCTTCTCCTCGTCGTACTCGCCGAAGGCGTCTTCAGCGGGGATCGTGACGGTCTTCTTGTCGCCGGGAGCCATGCCGATCAGGGCCTCTTCAACCTGCTCGAAGAACTCTCCCCCGCCGATGGTCAGCTCCATGGGGCCGGTTTCGCAGCCGCAGTCTTCGTCTTCGCAGCATTCGTCGGTCTCGCATCCGCATTCGTCGCTATCGCACCCCTCTGCCTCGAGGGTGCTGTCGAAAACCGTTCCATCTTGGAGCTTGCCGGTAAAATCGATTTTCACCCGGTCGCCCTTCTGTGCCTGTTTCATTACTTAGTCCTTCCGTACTCTTGTGATATATCCGGCCCATGACCGATTTCACCATCGTACGCGGTCTGGCACCCCGCAGTCCAGTGAAAATTCTCCCATCACTCGGTGAAGGCCAGCTTCCGCTCCAGATCCATGGAGCGGGTGATAAGCTTCGCCTGATCGAAGGTGATGACGTCCTTCTCGCACAGATCCAGCAGGTGCTGGTCGAGGGTCTGCATCTGGTAGAGGGAACGGCCGTTCTCGATGTGCTTTTCGATCTCGTCGAGGCGCCCCTCGCGGATGCATGCCTGAATGGTGGTGGTGGCCCGCATGATCTCCACCACGGGCAGAATATGCTCGCCGCTCTTGTCCTTGATGAGCCGCAGCGAAACGGTGGCCACCAGGATATCGGCCAGCCGCTGGCGGATCACCTCCTGGGAGTCGGGGGGGAAGTGGCCGATGAGCCTGTTGATGGTGGAGGAGGCGCTCTGGGTGTGGAGGGTGGAGAAGACCAGGTGTCCGGTTTCCGCCGCCTTGATGCAGGAGTCGATGGTTTCCAGGTCCCGCATCTCCCCCACCATGATGACGTCGGGGTCCATGCGGAGCGATGCCCGGAGCGCCGCGCTGAAGTTTTCCGTGTCGATCCCCACCTCCCGCTGGATGATGCAGCTCTTGTCGGAGGTGAAGAGGAACTCCACCGGGTCCTCGATGGTGATGATGTTGAAGGTGCAGGTCTCGTTCAGGTGCCGGATGATCGACGCCAGGGTCGTGGACTTGCCGTTGCCGGTGGGGCCGGTCACGAGGATGAGGCCGTTGGGGGCCTTGGCGATCTCGCCCAGCACCGGCGGGAGGTTCAGCTCCTGAAAAGTCCCCACGTGGGGAGGGATGACCCGCATGACGATGCCGATGGCGCCCCGCTGGCGGAAGATGCTGACCCGGAACCGCCCGCCGTTGGGGAGGGCGTAGGAGGCGTCCAACTCCCGCAGGTTGTCGGGAAGCGTGCGCCTG
>CAJPFF010000127.1 GCA_905339345.1 Geobacteraceae bacterium | reverse complement strand
GTAGGGGTTTTTGCCGTCTCCTTCTCGGCCCTCTTCGTGCGCCTCTCCAGCGCACCGGCCATGATCATCGCCACCTACCGGCTTCTCTTCACCTTCCTCCTCCTAGCCCCCTTCTCGGCCCACGAACGGTTTGCCGGCGTTCGCCAGATGTCCCAACGCCAGATGTATCTCTCGGCGGCAAGCGGGGTCTTCCTGGCCCTCCACCTGGTCACCTGGTTCATCTCCCTCCAGTACACGAGCGTCGCCAGCTCCGTGGTCATTGTCACCACCCAGCCGGTTTTCGTGGTTCTGGGCTCCTGGCTCTTCTTCCGGGAGAAGGTTCCCCGCCCCGCCCTTCTGGGAATAGCCCTGGCCCTGTCCGGCAGCTTCGTCATCGGCGCCGGCGACTTCCAGGTGGGGATGCGGGCTTTCATGGGCGACCTTCTCGCCCTGGCGGCGGCGATCTTCGTTTCCGGCTATCTCCTGATCGGGCGAAGACTGCGGGGAAGCGTGGCGCTCAACGGCTACACCTTCGTCACCTACGGCTCCAGCGCCCTCGCCCTCGTGGCGGCAAGCGCCCTGGCCCGGGTCCCCTTCTACCCCTACCCGTCCCGCGACTGGCTCCTCTTCCTGGCCCTGGCCGCGGTCTGCACCGTCCTGGGGCACACGGTCTTCAACTGGGTGCTCCGCTACGTGCAGGCTTCCGTGGTGTCCGTGAGCATCCTCGGCGAGCCGATAGGCGCCATCATCTGGGCCGCCATCTTCCTGGGGGAAAACCCGACCCCCCGCCAGCTGGCCGGCGGAGCCCTCATCTTTTCCGGTCTCTTCCTCTTCACCCGGGTTACGGCCCGCCATTCCGTAAAGGAATAACCATTCTCTGCCTCCCTCCCCTCCCATTTGACAGACGACCTCTCGCTGCTAAAATGTGACCATAGCCGACCATTCCGACCGAACTCTTTGCAGGAGGTGGCACGGATGCTCATACGGGTCAAGTATCAGGACAACACCTATGACATGGTGAAGGCATGGCGTCTCGAAGAGTACATAGCCGCGGGGAAGATTTCCGCCTTTCACCGCGGTGACGGCTGGGTGTCCGTCGGCCGCGACCAGCTCCGCCACAGCGGCGACAAGGTCTACGCCGGCCCCGAGCGACGGCAACGGGAAAACAATCTCTCCCGGGCCGCCTGACCGAAATCCGCCGATGACCGGTGCCCGCAGGGGCGCCGTTTGCACTTTTCAATCCAGGCCGACACCGGACGACTCCGCGGCAGAGCGCGGACAAGGAACGCGCGTTTCGGCCCTGCCCGGGAGGCGGCCCATGAACGGCAACGAGGCGACCCTCACCATTGAGCTTCAGAAGGATCTTGACGCGCTGCGACAGGGATACCTGGAACATGCGCCCCCCGACGTCGTCGCCACCATGGGGAAGGCTGCAGAAGAACTCATCCGCTCGGGGATCGTGGAACGGACCGTGCCGGTGGGTTCCCCTGCCCCCGACTTCGCCCTCCCCAATGCCGTGGGGCGGGAGGTGCGCCTCTCGGCCGTGACAGCCCGGGGCCCGGCGGTGATAACTTTCTACCGTGGGGCCTGGTGACCGTACTGCAGCCTGCAGTTGCGGGCCTATCAGAAAATACTCCCCCAGATAAAGCGCCTCGGAGGAGAACTCCTCGCCATATCCCCCCAGACCCCGGACAAGTCCCAGGCCACCCTCCTCAAGAACTTCCTCGAATACGAGGTCCTGAGCGACGTGGGGAACCGCGTCGCGCAGAGTTTCGGCCTCGTCTACCCCTTGGGCGCCGAGGTGCGGCGGATCTACCTGGGTTTCGGCGTCGATCTGGCCGAGTACAACGGCGACGATTCCTGGGAACTCCCCCTCCCCGGTACCTTCATCATCGACCGGACCATGACCATCCGGCTGTCATTTGCTGATGCAGACTATACTCGACGCCTGGAGCCCGCCGCGATCCTTGACACCCTCCGGGTCATTCGCGATGAAGGGGGTGCCCCGTGATTACCACACTCCTGGAAGGAAACCGGCGCTTCGTGGCCGAAACGTTCGAGAAGGAGAAGGAGTTGTTCTCCGAACTGGCCCGGGGGCAAAAACCCACGGTCCTCTGGATCGGCTGCTCCGACTCGCGGGTGCCGGTCAACACCATCACCCAGACAAAAGCCGGTGAGGTCTTCGTCCACCGCAATGTGGGAAACATCGTCGCCGCCAACGACTGGAACCTTTCCGCCGTCCTCGAATTCTCCATCAACCATCTCAAGATCCCCGACATCGTCATCTGCGGCCACTATGGCTGCGGCGGCATTCAGGCCCTCGACGAGGATAACACCGACGACAAGTACATCCCCATCTGGCTCATCAATGCCTACAAGGCGAAGGAGCGGGTCGACGAGAAGCTCCGGGCCCTCCACATCGACATCCCCACCGAGCAGCGGATGAAGCTGATCGTGGAGGAGAACGTCCGCCTCCAACTGGAACATCTGCGGGAATACCCCTTTGTCCGCAGGGCGGTGGTGGACGGCAAACTGACCCTCAACGGCTGGGTCTACGACATGGGTAACGGCGAGATAAGGATAGTCGCCACTGAGAGTGCCGCACGGTGCGGTGTCGTGCCCGGCGATCGCAGAAAAAAATAACGGCGTTATTAATTTTTACAAAGACACTCAAGAATATATTGCAAACTCCTTACTTCGTTTATAGTATAGATAAAACATTGTATCATTATACGGATACAGCAACTGTAGCCCTGTGCACACCCAGCCAAGGAGGCCATCCCGGTGAAAAGTCATGTCTGGCGCCCCCTCTTCGTAGCAATCGGTCTTGTCCTGCTCATTATTGTGGTGAGGTCCTTCCTGGTACCCGATGATTTCGGCGTTTGGGAGCGAGGTTACATGTACGGCTTGCATCGCAAGGGAAACGAGGCGGAGTGGAAGAAGGTCACGGTCAAGTACCGGACCAAGGCGTACTGCAAGGAGTGTCACGCGGAAAAGGTGGAGAGCATCGACCGCTCGCCCCACGGTATTATCCCCTGCGAGAACTGCCATGGTCCGGCCATGAACCACCCCGAGGATCCGCCGACCCTCACCATTGACCACAGTCGCGAGCTCTGCATCCGCTGCCACGCCAAGCTCTTCACCCCGTCCAGCGGCCGGTCAAAGATCCGCGGCATCGATCCGGTGACCCACAACCCCGGGGCCGAGTGCAGCCTCTGTCATGATCCCCACCACCCGAATCTGGAGGCACTGAAACGTCATGAATAGACGAGAGTTTCTCAAACGGAGCATCGTGGTGGTCGCCGGGATGGCGGTGCCGACGGCGGCCCTTGAACTGATCGACCCGAAGAAGCTTCTGGCGGCCAAGCCGGAATTGCGCTGGGTCTTCCTTGTCGACACGCACAGTTGCGTGGGATGCGGCTTCTGCGTGAAGGCATGCAAGATCGAGAACGAGGTCCCCTACGACGCCAACGTGACCCGAACCTGGGTTGAGCGGTACGTCATCACCAAGGATGGCAAGACCCACATCGACTCGCCCAAGGGGGCCCTCAACGGATTCACCTCCAAGAAGATCGACATCGGCCAGGGGCACACCAAGGAGATCAAGGATGAGGAGATCGTGCAGTCGTTCTTCGTCCCCAAGCTCTGCAACCAGTGCGAAAATCCCCCCTGCGTCCAGGTCTGCCCCGTTGGTGCCACCTACCAGACCGCCGACGGGGTGGTACTCGTGGACCGCACGTGGTGCATCGGCTGCGGCTACTGCATCATGGGGTGCCCCTACGGAGTCCGTTTCTTCCATCCGGTCTACCGTGTGGCGGAGAAGTGCAACTTCTGTTATCACCGCATCTCCAAGGGGATGAAGACGGCCTGCGTCGACGCGTGCCCCTTCGGTGCCCGCAAGGTCGGCAACCTGAGGGATCCCAATGACCCGGTGACGAAGGTCATCATGACCGAGCGGGTCGCGATCCTCAAGGAGGAGTACGGCACCAAGCCGCAGGTCTACTACCTGGGTCTTTCCAAGGAGGTACGTTAGCCATGGTGCACGGAGAAGCCTGGACCATAAAGGAGTTCTTTACCTACCCGAACGAGTACATCTACTGGACCATCCAGATCGTCATGTATCCCTTCATGACCGGCCTGGTGGCAGGGGCCTTTGTCCTCTCATCCCTCTATCACGTCTTCGGAGTCAAGCAGCTGAAGGACATCGCCCGTTTTTCCCTCGTCTTCTCCTTTGCGCTGCTGCCGACGGCGATGATGCCGCTCATGCTCCATCTGCAGCAGCCCCAGCGGGGGATCGAGGTCATGATGACCCCCCACTTCACCTCGGCCATCGCCGCCTTTGGCATCGTTTTCTCCACCTATGGGATGATCGTGGCAGCGGAGCTCTGGTTCGTCTATCGCCAGTATTTCGTGCAGACGGTTCACGAGCTGAAGGCGAAGCCGGACAGAACCGCCTGGGAATCGATCCTGATTCCGCTCTATTCGGTCCTGACCATGGGGGCCTGGGACATCAGCGAGCACGCCCTGGAAAAGGATGAGAAGGCAGTGAAGATCCTGGCCGGTATCGGGATCCCCGTTGCCTGCTTCCTCCACGGCTATGCCGGCTTCATCTTCGGGTCGGTCAAGGCCAACGCCCTCTGGATGACCCCCCTCATGCCGGTCATCTTCATCTGCTCCGCCGTGGTGTCGGGAATCGCTCTCTGCATCATCACCTATGTGGTCTGCATGGAGTTGAGGAAGCTGATCTTCGCGTGGAAGCGCAAGCAGAATCCCGACCTTCCCTCCACGGAGGAACTGAAGAGCGTCGAGGTCAACGTGGTGACCATGACCGTCAAGTACCTGATCATGTTCCTGATCCTGGCAATTACGCTGGAACTGCTCGACCTTATCTTCCGCGGCTATACGGCGGTGAAATCCTGGGATATCCTGCGCAGCGTCATCTACGAAAAGGACTTCACCAAGATATTCATTCTCCAGTACGGCTTCGGCAACCTGATCCCCTTTATCCTCCTGCTCATGCCGCGGCTCACTATCCGCAGGGCGGTGGTCGGAACCCTCATGGTGCTGCTCGGAGTGTTCATGATGCGGTGGAACGTCGTCATCGGCGGCCAGGCTTTCTCGTCCTCGTTCGCCGGTTTCATGGAATACCATCTCCCGATCTGGCCCCACGACATGGAGACCTTCAAGGAGGGTTTTTTTGGCGCTCTCATGGTAGCCGTCACCCCCTTTGTCCTCTTCTTCTGCCTTTCCCGGATTCTGCCGGTCTTTGGCCAAAAGGGTGGCCACTGACGCCATTGGACTGTTTCGCTGAAAACGGGAGGTGAGATCCGCAATGGCGATGCCGCCTGCCGTTTTCCGTTCCACGCACCAAAGGCTCCCCGTCGAACAACGGGGACAAAAAAAGGGCGACCATAGGCCGCCCCGGAGAAAGGAAGTGTGTCTATCAGATAGCGTCAGGCCAACGTCTTGGCCTCACCCTCGACGATCTCGATGATCTCCCGGTAGATGGCGATCATGACGCCGATCTCGCGCCACTTCTTTGCCACCATCCGGATCAGGGAGCAGGCATGGACCAGGGTGCCGGAGAAGATGAAGATCCCGGCGATGCGGGAATCCTCATTCCCCATCATGTAACAGGACACAACCCCCACGGTGATCATGGAGGCAAACCAGGCCAACTCGGGGCCCTTGAAGGGATTCTCCATGAGTGTCAGGAAATCCACGTAGTATCGGGAGAGTCCCCGCACCTTTTTGAGGAATTCCGTCAGCTCGTCCCCTGCATATTTCAAATATGCATAGGAGATGAACCGCTCCGCAGCCGACTTCCTCCCTGTCTTCATCCGCTCGTTCACGTACTTGTCGATTGCCTCGTCAATGACTGTCGTGTCCATAAGCCCACCCCTCTGTCTACTTTTCTCATACAGTGCGCAAAATGAGTCGGGATCATTCCTTCCCCAACTGGCCGTAAGTGCAATGGATTGGCCCGGTCGTGCTCCAGTTCCATCCCTTTCGTATCCACTTACCCAAACATTTTACACATAGTGTGCCAACTGCTTCATTTTTCACAGTTTGCGGCAATTTTTCAGGGGTTTACATAAGATCAGACTATCTGGCTTACATGTATAATATTTTACTACTCTTTTCGCCTCATGCGCGGAGATCATGGGATATTTTTTCTGAAGACCAAACGGGACTCAGTTCTACGGGGGTGATACCGGAACGAGGGAAGAGTGACCTTGACGTGGCAATTTTTGCATTTGTGCAACAAGTCAGTCATATTTTCGTCGTTATGCGACGAAGAGGAACAATCTGCCGGAAGGGAGCAGGTGCAGCCTACCATTCCGGCAGGAGGTGAAGTTTCGCTCAAGCCATGTCGATGACCGCCTTAACCGCCTTCTCGATCCCCTCGGCAGCCTCGGAGATGCGGTTGGCGAGCATGTAGGCCGGTGTGCTGACGATCCGGTTCTCCCGATCCACCACGAACTCCTTGACGGGACAGTTGACATGTTCGCTTCCAGTTGCGGTAATGGCAGACGCAGTGCCGGCATCTGTACCGATGGTGACCTTGGGTCTGTAATCACGGCCAAGGGTGGCGGCAATAAGAGTCGGAGCGATGCAAATGGCTCCGATGGGCTTCTTCGCCGCGGCCATCTCCCGGGTGAGTCGGGCGACTTCCGGATGAATGGACGCGTCAGCTCCCTTCTCGGCAAAATTGCAGAGATTCTTGGCCGCCCCATAGCCGCCGGGGAAGATGACGGCATCCAGGTCGGCCGCCGTAACCTCGGCTATGTTCCTGATCCTCCCCCGGGCGATTCGGGCGGACTCCACAAGGGTGTTGCGGGTTGCGCCGGTCTCCTGGGAGGTGAGATGATTCACTTCGCGGAATTCCATGTCAGGGGCCAGGCAGACCGCCTCGGCACCATTACGGTCGATGGCGAGCAGGGTGAAAACCGCCTCATGAATCTCGCTGCCGTCGTAAACGCCACAGCCGGAAAGGACAACACCGATCTTCTTCATACATTCCTCCTTGCTTTTGATAGCGGGATGTCGGAACCCGTAAATGTCTGAGCAGAATCGAGGGAGAACGTGCCCCCACGGTGCAACTAAGTGTAATCACTCCCTCCCGCTTCCGCAAGAGCGATTTTCACTGCCTCGTCGTAGGGGGTGAGTGGAAAGGGAATCAGCTCGCGAATCCGGCTGTCACGGCAGACAACCTCGTTCCGGAGACCTTCGATAAGGGGAATGGCGATGGAGGGGCGCACTGGCGTCACGAGCCCCACCCAGTAGGAGGAAAGCTTCGGCGTGAGGATAGGAAGCGAAAGGATCATGGTGAACTTGTTCTCGACCCGGCCGAACCTCTCCATCATCTCCCGGTAGGTGAGGACATCGGGGCCGCCGATGTCGAAGGTTTCGCCGGCAGTCCGCTCATCCCGGAGACAGCCCGCCAGATAGCGGATCACGTCACCAACGGCGATGGGCTGACAGCGGGTAGAGACCCAGCGGGGAGTGATCATAATCGGGAGCCGCTCCACGAGGGCACGGATCATCTCGAAGGAGGCTCCACCGGCGCCGACGATGATAGCGGCCCGAAGGGAAGTGGTCTTGAAGGTCCCCTTGCGCAGAATGCTCGCCACTTCAAGACGGCTTGCCAGATGCTCAGAGAGGTTGTCTCCGGTTTCGCCAAGCCCCCCCAGATAGATGGCCCGCCGAAGCCTGCCCCGGTTGCCGGCAGCCACAAAATTCTCTGCCGCCTCCCGGTCCCGTCGTTCGAATCCAGCCCGCCCTCCTCCCATGGAATGGACCAGATAGTAGGCTGTGTCGATACCGGCAAAGGCAGCGTCGAGACTTGCCGGCTCCAGGAAGTCTCCCACGGCCCGCTCCGCACCATCGGGAAGGGGTGCGTCGGCCCGCCGCACGAGGCAGCGGACCCGGTATCCATCGGTGGACAGCCGACTGACGAGGCGCTTGCCGATAAATCCGGTCGCTCCTGCTACGAGAACGGTTCCTTCGCCGGGGTCCATGGTACCTCCGCACTGGAGCAGTGACGCTAAGGCTACGCCTTAATTGTACACACTCCTGCGCGAAGGCAAGGTCAGATATTCCGTTTAGCCATCTCCCGTGCCATTTTTTTCCGCGTGCGCAGGTCGGTAAAAAAGCCGCTCAGAATGGCGGCACACTCCTCTTCACGCACCCGCGGGGTGAGCTCAACCTTGTGATTGAGCCTCTTGTCGCCGGAAAGGTCGTAAAGGGAGCCGGCCGCTCCACCCTTCGGGTCGTAGCAGCCAAAGACCACCCGGTCGAACCGGGCGAGAATGATGGCCCCCATGCACATGAGACACGGCTCCAGGGTCACGTAGAGGACGGCCCCGGTGAGCCGCCACTGATCGAGACGTTTCGCAGCCTGACGGATGGCGATCATCTCGGCGTGGGCGGAAGGGTCCCGTTTCCCTTCCCGAAGATTGTACCCCCGGCCCATGACCACGCCATCCTTCACGATGACCGCACCGATGGGGACCTCGCCCCGGTCGGAGGCCTTCTTTGCCTCCCGCAGGGCCTTCCCCATCCAGTAAATGTCGTCGTGAACTGCCTCGGTTTTTCGGCGAACCATCCTATCCGATTCCTCTTTGGCACTTATTGATACTGGATGTACAGGGGCTTCGGATTAAGCTTGAGCACTTCGCGGGGAGTCATGAGCGGATCCCCCTTCTTGGTGTCATTGTGGTAGAAGAGCTTGAAACCGGCATACTGTACCGGCTCAGACACGATATAATCCTCATACGAATCCCGCTTCAGCGGAGGTGCTCCCCAGCCGTCCATGTGCATGACGACTTGTACTTCGGGCCGCAGGGAGATGTTTCGGGCATTGGTGACGCCGTTGCGGGTGAAGCGATGCACCGTCAGCACTTTGGGAGGAAGGTTGTGGGTCTTCACCAGATTGCTGAGATATCCGGTGACGTAGTTGATGTCCGCAGCGTCATAGGTGCCGATTCTGGTCCCCGGTTTAGCCCCGCTTTTGACGAGGTTGAATTCGGGGTCGATCCCCAGATGCACATCCGGATTTTTCAGGATCCACTCGAAACGCGGCAGGAGCGTCCTGATATCCTCATGCCCCGTCTGGATATCGATGAACATGAGGGCCTTTGCCTCCCGTGCCCAGCCATGCACCTGGTTCACCACATCGTCCGGCATGACCATGCGGTATTTTCCGCTCTTCCCCGGCTCTCCCTGGGCCACCACCGCAATAAGATGAAGGGCCGGCTGAACTGTAATCGCGGGATCGGCCTTTTCCCAGCGGCCCGCCTCTTCCTTCAGGCGCCGCAGCATCTCATCCTTCTGGTATTCGCCCAGCGCCCCCATTCGTTTTGACAGTGGGTTACCGTAATAGGCCACAATCCGTTTACCGGGAAGAATCGCCCCCGGCAGCGATGGGGGACTATGCACGGGCCACCCAGACCGCGTGGCGAATTCAGGATCTTCACCCGCCCTGTATTTGGTGGCGGGTGCCGGCGCCTTGGCGCTGGTGATGGCGTCAAAACGCGATACCGTCGGTTCAGGGGGAGGCACGTCGTTGCTGTCACTTACTGATTCGGTCACGACCGTGTCATCGGGCCGGGCGTCCGACTGATGCGCCTTGTTGAACTTGCATCCCGCCAGCCCCAGCGACAGCGCAAAAGTGGCACACAGCACGAGAACGAGGCAACGATAGGTAACGAATGGAAGGATAGATTTCACAAACTGCTCCGACAAGAGATTTATGCAACTACGGAATGATATTCCCATTATCATGGTAAGCAGGATTTATACCATTATTAAAACCTGAAGAAAATGGTTCTGCCAAGCCAAATTCATCAGCCGAGGGGAAGAGCCTTTCAAACAGAAAAAGGACATGCTTGTATCCGACCAGCACTTTTCCTTGAAAAAAGTAAAGGGGCTACAGCACATGCTGTAACCCCTCGATTTTGTTGGCGCGCTCGGAGAGATTCGAACTCCCGACCCTCAGATTCGTAGTCTGATGCTCTATCCAGCTGAGCTACGAGCGCGTATGGTTCAACTGGCGGGGATGAAATCCACCAAGGTGAAACCGTATTTCGGGTGGTTGAACGAGTGGGTGGTCGGATACAGGGAAAAGAGCCACCCTTTGAAAACCTCTTTACCCCCCTCAATGATTCGGATCTGCGCAGCAGGGTTCTTCGGCTCATTGGACTGGGATGTCAGGGTCGTTCCATCCATGGTAAAGTGGGGAAGGAACGTGTCCACAACAATTGAAAGCCCCGAACCGGGAATGGCGAAATCGGAGCCGATATTCACCGTGTAGATGGTTTCCTTGTTGGCGTCTTTGTCGGTGACAGCAATCTTGACTGCTTTCCACTTACCTTTGACACTTTCGGGTACGACGATGACCGATTCCTTCTTCTTCGTCGCCATCTCGCCATGGGGTGATGCCATTCCCTCAGGCTTCGGCTCTTCCTTTTTACTGCAACCGGAAATAGCAGCCGTTACAACGACGATAACGGCCAACAGCCTGACAACCGAACCCACAACGCCTCCTCAATCCTATCGCGCCGGCCTTGCCGTCGCGCAATCAACTGGCGGAGAGAGAGGGATTCGAACCCTCGATACCGGTTTCCCAGTATACTCGCTTAGCAGGCGAGCGCCTTCGACCTACTCGGCCATCTCTCCCATTAATGCACAAATCTTAAAATATATGGCGGAGGAGGTAGGATTCGAACCCACGGAACTTTCGTTCAACGGTTTTCAAGACCGCCGCCTTAAGCCACTCGGCCACTCCTCCGGGAGTCCAGCCGATTCCATCAAGCCCGCCCCCGTCCGGCTTGAGCAGGGCGGAGTATTCCTCTCATGCTCACTCCGACAATACGGAACGTACTGTTTAACACACTTTACCGAGGTGCGCAATTATTTTTTGCTTCGCCTGCTCAAGCTGCAGACCCTATGACTGCACGACCTCCCATGTAGGGTCTGAGTACCTCGGGAACCACAACGGTTCCATCTTCCTGCTGGTAATTCTCGAGAATTGCCACCAGGGTCCGACCAACCGCCAGTCCGGAACCGTTCAGGGTATGGACAAATTCGGGCTTGGCTTTGTCGTCATCACGGAAACGAATCGACGCCCGGCGGGCCTGGAAGTCCTCGAAATTGCTACACGAGGAGATCTCCCGATAGGTGTCCTGGGCGGGAAGCCACACCTCGATGTCATAGGTCTTGGCGGCAGAGAATCCCATGTCACCGGTGCAGAGTTCCATCACACGATAGTGGAGCCCGAGCTGGCGGAGCACCTCTTCGGCGTGGGCCAGGAGTCGCTCCAGCTCGCCATAGGAGGTGGATGGATGGGCGAATTTGACCAGCTCCACCTTGTTGAACTGATGTTGCCGGATCAGCCCCCGCACGTCCTTGCCGTAGGAGCCCGCCTCCTTCCGGAAACAAGGGGTGTAGGCGGTGTAGGAGAGGGGAAGGTCGCTCCCCTTCAGGATCTCGCCCCGGTGGATATTGGTGACCGGCACCTCGGCGGTGGGTATCAGGTAGTAGTCGGTGCCTTCCATGCGGAAGAGGTCTTCCTCGAACTTGGGGAGTTGGCCGGTGCCAGTCATGCTCTCGCGGTTCACCATGAACGGCGGGAGGGTCTCCACGTAGCCGTGGCGCTCCGTATGGAGGTCGAGCATGAAATTGATGAGGGCCCGTTCCAGGCGCGCTCCAGCGCCCCGGTAGAGGGTGAAGCGGGCGCCGGTGAGCTTGGCCCCCCGCTCGAAATCGAGGATGCCGAGTCCTTCCCCGATCTCCCAGTGGGGCTTGGGGGTGAAACTGAAGGGGGGGGGCTCTCCCCATTTCCGCACTTCCCGGTTGTCGACCTCTGACGTGCCGATCGGCACCGATTCGTGAGGGATATTGGGGATCGTCAGGAGAACCCCCTGGAGTTCGTCATCGACTCCCCGGAGCTCCTCGTCAAGGGTCTTGATTTTGGCGGAGACTTCGCGCATCTCGGCGATGCGTGACTGGGCCTGGCTCTTGTCCTTGATCCGGCTGATCTCCTCGGAGGCGGCGTTACGCACCGCCTTGAGAGCTTCCGCCTCCCTGAGGAGCTCGCGCCGGCGGGAGTCCAGCTCCCGGAAACTGCCCAGGGTCACCGCGCCGCCGCGGGTGGCAAGACGCTGTTCGACGGACTCGAGATTTTCCCGCAGGTATTTGGGGTCAAGCATGGATAATTCCTTTACTTTTCAGGCATTAAAGCTATAGTTCTTAACACTCGTGCCCCCAAGAGTCAACCGTTTTTCCCCCACGGAGCCGCCATGCGCCAGGCCCGGCAGATCGTTGCCGCCATAACCCTCCTCCTCGCCGTCCCGGCCTTCGGCGCAGAGGGAATCGTCGTCACCTGCGTCGGCGACATCATGCTCGCCGGCAGCGCCACCCCCACCCTCGCCCGGACCGGCTACGACTACCCCTTCGCCAAGACGGCCCGGGAACTGCGGCGGGGGGACATCGCCATCGGGAACCTGGAAGCCCCCCTCACGGAGCGGGGGGACGAATACCGGGACAAAACCTACCGCTTTCGTGCAGAGCCTGCCGCAGCGGCGGCATTGAAACGGGCTGGCTTCTCGGTCCTCACCCTGGCCAACAACCACATAATGGATTACGGCGACGTGGGGCTCCGGAACACCCTGGCAACCCTCGCCCGCCACGGTATTGCCCACACCGGCGCCGGTTCTTCACTGGCCGATGCCCGCCGGGAGGCGGTGGTCATGGCGCGGGGGAAGCGGGTCGCCTTCCTCGCTTACTCCCTCACCTTTCCGGCCGAGTTCTACGCCGGCGCGAAGCGGGCCGGCACCGCCCCCGGCTATGCCCCTCATGTGCGGGAGGATATCAGGAGGGCAAAGGCAAAGGCCGACTACGTGGTGGTGTCGTTTCACTGGGGCGAAGAGCGGACGGAATTTCCGAAGCAGTACCAGATTGAGACAGCCCGGCTGGCCATCGACGCCGGCGCCGACGCCATCATCGGCCACCACCCCCATGTGCTCCAAGGGATCGAATTCTACCGGGGAAAGCCGATCCTCTACAGCCTCGGCAACTTCGCCTTCGGCAGCCGGAGCACCGCCGCCGACCGGAGCGTCATGGCGCTGCTGACCCTCACCGATGACGGGTGCGCGGTGGAGCTGATCCCCCTGAACGTGCTCCATGGGGAGACCCGCTTCCAGCCCACGATTCTCACGGGGAAAAAGGGGATGGAGGTCATGGAGCGCCTGAACCGGCTGTCGGAGCCCTTCGGCACGGTGATTTCCGGTTCGGGCGGTCGCTTCACGGCCAGGGTCTCCGGAAACGACCAGCGCATCGCTGCCCGCTGACGGGGCGGAAAGGAGATCTGTCATGCGCCTGTTCGTGGCAATCGATCTTCCCGACGACATCAGGCAATCGGTGGCAGACACCTGCCGGGGACTGCCCGGCGTACGGTGGCTGCCGCCGGACCAGCTCCACCTGACGCTGCGGTTCATCGGCGAGGCTGACGATGCCGTCGACGCGGCCATCCGCAGCGGCCTTGCTATAATCACGTCCCCCGCCTTCCCCCTCTCCCTCCAGGGGGTGGGCTGCTTTCCCTCCCCTCGGCGCCCCCGGGTCCTCTGGGTGGGGCTCAACGGCGGGGAGCCTCTCATGCAGCTTCAGCGAGAGGTGGAGACGGCGGTGGTGACGGCCGGGATTCCGCCGGAAGAACGCCCCTTCTCCCCCCACATTACCCTGGCCCGCCTGAAGGATCATCGGGAGGGTGACGTGGCGCCCTTCCTGGCGCGAAATGCCTCCTTCCAATGCGAGCCGTTCACCGTCGACGCATTCCACCTCTATTCAAGCATCCTTACGGCAAAGGGGGCCATCCACCGGCGGGAGGCGAGTTATCCCCTTGCGGGGTGAGCGGGATCAGCTGAAGAGCAGGAAAAAAGAGCGGCCGCTATCCGGAGGAGATGGCGGCCGTAGTCGTTGAAAGGGTCAGCTGAAGAGATCCATGACCTTGTCGAAGAAGTTTTTCTTCATGGGGTGGGCGTCTTCGCCGCTGATGCGGGCGAATTCATCCAAAAGCTCCCGTTGCCGCTTGTTGAGGTTCGTGGGGGTCTCCACCTTGACGACCACCATCTGGTCGCCCCGGCCGTATCCCTGGAGTTGGGGAACCCCCTTGCCCCGTAGCCGGAAGATCCTCCCCGACTGGGTCCCCTCGGGAACCTTCATGGAAACCTTGCCGTCGAGGGTCGGCACCTCCATCTCGCACCCCAGGGCCGCCTGGACGAAGCTGATGGGGATCTCGCAGATGACGTCATTCTCCTCCCGGGTGAAGATGGGGTGCTCCTTCACGGCAATGGCTATGTAGAGATCGCCGTTTCCTCCCCCCTTGGCCCCCTGCCCCCCCTCGCCGGTCATCTTGAGGCGGGTGCCGGTCTCGACCCCTGCGGGCACCTTCACCGAGAGGGTCTTGGTGTCGCGCACCATGCCGTTCCCCCGGCAGGTTGGGCAGGGGTTTTCCACCACGCGCCCCTCGCCGTTGCAGTGGCTGCAGGTCTTGCTGACACTGAAAAACCCCTGCTGGAACCGCACTTGGCCGGCCCCGCGACAGGTGGGACAGACCTTGGGCTCGGTGCCGGGCTTGGCGCCGCTGCCGCCGCACTCGCCGCACCGCTTGCCGAAGGGGACCTGGATTTCCTTCTCCACGCCAAAGGCCGCCTCCTCGAAGGTGAGCTCCAGGTTGTACTGGAGGTCGTCGCCCCGGCGGCCGCGACTCCCCCGGGGACGGCCCCCGAAGATATCGCCGAAGATATCGCCGAAGATGTCGCCAAAGGGGGTGCCGGCGCCGAAACCGCCGAAGCCTCCAGAGGAAAAGCCCCCGGCGCCGAGGCCCGCGTGGCCGAACTGGTCGTACTGGGCACGTTTCTGGGAATCGGAGAGAACCTCGTAGGCCTCGGTGATCTCCTTGAACTTCTCCTCGGCCTCCTTGTCCCCGGGGTTCTTGTCTGGGTGGTGCTGGATGGCCAGCTTGCGGAATGCCTTCTTGATCTCGGTGTCCGAGGCGTTGCGGTGGACTTCGAGGACCTCGTAGTAGTCGCGTTTTTCTGCCAAGGGATATCCTTTGGGGCAAACGGCTCAGGGCCAGGGGCACAAAGGGAGGTCTAC
>CAJPFF010000126.1 GCA_905339345.1 Geobacteraceae bacterium | reverse complement strand
TTGAAAACCGTTTTGCCGGATTGCATCGCCACCCTCCTGTGAAGTCAGGACGGTAGCACCCGAAACGAATTCAAATCGAAAAAAGAACAATTATGTCAAAGAGCTATAAGAATCAGTTGGTTACAGAAGTACATTCGAACTTTACCGGACAGTAGTGATAGGATCTGAAACTTTTTCCCGGTGGGGTGGCAGAGTGTATGGACACCTCTATCGGTTCCTGTTCTGTCGCTGTAGCTGCTTTAAGTCAGTATGGTCCCTTGTCCTAACTCCCTTGTCCTAACTCTGGACAGTGTTGCGATGGTCTGCTATAGTCTGTCCTCCAGCGGGAATAGGGGATTTACATGAATTTTGACATCTCACGAAAACGGATGGTGGAGACGCAGATTGTCTCACGAGGCGTGAAGGACCGGCGCCTTATTGATGCGATGCTGAAGGTTCCCCGTCATGTCTTCGTCGAGGAGGCGATGGCTGCCCAGGCGTACAGTGACACGCCGCTTCCCATTGGCGAAAAGCAGACCATCTCGCAACCGTACATGGTTGCCCTCATGACTGAGCTTCTAGAGTTGTCGGGCAAGGAGAAGGTACTTGAGATCGGTACTGGCTCTGGCTATCAAGCGGCGATACTTGCCACCCTCGCTGACCGCGTTTACACTGTGGAGCGGATACGCCCCCTGGCGCTCAAGGCGCGCAAAGCCCTTGACAGCCTCGGGCTCCTGAACGTCAATATCAAAATCTCCGATGGAACGGTAGGCTGGGAGGAGGAAGCTCCCTTCGACGCCATTATCGTCACTGCCGGAGCTCCGGATGTTCCGGATAAACTAGTCGACCAGCTGAAGCCGGGGGGACGGCTTGTGATTCCTGTGGGGAGCCAATTCGAACAGGTTCTTGTCAGGGTGATCAAGCAGGAAGATGGTTCGCTTTTCAAAGAAAATGTAACAGGATGCAGATTTGTGAAGCTGGTGGGCAGGTATGGATGGGGCACAGAAGAGTAAGTGGTAAAGTCTGTATTGCAGAACGGGGACAAGCATGGATGATTATCTCGAAAAGGAAGTCGTAGAACCGACAGAGCACGTCGAGCGGCAAGCTGACGACTTCATTGAGCAGGAACCGAGCTCCTTCGAGTTCGAGGAACCGGAGGAAGAGGAGGAACCGGAGGAAGAGATAAAGGTTGTGGAGGTCGAGCATTTCGATGACGCCATCAAGCTTTACCTCCGGGAGATACAGAAAACGACGCTTCTTACGGCCGATGAGGAAAAGGCTCTCGCCAGCCGGATTGCCAAAGGGGACAAGGCCGCCCGCGACAAGATGATCGAGTCCAATCTGCGACTCGTGGTCAAGATCGCCAAGCGGTATATCAATCGCGGGCTCCCGTTTCTCGACCTGATCGAAGAGGGAAACATGGGGCTCATCAAGGCCGTTGAGCGCTTCAAACTCTCCAAAGAGTGCCGCTTCTCCACCTATGCCACCTGGTGGATCCGTCAGTCAATCGAGCGGGCGTTGGTGAACCAGTCGCGCACCATCAGGCTCCCTGTCCACGTCTCTGACGACATCAACAAGATGCTCAAGATCACCCGCGAACTGATCCAGCGGTTCAATCGGGAGCCTAATGTCAAGGAAGTGGCCACAGAGATGAACGTCAACTCGGCCTATATCCGGCGCCTTATGGTCCTTCTCAAGAAAACCTACTCCATAGAGCGTCCAATGGGAGAGAACAGCGACTACTTTCTCATCGACACCATTGAGGATACCTCCTCGGTTTCGCCGGCAACACTTCTCGAAGACCTGAACAAGTACGAGATCGTTTCCAAGTGGTTTGCGTCCCTTTCCGAGAACGAGCAAAGGATCCTCACTCTCCGTTTCGGTCTCGAAGACAAGGAACCCCAGACCCTCGACACCATCGGGCGGAGCTTTGGCGTTACCCGTGAGCGGATTCGGCAGATAGAGGCAAAATCTCTAGAAAAGCTGAGAAAATATATCGAAAACAGTGACGCAAATGCAATCGAGTGATTCGTGAGAACGTGTTGTGGAGGACAGGGGATGGACGATCTTAAGAATATAATCCGTGATGTGCACGATTTTCCCAAGAAGGGGATCATTTTCAAGGACATCACCACGCTTCTAGCAGATGCAAAGTCGTTCCAGCGCATGGTTGACCTGCTGGCACACCGTTATGTGGGAGAGAAGATCGACAAGGTGGTCGGAGTTGAGGCCCGGGGGTTCATTATCGGTGCCGCCCTTGCGTATAAGCTTGGCGCCGGCGTAGTTCTTGTGCGCAAGCCGGGGAAACTCCCTTCCGAAACGTTCAGCAAGACCTACCAGCTTGAGTACGGCACAGACACCCTTGAAATCCACACCGACGCAGTCCAGAAGGGGGAGAAGGTGCTCATTGCCGACGATGTTCTTGCCACTGGCGGGACCATGTCCGCCGTTGTCGATATGGTAACTGCCCTGGGAGGCGAGATCGTGGACTGCTGCTTCCTTGCCGAGCTTGAGTTTCTTGGCGGAAGGAAGAAGTTGCCGGACGGCAAGGTCTTTTCGTTGCTCACTTTTTGAATGGTTTTTACCCGTCCTAGCTCCTTTGTTCTGGCTGGAAAAGGGTTGCAAATCAAGGGGTGTTGGGCTATAAAAAGAAGCTTCTGTCCCCGTAGCTCAGCTGGATAGAGC
>CAJPFF010000125.1 GCA_905339345.1 Geobacteraceae bacterium | reverse complement strand
AAAAGTCAAACCCTATCTGGCGGCCGTCAAGGCCCAAAAAATCATGTTTACAAGGGTGGTAACCTTCGCATAAGATGCGGTCGAAAATGGGCGTTCCGGATGCACTTACAATCCATCAGATGACCTCCGGCGACCTCGACGAGGTGACGGCGATTGAATCGACGTCGTTCCCGCGTCCCTGGACCAGAGAACATTTCATCGCCGAGCTAAAATCCCCCCGTTCATATCCCCTTGTGGCACGTACCGGTGATGGTTCCATGGCGGGCTACATATGCCCCACGCTCGTTCTCGACGAGGGGGAAATTCTGGACGTGGCGGTGCAACATGGCTGCCGCAGCAAGGGGGTCGGCGGAGCGCTCGTCCGCCGCGCCATCAGCGAGCTTGAGGCGCGAGGTGCCCGGGTTGTCTGTCTCGAAGTGCGTGTTTCGAATCTTCCCGCGTTGACCCTCTATCAGCGGTTGGGCTTCAGGGAAACCGGAAGACGCAAGAGATACTACGAGAACGGCGAAGATGCCATTCTGATGGAATACACGATCGACAACAGCGAGGACCGTGCCGATGCAGTTTAGAGCGACTATCATTTCCAACCAGGAAGTTTCTCCGGGCTACTTCCGGATGCGGATAACCGCTCCGCCCGAGTTGGCGGGGGCACAGCCGGGGCAGTTCGTCATGGTCCGGGTGCGTGATGCCATTGATCCGCTTCTGCGACGCCCCTTCGGCATCTTCGACGTGGGCACGGTGTTGTCCGAGTATCCCGGCTGCAGCTCCGCCACTTACCTTGAGTTGCTCTACAAGGTGGTGGGGAAGGGGACCGAAGCTCTTTCCACCTACCATCACGGTGACCACGTCGACATCATCGCACCCCTGGGCACTGGCTTCGACCTGGGCGCTCCGGAGGAGGAGAAGATCCTCGTGGGGGGCGGCATCGGGATCGCACCCCTTTATTATTTGGCCAAGTCCCTTGTGGAGCGCTCCCGGGTGCGGTTCTTTCTTGGCGGAAGAACCAGGGACGACATCCTCTGCGTGACCGAGTTCGAGCGGCTCGGGGTAGAAACTTACGTGGCCACGGACGATGGGACCCTCGGTGACCGGGGACTTGTGACCGAGGTCATGGAGCGGCATATCCGCGAAGACGGCCGGAAGAAGACCATTTACGCCTGCGGTCCCATGCCGATGCTGAAAGCAGTTGCTGAGATTGCCCGACAGACGGGTACCCACTGCCAGGTGTCGCTGGAGGCCTACATGGCCTGCGGCATGGGGGCGTGCCTCGGCTGCGTGGTGAAGGGGAAGGACCATGCGGACGAGACACCGGATTACCGGTGCGTCTGCAAGGACGGCCCGGTTTTCGCTTTTGATCAACTGATGTGGGTATAGTGGAGCACCAATGAACAGACCAGACCTGTCCGTAGAAATAGCGGGGATCAAGCTCAGAAACCCGGTCATGACCGCCTCGGGGACCTTCGGCTACGGCGAGGAATTCGCCGAATACGTGGATCTTGAGCAGATCGGCGCCATTATCACCAAAGGGCTCTCTCTGAAGCCAAAGGCTGGCAACCCTACACCCCGCATCCAGGAAACCACCGGCGGTATGCTGAATGCCATCGGTCTCCAGAATGTGGGGATCGACGCCTTCCTCGAGAAGAAGGTGCCGTTTCTCCGCACCGTAAGCACACCGGCCATCGTCAACTTCTTCGGCAACACCGTCGAGGAGTATGCCGAGCTGGCTGAGCGCCTGGACAAAATCCCCGAGGTGGCGGGAATGGAGATCAACATCTCCTGCCCCAACGTAAAGCACGGCGGCATCGTCTTCGGCACCGAGCCCAAGGCTGCCTACTCGGTGGTGAAAGCGGTTCGGGAGGCCACAATCAAGCCGGTGATCGTGAAGCTCTCCCCCAATGTCACTGACATCGTTGAAATGGCCTGGGCCTGCGCCGACGCTGAAGCGGACGCCCTGTCCCTCATCAATACCCTGACCGGCATGGCCATCGACCTGAAGACACGGCGGCCGATCCTGGCCAACGTGACCGGCGGCCTCTCGGGACCGGCCGTGAAGCCGGTGGCGCTCCGGATGGTCTGGCAGGTGGCGAAGGCGGTGAAGATTCCGGTGATCGGCATCGGCGGCATCATGACTGGCACCGACGCCCTGGAATTCATGCTCGCCGGCGCCACGGCCGTGCAGGTGGGAACCGCAAACTTTCTCGACCCGGCCGCGTCCGAGCGGATTGCCCGGGAAATGGAGCAATATCTTGTTGAGAGCGGGATCAGTGACGTCAAGGAGTTGATCGGCGCCCTTCAGGTGTGAGAACAGGCAGAGGTTGCAGTGATGCGAAGGCGGGGTTTTCCCCGCCTTTGTCCGTTTGTGGAAGGAGAGCAGGAAGATGGAAACATGGCGTCGGGTCATCGCCGACAGTATAACCACCCCCGAGGAGCTCGCGGAATGTCTGGACATTGGTCCGGGGCCGCTGGCTCCGCTGGTGCGGCGTTACCCCCTCCGGATCACCCGCCGCTACCTGGGGCTCATCGAGAAGCCGGGTGATCCGATCTGGCGCCAGTGCGTCCCTGATCCCCTTGAACTCCTGGACGACCAGTTTCCCGACCCCCTTGATGAGGAACGGCTCTCGCCGGTTCCCGGACTCATTCACCGCTACCCCGACCGGGCCGTCTGGCTCGTATCCAATGAGTGTGCCGTCTACTGCCGTTTCTGTATGCGAAAGCGTCGGGTGGGGTGTCCGCTGGCGGGGGGGGGCGAAGGTTTCTGGGACGATGTGCTCCACTACATAAAAGAGACCTCGGCCATCCGGGACGTGATCCTGTCGGGGGGAGACCCGCTGCTGCTGGGTGACGAGCATTTAGAGTCAATTCTTGCAGGGCTTCGGGCCATTCCCCACGTGGAGATTATCCGGATCGGCACCCGTACCCCGGTGACCCTTCCGGAGCGGATCACGGCACGGCTCTGCCGGATGCTCAAGCGTTACCATCCCCTCTACGTCAACACCCATTTCAATCATCCGCGGGAGATTACCCCCGAAGCGATCAAGGCCTGTGCCCGGCTGGCAGATGCCGGCATTCCCCTTGGCAACCAGACGGTGCTCCTTGCCGGCGTAAACGACGATCCGGCGGTTATGACGCACCTCATGCAGCAGCTCCTCGCCATCAGGGTGAGGCCCTACTACATCCACCAGATGGATCTGGTGCAGGGGACGGGGCATTTCCGGACTAACGTGGAGACTGGGCTGGAGATCATTGGGGCGTTGCGGGGGCATACCTCGGGGATGGCTACGCCTTACTACGTGATCGACGCGCCCGGGGGAAAGGGAAAGATTCCGCTTCTTCCCGATGCCGTTGAGAAGTGGGGTGACACATGGCTCCTGCGGAGCTTCCGGGGGGAGATTGTCGAATACCGGGACCGGTGATGGGGTAGGGGAGGGGTAAGAAGGTTACAGTTCCTCCGGCGTGAACGCCACCACCTCGTCGATGGAGGCCGCATCAAGCAGTACCATCACAAGTCGGTCAACGCCGAGGGCGATGCCGGCCGAGGGGGGCATTTCGGCGAGTTCGGCAAGGAAATTCTCGGGGAGGGGGATGGTGATCTGCCCCCGGAAGGCGCGGAATGCGGCTTCGCTTTCGAAACGGGTGCGTTGCTCCACCGGGTCGGTCAGTTCCGAAAAGGCATTGGCCAATTCAACGCCGCCGATATAGAGTTCGAACCGTTCGGCAACCGTCGGATCGTCCGGCTTCAACCGTGCCAGGGCACCGCGGCAGGCCGGGTAGTCATGGATGAACGTGGGGCGACCGTTGCCGAGACGGGGCTCGATCCGCTCGACCATGACCTCGTCGAAAACATCCCGTTCCAGTGCCTCTTCCATGGTCATTCCACCGTGCTTCACAAATGCGTCCCGCACCGTGGTCCGCTCCCATGGGGCGGCACTATCAATAGTCCCTCCCCGAAACGCAAGCTTTCCACCAAATCCCATCCCTTCTACCACCGATCGGACGAGTCGCTCGCACTCGTCCATGAGCCCAGCGTAGTCGGTTCCTGCCCGGTACCACTCCAGCATGGTGAATTCGGGGACATGCATCCTTCCCCGCTCGCCGGCGCGCCAACAATGGCAGATCTGGAAGAGCCGGCCATAGCCCGCTGCCAGCATGCGCTTCATGCAGATCTCGGGTGAGGTCTGGAGAAACCAGCCGTCCGCCGGAACCGGGTCGATGTGGGATTCTGGCGCAGGAGCGGGAATGCGAAGGGGGGTCTCCACCTCGAGATACCCCCCTTCGATAAAAAAGCGCCTGATTTCCTGGATGATGCGGGCCCGTGCCCCGAGCGCCTCACGGCGACGGGCAAGGCCCCAGTTGACTGTCATCGGCTCTAGCCCCTGACCCTCGTGGAGTAATCGCCGGTTCGGGTGTCGACCACGATCATTTCTCCCTCCTCGATGAAGGGGGGGACACGGAGCACGTAACCGGTTTCGAGGGTAGCGGGCTTGGAGTCGCTGCCGGAGGTGTCACCCTTGACCCACGGATCGGTCTGCACAACGCGAAGGTTGACGAAGTTGGGGAGGGTTACGCCGATGGCCTTCTCGCCGAAAATCAGTACGTCGACGGGCAGGTTGTCGATCATGAAGTTCTTTGAGTCACCAACGGCCTCTTCGCTCATCTGCACCTGCTCGAAGGTCTGGTTGTCCATGAAGGTGTAGTGGTTGTCCTCTTTGTAGAGGTACTGCATCTGCCGCTCTTCCAGCGCTGCCGGTTCGAAGGTCTCGCCGGAGCGGTAGGTGCGGTCGAGGATGCCCCCGGTGATCATGTTCCGCATCTTGGTGCGGTAGAGGGCCTGCCCCTTGCCCGGTTTGGAGAACTCGAAAGCGATGACCAAATAGGGATCACCGTCGAGGGTAATCTTCAGCCCTTTCTTTAAGTCAGCAACAGAGTACATACGTGATCCCCTTTTTCCTTGGTGGTGATAAGTTGTAAAAACGTTATTTTTTACACCATAATTCATCGTTTGTTAAGCAAAAAATGGTATGGCAGCCGTATATCGGTTGAGACGGCCCACACTGGACAGTTCGGCCGATTACCGTAGACTTTGTTCTGATGGAGATGAATTCTCCCAATGGAGGGGGCATGGAACGTCAGGGATGGTTATTACGGGGTGCCGCGGGGGCACTGCTCTTCGTCCTGCTCCTGGCATGGACGCCGGTGTCGGCGGAGAAGATCGCGCTGGAGGACATCAAACTTCCGCCAGGCTTCAGAATATCTGTTTACGCGGACAATATTGCCGGTGCCCGCTCCCTGGCCCTGGGCGCGAAAGGGACACTCTTCGTGGGGACCCGCGACAAGGGTGTGGTTTACGCGGTGGTGGACCGCACGGGTGACGGTCGTTCCGACGAGGTGATCACCATCGCCCGAGGCCTCAATATGCCCAACGGCGTGGCGTTCCGCAACGGTTCGCTCTATGTGGCCGAGGTCAACCGGGTGCTCCGCTTCGACCGGATTGAAGATCAACTCCGGAATCCACCAAGGCCAGTGGTGGTGAACGACTCGTTTCCAAAGGATAAGCACCATGGCTGGAAGTTCATCCGCTTCGGCCCCGACGGGCTTCTTTATGTTCCCGTTGGTGCACCGTGCAATGTCTGTGAGGAGAAGGATCCTCGCTACGCGACTATCATGCGGATGCGTCCCGATGGCACAGGACTCGAGATCTTCGCCGCAGGAGTGCGTAATACGGTTGGTTTTGACTGGCATCCGGAGACGCGGGAACTCTGGTTCACCGACAACGGACGGGACTGGATGGGGGATGACCGTCCCCCCGACGAATTGAACCATGCACCCCGTGCGGGCCTTCACTTTGGATTTCCCTTCCGTCACGGAGCGAATATCATCGATCCGGGCTTCGGGAAGAAGGGGAAAGGAAAGACTTTCGTGCCGCCGGAAATGGAGCTTGGCCCCCATGTGGCGTCCCTCGGGATGAGGTTCTACACGGGAAGCATGTTCCCGGCCGAGTATCGGGGGCAGATCTTCATCGCCGAGCACGGTTCCTGGAACCGGAGTGAGCCCCTTGGTTACCGCGTGACGCTCGTACGCCTTCGTGGAGGTAAGGCGGTTTCCTATGAAGTGTTCGCCGAGGGCTGGATCAGGGACGGGAGAGCATGGGGGCGTCCCGTGGACGTTCTGGTGATGCCTGACGGCGCACTCCTTGTCTCCGACGACAAGGCAGGAGCCATCTACCGGATAAGTTACGGCAGGAAATGAGAGGGGTGACCCCGCGGGGGAGATGTTGGCACTCCCCTGCAGGAGACGGAGATGGGGTTACTTGGCGCGGTAAGTGATGCGGCCCCGGCTGAGATCGTAGGGGGAAAGTTCCACGGTGACCTTGTCTCCAGGAAGAATCTTGATGAAGTACTTACGCATCTTGCCGGAGATGTGGGCGAGCACCACATGACCGTTTTCCAGTTCTACCCTGAACATGGCGTTGGGGAGGGGTTCGATGACCGTACCTTCAACTTCTATGGCTTCTTCTTTACTCATGGGTTATTCAGCGCTCCTTGGTACAGGTGATGGATTATCATAAAACTCAGTTAACTTACTCGCTATCCGGGGAAAATGCAAGCCGTTTTCCGTGCGTTTCCCGGCCCCATTCCTTCGATGTTGCGGCATCACGGCAATATCGAGGGAATAGATTCATGAATGGCCGGCTGCCTGGGTCACCGATGGTGACGAGATGGTGGCTGGATAGGTGACAAACGCCTTTACTTCGGAACGAAAAGCGTAGTATGTAACGTTTTTTACCACTATCGACTCCAAAGAAGGTTTGACGCGGAATGATAAGTATCATCAGGGAGATGACCCTCGAAAACGGTCTGGTTGTCCGTTTTTTTGACCACACCCGCCAGTATTACGGCGACTTCTACCTCGTGAAGATCGAAATTTCATGCGAAGTTCCCCTCTGCCCCGATAGCTTCGACGAACCGGGCGACCTGGAAGACGCCCGTCGTCTCGTGGGAGATCCGGCGCTCTACAGCCGAACCGTGGAGCAGATGGGGGTCCCCTCCACCGCCATCGGCACCGTGGCTGAACGTCTCATGGGCAATTTCATCACCCACTCGCTTCCTTACTTCTCGGCCCCCAGTTTTCCCGGCCGTTTCCTGCGGACTGAACTCGCCCGGGCTCGGAAGAAACAACTCCATTCTTGCCGGGTAATGGCATACCATCATGACTGAGACCGTCGTCCGGATCGAATCCCTGGCCTTCGGGGGCGCCGGTTTCGGTCGCGTCGAGGGGAAGGCCTGCTTCGTGCCGTTCACGGCGCCGGGGGACGTGGCTCGAATCCGGGTCACCCTGGCAAAGCCTTCCTACCTGGAAGGGGAGCTCAGGGAGCTCATTGAGGCATCTCCACGCCGGGTAGCGCCGCCATGCCCGGTCTTTGGCACGTGCGGCGGCTGCACGTGGCAGCATCTTTCCTATGCTGATCAGCTTGAGGCGAAGGAGCGGATTGTTGCCGACACCCTGTGGCGTTTCGGCCGGGTTGAGCCGGAGAAGGTCGGCAGGGCCGTTGCCGCCGCCGAACCCTACGGCTACCGTTCCCGGGTCCAGTTCAAGGTGCGATGGATTGCCGGGAAGCTCCAGATGGGGTTCTACCGCCGGGGTTCCCACTACGTTGTGGATATCCCGGGTGGTTGTGCCATCTGTCACCCGGCCCTCAACCGGGTACTGGCGGAAATTCGCCATGTTGTCGGTCATTTTGCCGAGCCGGATCGCATCCCTCAGGTTGATGCAGCCGTGGGAGACGGCGGGGCGACAGTGGCCGTTGTGCATTACATCGGCGATGACCGGGAGGGTGCGCGTGCCTACTTCGCAGGGTGTCGCAGTGACCTTTCCGCGGTGGAGGGCCTCCATCTCCAGTTCGGCCGCAAGGAGAGCATCGAACCGGTATGGGGTGTCGATGGGCTCACCTATGGTTTTCCCGCTGGTTTTCTGCCGGAACTTCCCGAAATGTCCCTTGGATTCAGCAGGGGCGGGTTTTCCCAGGTCAACTACCACCAGAACCGGGAACTCTTGAGGACGGTTTACCGGATGGCAGCCTTGACGGGCGCTGAGCGACTTCTGGATCTGTTCTGCGGCAATGGCAATTTCTCCATACCCTTGGCCAGGTATGCCGCGGGGGTCGTGGGGGTTGAGGAGTACGCCCCCTCCCTTGAGGACGCACGACGCAACGTACTGACCAACGGTGCCGGAGAAATTGAGTTCATCCGTGCCGATGCAGCCACGGGGGGGCGGCATCTCGCTTCCCGGGGTGACGGTTTTCCGGTTGTCATCCTCGACCCGCCGCGCACCGGTGCCAAGGAAGCGGTTGCAGAGATAGCCTCCCTCAGGCCGGAGCGGATCGTCTATGTATCCTGCGATCCGGCAACCCTTGGCAGGGATCTCGGAATCTTCCGCAAGGACGGTTACACCGTTCGCAAATGTATCCCCATCGACATGTTTCCCCAGACCTTCCATATCGAAAGCGTCACGTTGCTGCAAAAAGTCTGATTGTATTTGGCATTATCATTCAAATCCCCCCGGAATTTCACACTTCATCGGATACAGAGGAGGTTAACCATGTTTTTCACGAAACTGTTCCGCAAGGATGCCGCGACCTGTCTGGAAAAAGGTGAGAAGTTCCTTGCTGCCGGCCGTTTTGCCGAGGCGAGGAGCACCCTTGAGGATGCACTGGAACGACTTGATGCCAACGTTCCCGAGAATGCGGCAACGGTTGCCGCCATCAAAGAGAAAATGGTGCTGGCAGGAAATCGACTCGCCGAGATGAACCTGGTGGAGGCCGGCCATTGCCTGAAGATGGGTGAAACTGCCAAGGCCAGTGAGCATCTGAATTTGTCCCTGGAACTGGCAGAAGACGTAACTATCCGGGAAAAGACGGAAAAACTTCTGGCTTCCCTGGACAGTGAAACTGAACCCGTGCATCACCATGACAAAGGGGGGCACTGCGGCGGCTGCGGAGGCTCAGCGTCTCAACATTCCGAAATGATTCACCTTGACGATGATGGACTGAGTGATGCGGACCGGTTCGAGCTTCTCATTCGCCCGTTGCCGGGAGATTTGCCCGAGAGGTACGCCGGGTTGGGAGAGGAATTTGCACAGGGTTATTTAGCGGCCCATGAAGGTGACCAGGCAACTGCCGGTACGATATACGAGCGACTGCTGGCTGCCGGGGAGAGTGACATCCTCCTCTATGAATTGGCCCTTTTTGCGCACCATGGTGGAGACGGCCGCCGCTGTGAGACCCTGTTGCGGCGGGCACTTGCTTTGAACGACGCCAATCCCCTCTGCAATCTCAGCCTTGTGCAGCTGCTGACTGAAAACGGTCGCTTTGACGAGGCTGTACCGCTTCTGGAGCGGATGGTGGTGCACGGCATTCTGCCCGACCAAGCCGGGATGTTCCTGGGTGAAATCCATCGGGTGCGGGGAGAGAACGAGAAGGCCATCGACCAGTTTTCACAGCTGCTCTCCACGCCGGTCAAGCGGGAGGCGGCCGAGAGGCTGGTGGCACTTCTTGAGTCAAGCGGGCGGTCCCAAGAGGCGGCTTTTGTCGCCAAGCAGTATCTCAAGGGATGCTGCTAAAGATTCTTGGCGAATTTACTAAAGTTTTCGAGCCTGCCAGCCGATTAGTTTTCATGAGAGACTCGCGTCTCTGCAATTCTTTCTCGATACCTAACTGGGAGGAGGTTGTAATGAACAAGTCGGAACTGATTGAGACACTGGCGGCGGAAAAGGGGCTCACCTACAAGAAGGCGGAGGAGATTGTCACCATCGTCTTCGACGCAATGACCGACGCCATGGTGCGGAGCGAGCGGATCGAAATCCGCGGGTTTGGCAGCTTTGTTGTCAAGGACTACAAAGCCTACACGGGCAGAAATCCCAAAACGGGCGAACCAATCGAGGTGAAGCCGAAGAAGCTTCCGTTTTTCAAGGTTGGCAAGGAGCTCAAGGAGCGGGTCGATAACGGTGAGTAACGGGGCGCCTGCCCCCTTACCGTAGTATCACGTACTGTCGGAAAGCCAGCACCCAGTGACAAAAATTTGTCTCTGATCCGGAACTCGATGCCATCGCCGGTCTCCCTTGGCAAGTCAGGCGCTAACACTTCATGCTAAGACTCGGTGTATTTCTCATAACCTCTGTCGTTTTCGCTGCAACGGCCTTTGCCAATCCGGCCATGAACGGCGCAACGGGGCTCATCACGGTGCCTTCGGCAGACACGCTTGATGCGGGGAATATCTGCGTGGGAGCCTGGGGAATCAGTGCCGCGAAGGATGGGGACAACGCTCTGACCATTCCCGTTGCACTCACCCTCGGCATTGGTACGTTCTGGGAACTCTACGGGTCCTACCCGAATCTCCTCTTCAACGGCGACGAAGAGAAGACGGGGAAGGGATACGCTGAAATGGGTTCGAAGTTGAGGATCATCGGCAAGCGGAGTTCACCCTTCAAAGTGGCAGCTGACCTCTTTGTCCAGCGCCAGATAGCCGAGGACACGGATGTTGACGGAACCACCAGCAGCGGGGGGCGCATCATCGCATCCTACGCGACGGACCGGTTCGGGGTTCATGCCTATTCCGGATATCTGCTGGCGGGGTCGCCCAAGGGGAAAGACTTCGACAACGAGATACTCTACGGTTTGGGGGGCGAGTATTCCCCCGCACTCCGCATGAGAGTCACCGGCGAACTCACCGGGAACACGAGTCGCGATCCATCTCTTGGTGACTCTCTCGAAGGGCTGATCGGTTTCCAGTACTACCTCTCCCCCCATCTTACCCTCAACCTGGCCGGCGGCGTCGGCCTTGCCGACGGCAGTCCCGACTGGCGGGGGATTGTTGGCCTCACGGCATGCCAGGGGGTCGGCAGCTACGTCAAACCGGTGCCGCGTCTCGGGCAGGGGCTGGACCCCCTTGAGGAGCAGAAAAAGAAAGAGCCGGTCAAGATCCGCAAGATCATCCCGATTTCCCCCCTTCTTGTAAGTTCCCTGGCTCCCCAGGCGCCGGTCAGCAAGCTCGAGGTCTCGGTGGAGCCAGACAAGGAAGAGATCACCATCAAGCCCTACGGCCAGGTGACCATTGCGGCCCAACCCGCCGCCGCCAAGGTTGTCTCTCCCACAACCCATGAAGAGGTCTCCCTGACCCAGAGCGGCGAAGAGGTGCGGCTCGCCTCCCGGGTGTCCGGAGCACTGGAAAACTCGGCCCTTGAATATACCCTCAGCCGCATCGACGGAGTCACCCCCCTTTACAGCGTCGATGTGAAGGGGCAAAGCATCAAGGTTGCATCGGCCAGCGACGAGGATATCCCCGAGAGCATGAAGGTCTATCGCAAGTTCCGCTTTCCGGACGTCACCTTCGACTTCGACCAGTGGAGCCTGTCGGCGGAAGGGAGGAAGTCCATCTCCGAAGTGGCCGAGCTGATCCGCAAGGACACGAAGTGGGTCTATCTCCGGGTCGACGGCCATACCGACAATGTCGGCTCCGCCAGCTACAACATGGATCTTTCCCTCAAACGGGCCATCTCGGTGGCCAGTTACCTCATCGCCCGCGAGGGGATCGACCCGGCCAAGGTCTTCATCAAGGGGCTCGGCAAGTCGAAGGCGCTGGCTGACAATGTCACTGCCGACGGAAGAAAACTGAACCGCCGGTGCGAGATTCTTTTCCTCGTCCCAAAGGAAAGCTGATGAAAACGGCATCCATCTTCCTGGTGCTCGCATCGCTGATCGTTACTCCCCAAGGTGGACTTGCGCAGGGTTCACCGTCGGCAGGTGAAGAGATTGGCGCGGTGCGCCTGCGGGGCACTGCCTCCTGTCTCGACACAACGGTGAGGCGCGCGCTCGACTCGCTCGTGCCCAGGCTGGCGGCCCTTGAGTCCGGGCGCATCGTAAAGGTCGAGGCGTGCGCCAGTTGGGGAGAGGGCCGGGAGGAGCGGGTCAGAAATTCGTTGTTGCTGGCCCTTGAGGCCCAGCGGTATCTCCGGACAAAACTGAACCCCAGGCTCAACCTGTTCATTGCCGCCGTCTCTGGTGGCGAGGCGGAGGAGGGGGCCTTAATCCGTGTGGTCACGTTTCCTGATTCCTTCGCAGCGGTTCATGTCTCAACGGTGGGAGAGCGGCAGCAATAACCGGGAGGAAGGCCGATATACCTGTTCTTTCTTCGCCCCAACGGTTTTGGCTCCTGACAGCGCGGCAGGTACGTGCTACACTGTTTTTCAGGTTTCGTGCGGGTTTTCAGCCGGACCGATTTCCTGCAGGGGGTATATGCAATGAGAACTCTGGTGCTTCCTTTCCTCTGTGCCACGCTTTTCCTGACTGGGTGCTCTCTCAAGGTTGTTCCGCAGCAGGTTCCCCAGGGGGTAATAAACCCCGTCGACAACTCCCAGACCATCACGAAGGACGGCATCGCCGTCAAGGTGGCAAACTCCGATCGGGAGATGGTTTCCTACAACCTTGACGGCACGGTCACCGCTTTCGATGTCTCCATCCATAACCAGACTGACCGTGAGGTGGGGTTCAGCACCGATTCGTTTCTCCTCCTCGACGACCAGAACCGCCAGCATTTCCCCCTCACCCCCGAGCGGGTAAAGGAGATTGTCTCCCGGGACTCCTACTACCTGATTCCCTATCCCTATGTGGGGTTCTATTATCTGGAAGACTACGAGAGGACCTCTGCCTACACCGATACCGGCTCCCAGCTCCCCTATTACTACGAGGTCTACCCTCAGGACATCTACACCCGTGCCCTCAACGCAGAAACCGTCATCCCCGGCGCAAAGGCGGAGGGACTTGTATATTTCAGGGTCGACCTGGCGGGGACGAAAGAGGTTAAGCTCCTCGTCTTCCGGAAGGGTGCGTCCAAGTCATCTCCGCCCGACTTCACCTTCCCCTTTGCCGTCTCGAAATAACGCGCAAGGACACGGACGTCCATGACCATCCTCTACGTCCTAGAGGCCCTCGGGGGGCTCGGCCTGTTTATCCTCGGCATGAAGACCATGACCGAGGGGCTCCAGAAGCTTGCCGGCGACCGGTTCCGCCGGGCGCTGGAACGGGTTGCCGGTAACCGTCTTGCCGCGGCCCTTCTCGGCAGTTCGCTTTCGTCGCTCCTTCAGTCGTCGAGCGCCGCCTGCATCATCACCATCGGTTTCGTCAACGCAGGGCTCATCTCCCTCTACCAGGCCCTGGGGATACTGCTCGGTACCGGCATCGGCACGACCCTGGCGGTCCAGTTCATCGCCTTCAAGATTACCTCGTTCGCACTTCCCGCGGTTTTTATAGGGGTCGGGCTCAGGTTCTTCGTGCGGCGACGTCGCTGGGTCAACGCCGGCGAGCTGATCCTTGGCGCAGGGCTTCTCTTTCTTGGGCTCCGCGTGATGGAGGCCAACCTCCTGCCGCTTCAGCAGAACGCCATCATCCTCGGTCACGAGACGTTTCTCATCTCCAAACATGTGACGGCCGTTCTCTTCGGGGCATTGCTCACCGTCCTGGTGCAGTCGGGAAGCACTGCCATCGCCATCGTCATGGCCCTGGCAGGGAGCGGGCTCGTCTCGTTCGAGACCGGCGCTGCCATGGTCATCGGTGAACTCGTCGGCACCTCGGTCATTACCGCTATCGCATCCATCGGCGGAACTCTCGAAGCAAAGCGGGCGGTCTTTTTCTTCTTTATCATCAACACCTTTGCCGTTACCGTCGTCATGCTCTTTTTCCCCTCATTCATCGGGTTCGTGGCCGCCGTGTCGCCGGCCGACCTTACCTCGTCGGCGACCGTTTCGCGGGTTCTCGCCAATACCCACACTGCTTTCAGTATCCTCAGCGCCTTTATCTTTCTGCCGCTCATCGGCTTTTTTGCCCGCTCGGCCCCCCACATCATTCCCGGCAGTGAACGGGCCGCGAGCGTTGAGGCCCGCACGGTCTTCATCGACAACCGCGTCATCAACACCCCTACCATCGCACTCCTCCAGGCCCGGAATGAACTCCGCAGAATGGCCGGGATCACCCGCACCATGTACGGTGAGATGGTTGAGCAGTTCTTCCGCTACGACGCAAAAAAGTCTGCTGCCATCGCCCAGAAGGAAAACACCATCGACATCCTTCAGCGGGATCTGTCCGATTTTCTCGTGGCCCTGTCGCGTCAACCGCTGCCGCCGGAGGAGTCCATGGACATCCCGATCATGCTCCAGCTCATCAGCGAACTAGAGCATGTGGCGGACCAGTCCGAGGCGGTCCTCGACTACCTGCGGAAGAAGAAGGAGGAGAAGCTCCTCTTCTCCCCCACGGCAATGACCGAAATCCGGCAGCTGGCCCGCAAGGCACAGGAACTGGTCGCCCTGGCGGTTGAGACCATCGAAGTCCCTGCAGCGGGGGCCGCGGAGATCGGCAGGGGACTTCGGGACGAGGTGGTGATGATGCGGGAAGCGATGCTGAACGGCCACATCAAGCGTCTCTCCACCGGCAAGTGCACCGTCCGGGCGGGGATCATCTACGCGGACATGATCTCGGCCTTCGCGAAGATCGCCGATTCATGCCTCACCATCATTGAAACCAGGAGGGAGTTCACCTGATGCAGCGTCCGTACGCCTCAATCGATCTCGGCACAAACACGGCCCGTCTCCTCATCGGTCGGGTGGAGGGGGGCATCATTGCCCCGGTGCTCGTGAAGCGCCACATAACCCGTCTTGGCGGGGGATTTACCCGGGAGACCGGGATTTCTCCGGAGGCGTGGCAGCGCTCCCTCGATGCGCTGGTTGATTTTGCCGAAGAGATGAAAAGGGCTGGCGTGATGCGGCTGAGGGCCGTTGCCACGAGCGCGGTTCGGGATGCGGCCAACGGTGCCGCGTTCTGTGACGAGGTAGCAGAGCGGACCGGCATCCGGCTGGAGGTGATTGAAGGAACGGAAGAGGGGCTCCTGACGCTGGTGGGGGTCCTTTCCGGACTCAACCGGAAGGAGGGGGACTTCTTCGTCTTCGATGTGGGAGGAGGGAGCACCGAGTACACTCTTGCCGAGTCCAGCACACCGCTTTTCACCGAAAGCCTTCCTCTCGGCGTGGTTCGGCTCACCGAGGGAAAACCCGACGTCCCGGCCATGGAGGAGAAGATAGGCCGGGAATTGGCAGGACTGGGGGAGCGGCTTGCCGGACGAGGGTTTTGTGGCCGTCTTGACGGCGCGACGCTCGTCGGCACCGCCGGCACGGCAACGACCCTGGCGGCCATCAGTCTCGGAATGACCGATTACGACTACCGTCGCGTGAATAACCATATCCTGACGCGGGAGGATATCCGGCGGATCTTTGGGATGCTCCTGCCCCTGTCTTCCGCAGAGCGCCTCACGGTGCCCGGGCTCGAAAAGGGGCGGGAGGACCTGATCATCGCCGGCATTCTCATCACCCTCAGCACCATGGATTCCTTCGGCTTCGACCGGATGACCGTGAGCGATTTCGGTCTTCTTGAAGGAGTATTGCTCGGCCTCGAGGTTTGATACAATCAAACCTCCCTTAAGTCCTAAAAACCCGTTCTACAAAGGAGTTGACTTGCAATCCGCTTATTTTGTATAGTCCTTCCACCGTTAAGGGGGGCTTTCCCCTTATTTTATTTTCCAGGGATTATACACACCATGAAGGAAATTCTTTCAGGCAACGAAGCCATCGCCCGCGGCGCCTTTGAGGCAGGGGTGAAGGTTGCCAGCGCCTACCCCGGCACACCGTCCACCGAAATCCTCGAAAATATCGTCAACTACAAAGAAATAGACTCCTCATGGGCTCCCAACGAGAAGGTTGCCCTTGAGGTTGCCATCGGCGCCTCTTTCGGCGGCGGGCGTTCCATCGCCTGCATGAAGCACGTGGGGGTCAACGTGGCGGCCGATCCGCTCTTCACCTTCTCCTATACCGGCGTCGGGGGAGGATTCGTTCTGGTGGTCGCCGACGACCCGGAGATGCACTCGTCCCAAAACGAGCAGGACAGTCGCAACTATGCGAGGTTCGCCAAGGTGCCGATGCTGGAGCCCGCCGATTCTCAGGAGTGCAAGGACTTTACCCGGCTCGCCTTCGAGCTTTCCGAACAGTTCGACACCCCGGTGATGCTCCGCAGCTGTACCCGTATTTCCCATGGCAAGTCCATCGTCGCGTTGGCGGAGCCCGTGACCGGCCTTCCGACTCCGAAACTTGTCAAGAATCCCACCAAGCTCGTCATGCTTCCGGGCAACGCCAAGATTCGTCACCCCTTCGTGGAGGAGCGGCTCGTGAAGCTCGCCGAGCATGGCACCACGGCCTCCTTCAACCGGATGGAGATGCGCGACACCGAGGTCGGCATCATCACAGCCGGCGTTTCGTACCAGTACGTGCGTGAGGTTCTCCCCACCGCTTCGGTCCTCAAGCTCGGGATGGTCTATCCGCTCCCCATGGCGCTCATCAGGGAGTTCGCTGCTAAGGTAAAGACGCTCTATGTGGTTGAGGAGCTTGACCCCTTCATCGAAGAACAGGTGAAAGCCGCCGGCATTGCCGTAATCGGCAAGGAGATCATCTCCCGTTGCGGAGAGCTCACCCCTGGCCGGCTCCGCAAAGCCTTCGGTCTCCCCGACGGTACCCAGACCACTGTCGAAAAGCTGCCGGGGCGTCCACCCAACATGTGTCCCGGCTGCCCCCACCGGGGGGTCTTCTATAGTCTCAATCAGCTCAAGGCCTACGTCACCGGCGACATTGGCTGCTACACCCTCGGCTTCATGCCGCCCCTCAACGCCATGGACACCTGCGTCTGCATGGGGGCGAGCATCAGTACCGCCAGCGGCATCGTCCGGGTTCTCGACCCGGAGGAGAAGAAAAAGGTTGTGGCGGTCATCGGTGATTCCACCTTTCTCCACACCGGCGTCAACAGTCTCATGGAGATGGCCTACAATCAGTCCCCGGCCACGGTCGTCATCCTCGATAACCGGATCACCGCCATGACCGGCCGCCAGGACAACCCCGCCTCTGGCTGGACCCTGTCGGACGGTCAGACCAACGCCGTCGATCTCGTCCAGCTCTGCACGGCCCTCGGCATACGCCACATCCAGGTTGTGGATCCCCTGGATCTGGACCAGACCCGCAAGGCGCTACAGGAGGAAATGAACCGACCCGAGCCGTCGGTTATCATCACCAACCGCCCCTGTGTGCTGGTTAAGCGGGAAGGGGTTTTCCAGAAGGGGCTCGTCCTTTCGGTGGATCAGGACCACTGCACAGGCTGCAAGGCCTGCCTGAAGCTTGGCTGCCCGGCCATCGAGTGGCAACCAGCTCCCGACGGGAAGAAGGGAAAGGCTTTCATTGATCCGCTCCTCTGCACCGGTTGTGACGTCTGCCGCCAGCTCTGCAAATTCAATGCGATCGGGAGGGCCCAATGAGCGACACCATAACTAATATCCTCCTTGTCGGCGTCGGCGGGCAGGGGATCCTGCTCGCCTCGGAGATCCTCTCGGAAGCCTTCATGCAGGCCGGGTTCGACGTGAAAAAGAGTGAGATCCACGGCATGTCCCAGCGGGGCGGCAGTGTCGTCTCCCACGTTCGTTTCGGCCGGGAAGTACACTCACCCATCGTGCCCGAGGGTGAAGGGGATATTCTCTTTGGCTTCGAGATTCTGGAAACCTACCGCTCGCTCCCCCTCCTGAAGAAAGGGGGGACAGTGGTGGCCAATGACCTGTGTATTCAGCCGCCGTCGGTGCTCCTGGGTCAGGAAGCCTATCCCGACAATCTCGCCGGGAAAATCGCGGCCCTGTTTCCCGATTTCCTTCTGGTTGACGGGCAGAAGATGGCCGCCGAGGCGGGAAATGTCCGCGCTGCCAATACGGTGTTGCTGGGGGCAGTGTCCAAGCGCCTCGACATCGCCGATGAGTGCTGGATGAAGGCTCTGGAGAAAATGGTCCCCCCCAGGGCCCTCCAGGTGAACCTCGCGGCGTTCCAACGGGGCCGAAGCCTTTGATCGGGTGAGGAGTCGACGATGAGCTACTACAACGAAGAGTTCGAGACACTTCCCCGTCAGGCCCTGGAGGCCCTGCAACTCAAGCGGCTCCAGACTACCGTCGCGCGGGTCTACGCCTCCGTCCCCTTCTACCGGCAGAGTTTCGACCGGGCCGGGATCACCCCCGACAGTGTCAAGTCCCTAACCGATCTGCAACGGCTTCCCTTCACCCTCAAGCAGGACATGCGCGACAGCTACCCCTACGGCCTCTTTGCGGCGCCGATGGAGGAGATTGTCCGCATCCACGCTTCCTCCGGCACCACCGGCAAGCCGACCGTGGTCGGCTACACCCGCAAGGATATCGACACATGGTCCGAACTCATGGCCCGTTCCTTCGCGGCGGCCGGCGTCCACCGGGGTGACATCATCCACAACTCCTACGGTTACGGCCTCTTCACCGGGGGCCTCGGTGCCCACTATGGTGCAGAGAAGCTTGGCGCCTCGGTCATCCCCATGTCGGGGGGGAACACCAAAAAGCAGATCATGATCATGAAGGATTTTGGCTCCACGGTCCTCACCTGCACTCCGTCATATTCGCTCTTCATGGCTGAGGCGGCACGGGAGGAGGGGCTCGACTTCCAGGGGCTGAAGCTCCGCGTCGGCATCTTCGGGGCCGAGCCGTGGTCAGAGGCGATGAGGGGCGAGATCGAGGAGAAACTGAACCTCTGTGCTATTGACATCTACGGCCTCTCTGAGATCATGGGGCCGGGTGTGGCCATTGAGTGTCGCGAGGCGAAGAAAGGGCTCCACATCTGGGAGGACCACTTCATCCCCGAGATCATCGATCCCGACACTGGTGAGATTTTGCCTGAAGGGGAGCGGGGCGAACTGGTCATCACCACCATCACCAAAGAGGGGATTCCTCTCATCCGCTACCGGACCCGCGACATCACGAGCCTCACCTACGAGCCGTGCGTCTGCGGCCGGAGCCACGCCCGTCTCACCCGTATGACCGGCAGAAGCGACGACATGCTCATCGTTCGTGGGGTCAACGTATTCCCGTCGCAGATCGAGTCGATCCTCATGGGAATCGAGGGGGTAGAGCCCCACTATGTTCTCATCGTCGACCGCAAGGAAAACCTGGATTCCCTTGAGGTTCAGGTGGAGGTGGACGAACGGCTCTTCTCCGACGAGGTCAAGGTGCTCCAGTCGTTGTCTCACCGGATCGAGAAGGAGATAAAGGATATTCTCGGCGTTTCCTGCCGGGTTCGTCTCGTGGAACCCCAGACCATTACCCGGAGTGAAGGGAAGGCGAAGCGGGTCATCGACAACCGGATAAACAGCTGATACCACAGGGTGCATTGGTACCGCGTCCGAAATATGGGGAGGCAGTGGCCTGACCCTGCAAGGAGGGTGGAATGAACGTTGAGCAGATTTCCATTTTTATAGAAAACAAGTCGGGCCGTCTGGCTGAAATCACCAAGGTACTTGGCGACGCGGGAGTCAACATCCGCGCCCTCTCCCTGGCAGACACCTCTGACTTCGGCATTCTGCGCCTCATCGTCAATGACCGTGAGAAGGCGAAACTTGTCCTGCAGGAGAAGGGATTCACCGTCAGCAAGACCGAGGTGGTGGCCGTAGAGGTTCCAGATCGCCCCGGCGGGCTTTCCCAGATACTTCAGGCCCTGGACCGCGATCAGATCAACGTGGAATACATGTATGCCTTCGTGGAGCGGTGCGGTGAGAATGCCGTCATTATCTTCCGTTTTGACGAAACCGGGAAGGCGATCAAAACGCTTAGTGAAAATGGCTTTACTGTTCTTGAAGGTGCGCGACTGTACGCGATGTGACCATGCTGCGGGGGCCGTTAGGCTGCCCGCTGAACGGCTCCCCGCGCGCCATCGCGCGGCGGACGGATGAAGGAGAGGGAACATGAGGAAAATAGTAGTGCTTGTCTTCAGCCTCGTTACGCTGCTCGCCGCCACCATTGCCATGGCTGCCGAACCGGTCCGCATCGGCGCCCTCTTTGCCGTGACCGGCCCGGCTTCGTTCCTTGGCGAGCCCGAAAAAAACACCCTCGAAATGCTTGTTAAGGAGACCAATGCCAAAGGAGGGGTTGAAGGCCGCAAGGTGGAACTCGTGGTCTATGATACCCAGGGAGATGTTACCAAAGCGGTGCAGCTCGCCAACAAGCTCATCAAGAACGACAAGGTGAGTGTCATCGTCGGCCCGAGCACTACGGGTGAAACCATGGCGGTCATCCCGGTGACAGAGAAAGAGAAGGTTCCCCTCATTTCTTGCGCAGCGGGGGTAAAGATCACTGAGCCGGTGAAAAAGTGGGTATTCAAGACCCCGGCCAATGACCATGTGGCCGCCGAGAAGATTCTGATTCATGCCGCGAAACTCAAGCAGAAGAACCTAGCCATCATTACGGTTTCCGACGGGTTCGGTTCCTCCGGCCGCGAGCAGCTCAAGGCCCTTGCCGGCAAGAAGGGATTCAGGATCGTTGCCGACGAAGTTTACGGCCCCAAGGATACCGACATGACTGCCCAGCTGACCAAGATCAAGGCGGGCAAGCCCGATGCAATCATCTGCTGGGGAACCAACCCGGGTCCGGCCATCATCGCCCGGAACGTGAGGCAACTCGGGATGAAAATTCCCCTCTATATGAGTCACGGGGTCGCATCCAAGAAGTTCATCGAGCTGGCCGGAGCTGACGCCGCCGAAGGGATCATCCTTCCGGCCGGCAAGCTCACGGTATTCGACAAGCTCCAGAAAAACGATCCTCAGGCAAAGCTTCTCCGCGACTATGACCAGGCCTACAGAAAGGGATACGGAGTCGAGGCTTCCACCTTCGGCGGCTATGCCTATGACGCCTTCCTCCTCATTTCCAACGCGCTTAAGAGGGGAGCAACCCCCGTGCAGCTGAGGGACGGCATCGAGCAGGCTAAGAGGCTGGTGAGCGTTTCCGGCATCTTCACCATGTCGCCGGCGGATCATAACGGACTTAATCTTTCCGCCTTTGAGATGGTCAGGATCACCAAAGGGGACTGGGAACTGGTAAAGTAATCAACAGGGGAGGTTGACTATGCTGAAGAGGGCTACGTTCATACTGACGTTCGTCGTGTCCCTGGCCATTTTGGCGGGAAGCGCCCTTGCCGCTCCTCCGATCAAGATTGGCGGCCTTTTTGCCGTGACCGGCCCGGCTTCTTTCCTGGGTGAGCCTGAACGCAATACTGCCCAGATGGTGGTAAGTGAGATCAACGCCTCCGGCGGCATAAAGGGGCGAAAGCTCGAACTCATCGTTTACGATACCCAGGGTGATGCCACCAAGGCGGTGCAGGCCGCCAATCGTCTCATCAAGGATGACAAGGTTTCGGCCATCATCGGCCCCAGCACCACGGGAGACACCATGGCCGTCATCCCGGTTGCGGAAAAGGCACAAATTCCGCTCATCTCTTGCGCTGCGGGGAGCAAGATCACCGATCCGGTTAAAAAGTGGGTATTCAAGACTGCCCAGAACGACGGCCTAGCGGTTGCTAAGATCTATGAGAACCTGAAGCGGAAGAAAATTGCGAAAGTAGCTATCCTGACTGTTTCTGATGGATTCGGTTCTTCGGGTCGGGAGCAACTCAAGGCCCAGGCAGCCGCCCACGGTATGCAGATCGTGTCCGACGACACTTATGGCCCGAAGGATACCGATATGACCGCCCAACTCACCAAGATTCGCGGGAGCGGTGCCCAGGCCGTCATCTGCTGGGGAACCAATCCGGGGCCAGCCGTCATTGCCCGCAATGCCAAACAGTTGGGGCTGAAGCTTCCCCTCTATATGAGCCACGGGGTATCCTCCAAGAAGTTCATCGAGCTGGCCGGTGATGCGTCTGAAGGGATTGTGCTTCCATCGGGGCGCGTCATTGTGGCCGATCTCCTCCCGAACTCGGACCGGCAGAAAAAATCTCTCATTGCCTTCGTCAAGGACTACCAGAAGCATTACAATGCCGAGGGTGACCACTTCGGTGGCCACGCCTGGGACGCATTAATGCTTCTCAAGGGAGCCATCGAGCGGGGCAGCGACAATCCGGCCGCTATCCGGAATCAGCTTGAACGGACGAGGAATTTCGCCGGAATCGGTGGTGTATTCACCTACTCTCCAAACGACCACGCCGGTCTCGCCAAAGACGCTTTCGTCCTTGTGGAGATCAGAAAAAGGGACTTCGCCCTCGTCAAGTAGCAGATAGTAAAACCTACGGACCATTCCAGCCAATAAAGGGAGCGCAGGCTTTACCGGTCTGCGCTCCCTCATTGTGAGCCAAACGTCTACTCTTATGCACATTGCTGATCAGATATCGCAGTACCTTCTCTCAGGCCTTTCGACGGGGGCCATCTATGCCCTCATCGGTGTCGGCTTTGCCATCATTCACAACTCCACCGGAATCATCAACTTCGCCCAGGGCGAGTTCGTGATGCTGGGCGGCATGCTCACACTGTTTTTTCTTACCGCACTCAAACTGCCGCTCCTCGTATCGATAATCCTGGCCATCGC
This sequence comes from Geobacteraceae bacterium, assembly GCA_905339345.1. GTDB lineage: Bacteria > Desulfobacterota > Desulfuromonadia > Geobacterales > Geobacteraceae > Geobacter. The sequence goes on along the minus strand of CAJPFF010000125.1, from coordinate 17,083 downwards.
CGTGGCAACCCTGGTTGGCATCGCCTTTGAGCGGCTCGCCATCCGGCCCATGAAGAACGCCTCACCCATAAGTCTGGTGATTATCACCATTGGCGGGAGTATCCTCATCCGGGGTATCGCCATGCTCATCTGGGGGAAGGATACCCATGCGCTTCCGACCTTTTCCGGCAACGATCCTATCCAACTGGGAGAGGCGACGATTCTGCCCCAGCATCTCTGGATATTCGCCGTTACAGTGATTGTCATTATCTGCAGCAAGCTCTATTTCAATTACACCATCAGCGGCAAGGCCATGCGGGCCTGCGCCTACAACAGCCGCGCCGCTGGGCTTGTGGGTATCGACGTGAGGCGCATGGTTCTTTTCTCCTTTGCCATCAGCGCAGCCATGGGCTCCATGGCCGGCATCATCATTGCCCCCCTCACCATGACCTCCTACGACGTCGGCATCATGCTGGGCCTCAAGGGGTTTTGCGCCGCCATCATCGGGGGGATGAGCAGCGGACTCGGCACCGTCTTCGGCGGGATCATCCTCGGGGTTCTGGAATCCCTTGGCGCCGGGCTTTTATCGTCGGGCTACAAGGATGCCATAGCCTTCATCATTCTGCTCATCATACTCCTCGTCCGTCCCCAAGGGCTCTTCAAGAAGGGTGACACGGAACGAGTCTGACAACCACGGATTATTGCTATGATGGATAAAAGATCTCTCCTGAAACATGAAGCGGTGAAGTTCATACCTTTTGCCCTTCTGATCCTCGCCTTGCCGATGGCGTTCAGGGAGGGGTATCTCCTGAATGTCTTTGTCTTTGTCGGCATCCATACCCTGCTTGCCGTGGCGCTTAACCTGCTTCTCGGCTACGCAGGGCAGATTTCATTGGGCCAGGCGGCATTCTTCGGACTTGGTGCCTATGGTTCGGGAATACTCACTGCCACCCATGGCCTGAACCCCTGGCTTGCCATGGTGCTTGTGGCTGCTGCCGTGGGTGTGCTTGCCTTCCTCATCGGTTTCCCGATCCTGAAGCTCAAGGGACACTATCTGGCAATGGCCACCCTCGGCTTCGGCATCATCGTCTATATCGTCTTCAACGAGGCGGTGGATGTGACGGGCGGTCCTTCCGGTCTTTCGGGGATACCGAACCTGGCCGTTGGCGGCATTACCTTTGACAGTGATTTCAAGAATTACTACCTCATCTGGGGGATCACCCTGTTGACGATCCTCCTCTCTCTCAATCTGGTGAACTCACGCATCGGCAGGGGTTTGAGGGCGATTCACGATTCCGAGGTGGCCGCGCGGGTCATGGGGGTAAACGTGCGGCTCCTCAAGGTGCAGATTTTTGCCCTGTCGGCGGTCATCTCCTCTGTTGCCGGAAGCCTCTACGCCTATACCATGACCTTTGTCTCGCCTACCTCATTCGGTTTCAATTTCTCGGTTGAACTGGTGACCATGGTCATCATCGGCGGGCTCGGGAGCATCTACGGCTCGTTCCTCGGCGCGGCGCTCCTGACGCTTCTGCCCGAGTTTCTCAGGGCGTTCCAGGATTACGACATCGTGGTCTATGGCTTTTTGCTCATCTTCATGACCATGTACATGCCCGGCGGGCTTGTCCGGGGAATTCCCGCTCTCGTGGGAAGAATCGCAGAGCGGATCGGGATCAGGAAAAAAGTCGATGCTTGAAGTTCAGGGAATTACACAGCGTTTCGGCGGAGTCACTGCCCTTGAGGATGTCTCATTCCGGGTGGCGGAAGGAGCCATCACCGGCATTATCGGTCCCAATGGCGCCGGCAAGACCACCCTCTTCAACATCGTTACCGGTATTTATACCCCGACCGGCGGCACGGTGCATCTCCAGGGGAAGAACGTTACCCGTTTCGCACCGGAGCGGCTCGCCACACTCGGCATGGTCCGCACCTTCCAGAACATTGAGCTCTTCGGCAAGATGACGGTGTTGGAAAACGTCATGGTTGGACTTCACACGAAGGGTAAGAGCGGGATATTGGCCTCATCCCTCAGGCTTCCGTGGCAGGTGGCAGAAGAGCGGAGGATGCGGGAACGGGCCTTTCACTGGCTCGAGTTCACGGGAATCACCGACCTGGCCGACACCGAGGCGGGGAACCTTCCGTTCGGCAAGGGGCGTCTCCTCGAAACAGCCCGGGCCATGGCGCTGGAGCCGAAGGTAATCCTCATGGACGAGCCGGCCGCAGGGCTTAACAGCAGGGAGACCCTTGAGCTGGCGCGTCTTATCCAGAAGATTCGGGAGTCGGGAATAACCGTTGCCCTTGTGGAGCATGACATGGAGCTCGTCATGGACATCTGCGACGCCATTGTGGTCCTCAATCTGGGGCGCAAGCTCGCCGAAGGGACTCCGCGGGAAATCCAGGAGAACTCAGAGGTTATCTCAGCCTATCTCGGGGAAGGGTAGGGGATGCTGACGATCAAGAACATCAATACCTATTACGGCAAGGTCCACGCCCTCAAGAACATCTCCATCCACCTGAAAAGGGGAGAGATCGTCACACTTATCGGCGCCAACGGGGCAGGAAAGACCACCATGCTCAACTCCATATCCGCCGTGACACCCCCCGCTGCCGGCCAGATTCTTTTCGATGACCAGGATCTGGCGGGGCTCACCCCCGATCGGATCGTCAAGCTCGGCATCTGTCAGGTTCCCGAGGGGAGGCAGGTCTTCAAACCCCTCTCCGTTGAGGACAATCTGGAACTGGGCGCCTACCTTCGCTACCGGGGACGGGAAGGGCGGGGAGCTATCCGGAAGGACCTGGACGATATGTATGCCCTCTTCCCGCGTCTTCACGAGCGGCGCAAGCAGGCCGCCGGCACCCTTTCCGGCGGCGAGCAGCAGATGCTCGCCATGGGGAGGGCGCTCATGGCTCGCCCCAGGCTCCTTCTTCTCGATGAGCCTTCCATGGGACTCGCTCCGCTCGTGGTGCAGGAAATCTTCCGGGTCATCGAGCAGCTTCGGCAGGAGCGGGGAACCACTGTGCTCCTCGTGGAGCAGAACGCCAAGGCGGCCCTCAGGATGGCAGACCGGGGGTATGTTCTCGAAACAGGTAAAGTAGTACTGGAGGGAATAGCCTCAGAACTGCTGGAAAACAAAGAAGTACAAAGGGCATATCTCGGGAAAGACAAGAAGGAAATCTGGGAAAAATAGGTGAGGTGAACCTATGCAGATCTGGGAACCAACATACGAATGCATGCCGCGGGAAGAGTTGCAGCAACTTCAGTTGGAACGGTTGCAGGCTACCATCAACCGCGTATTCAAGAACGTCACCTGCTACCGCAACAAGTTCAACGGGCTCGGTATCGTTCCCGAGGACATCCAGTCCCTCGACGATCTCAAGAAGCTTCCGTTCACCACCAAGGAGGATCTGCGCCTGAACTACCCCTACGGGATGTTCGCTGTCCCGCTGCGGGAGGTGGTGCGGATCCACTCATCGTCGGGCACCACCGGGAAACCCACTGTGGTCGGCTACACCAAGCATGACATCAAGGTCTGGTCGAATCTGGTGGCCCGGTTCATGACCGCCGCCGGCGTCACCCATGACGACGTGGTTCAGATTGCCTTCGGTTACGGCCTCTTCACCGGCGCTTTCGGCCTTCACTACGGGGCGGAGACCATCGGAGCATCGGTCATACCCATGAGCTCCGGCAACACCGAAAAGCAGATCATGATCATGCAGGACTACAAGACCACGGCGTTGGTCTGCACCCCGAGCTATGCCATCACTATCGCCGACCGGATGGAGAAGATGGGGATCGACCCCAAGACACTTTCGCTCAGGGTGGGGCTCTTTGGCGCGGAGCCCTGGTCCGAGGCGATGCGAAGGGAGATCGAAAGCAGACTTTTCATCAGCGCCACCGACAACTTCGGCCTCTCGGAAATCATCGGACCCGGCATTGCCGGCGACTGTGAATTCAAGTGTGGCATGCACATCTTCGAGGATGCCTTTATTCCCGAAATCATTGATCCGGAAACCGGCGAAGTGCTGCCGCCGGGAAGCGTTGGTGAGCTGGTGCTGACTACCCTCACCAAGGAGGCATTCCCGATGATCCGCTATCGGACCCGGGATATCACGAGCCTCGATTACTCCCCGTGCGCCTGCGGCAGGACCATGGTCCGCATGAAGAAAACCATGGGGCGAAGCGACGACATGCTCATCATCAAGGGGGTCAACGTCTTCCCGTCCCAGATCGAGGAGGTTCTCTTCGCCATCGAAGGGTGCGAACCCCACTACCAGATCATCGTCGACCGCAAGGGAACCCTCGATGCCCTGGAGATACAGATCGAGGTCACCGAGAACATTTTCTTCGACGAGATGAAACGGCAGCGAGCGTTCCTCGAAATGATTGAGAAGCGAATCGATTCGGTTCTTGGTGTCGGTGCCACTGTCAAGCTCGTGGAACCGAACAGCATCCCTCGCCATGAAGGAAAGGCGCAACGGGTCATCGATCGTCGCCGTATCTGAACAGCCGCAGTCAGGAGGGTGAAACATCCCCGTGATATACGCAGAAAGAGCGGGCTGAGTCGAATGACTCGGCCCGTCGAGTTTGGTTATGGACGATGCCAACCGTAACCGGCCGGAGAAGTTCTCCACCCGGAACCGTACATGCTGATCACAAGGGAACCGTTTACATCATGGACCGCTCGTCCCGCAATCGACTCACCGAAAAACTCCTTCCGCAATTTGCAGGCGACACTCTGTTTGACGCGATTGCCCGGGCGGTCTGTCGTGCGAGTTGTCTCCCGCGCAAGGAGCTTTACGAAGCCTGGGAAGTCGCCCGGCGGGTGCGGCGCCGCTTCAGGGGGGGCCGGATCGTTGATATGGCCTGCGGCCACGGACTGCTGGCGCAGATACTCCTCCTTCTCGACGACAGCTCTCCAGTGGCCTTGGCCGCTGACCGGCATATCCCGAAAAGTGCCGCAACCCTTGCCGTTTCATTGAACGATAGCTGGCCGCGGCTGCGGGACCGGATTCAGTTTGTCGAGGCCGATCTGAGGGATCTGCAGTTACATCACGACGATTTGATAGTTTCCTCGCACGCCTGCGGGGGGCTGACGGACTTGATTCTTGATCGGGCAGTGGAAATCGGGGCTAGGGTGGCGGTGTTGCCCTGCTGTCACGACCTCAAGGATGCCGACCTGAGCGGTCTGCAGGGGTGGCTTGATGGTCCGTTGGCAATGGATGTCGTCCGGGTAACGCGCCTGCGGTCTCAGGGATACAGGGTGTTCACTCAGCAGATCCCGGGGGATATCACCCCGAAAAACAGACTGCTGCTCGCTGAGCCCCCATAGGAACTAAGCTTCGTAAGCACTATCGTTCCATACCGATAACCACGCCAGAAGGAGATGCCATGAATATTCTTGCGATCATAGCCAGCCCGCGAGGGATGAAGGGAAACACCGGACGACTACTGGAGGAAGTCCTTGTGGGGGTTAAGGAAACCGGGGCCGAAACGGAAATCCTTTCTCTCTCCTCCGTGAAGGTACAGCCCTGTGTCGGATGTGATCACTGCCACAAGACCGGCATCTGCATCATCAAGGATGACTACGAAGGCATCAAAGCCAAACTTCTGGCCAGCGACGGCTTCATCCTGGCCAGCCCGAATTACATCTTCAGCGTAACTGCCCAGATGAAGGCGTTCTTCGACCGCTGCAACGGATTGATCCACTGCATGGCACTGGAAGGGAAATACGCTGCCGTCGTGGAGACCTCCGGCGGTGGTGAGGACGCCGACGTGATCTCCTACATGGAACGGGTCGTCAATACCCTGGGGGCAACATCTGTCGGAGGTATCGGCTCTCCCATGGCAGGGATAAGAACCTTCCCCGAGGAAGCGAACCTTTATGGCAAGGCACGTGCCCTGGGCTGCGAGCTCTGCCACTGCATCAGGGAGAAGCGGCAGTTCCCGGAACAGGATCAATTTCTCGATGCATTCCGGTCGATGGATATCAGGCCTGGTCGAATTCATGAAGGAGTACTGGGTGTTCGAGCGTGAATACTGGCGGAATAAGACTCTTAGAGGAAGCGAACATGTTTGAAGTGCATTACAACGAGGAGATGGAAGCGGAAGTTCAGCGCCTTGAGGCGAAGAACAGGGCTGCTGCTGCCGGGCACCCCGAATGGGACAACGCATGCGCTGTTTGCGGGTGCCAGCTTGCGTCAATAACCATCGATAGGTGCGATCATTGTCTATGAAAACAGTTCTTCCAAGAAGTAAGATTCCATGCAGGGCTTGAGAAGAGCTTTGAATGGTCGCCATTCAGATACTTGGATATTACAATTTTAGGCCATTCAAGGCCCGAGAAGCCTTGGGTATTTTGGGCACAGGCTTGACTAAGATGTGGGGGAACTGGTTGGAAGGGCCTATAGTGTTGAAAATTTGTCAGATGCCTTGTCTTTAACTTTCTTTGAATAGCAATAAAAAACGGGCCGAGTTTTTTGACTCGGCCCGTTGTGTTTTCTGGTGGGCGATGCTGGGTTCGAACCAGCGACCCCTGCCGTGTGAAGGCAGTGCTCTCCCGCTGAGCTAATCGCCCGTTAAGTAGAAAATTAAATAGCAAAATCGCTAAAACATGTCAAGCGTTGAATTTTCTCCATTGGATCTTTACGGTTTGCGAGCATTTCAGCGATAGTAAAAAAACGTTATACACTCCGTGAATACACCTTGACAGCCAATTGACGCTGTTGTTATAGTCCCAAACTGTAATTTTTACCGACGCTAAAACGGGAGACGGTTTTGAGCACGAAGCAGATTACCGTCAGACATGACGAAGTCATAGCGATTGTTTCTCTTGCCAGACCCGAGACACGTAACGTCTTGAGTCGTGATTTGGTTACAGGACTTCTCTCAGTATTTGCCTCGCTAAAGGATGATGAGCGGGTGAAGGGGATTTTAGTGACAGGCGAAGGGAAGAGCTTCTGTGCCGGCGCTGACATCTCCGAGATGGCGCGCATGACCTCTGCCGAAGCGGCATCGTTCGCCGACTTGGGGCAGAAGCTCATGTTTGCTGTTGAGAAAGTCGGAAAGCCGGTTGTTGCTGCCGTGAATGGCCATGCCCTGGGTGGCGGACTTGAACTGGCCTTGGCGTGCGACTTCATTGTCGCCGCGGATTCTGCGGTCTTCGCCGCTCCAGAGGTCCTCATCGGCATTATGCCCGGTTTTGGCGGTACGCAGCGTCTTCCGCGGCTCATCGGCAAGTCACGGGCCAAGGAGATGATCTTCACCGGCGAGAGGGTAAGTGCGGAGCAAGCCTACGCCATCGGCCTCGTTAACCGGATTGTATCTGACGATCTTCTCCTGACCGAGACGGCTGCACTCCTCAAGGCCATTTGTAGTCGCGGCGTTCTCTCCTTGCGTGTTGCCAAAGAGGTCATCGATGCAGGGTCGGGCGTTGATCTTGCCACGGCTTGTCTCATGGAGCGTGATGCCTTTGCACTCTGCTTTGCCACTCACGACCAAAAGGAGGGAATGCGTGCCTTCATGGAGAAGCGGGAACCCCGCTTCACGGGACGGTAGGAGGTCGCAGCGCATGACGATGCTTGAGCAGGGGTGCATACAGGTCTATACGGGTAACGGCAAGGGGAAGACCACGGCCGCCTTGGGACTCGCCTTCCGGGCTCTGGGCCGGGGGATGAAGGTCTTCATGATTCAATTCATGAAAGGCGGAGGTCCCTACGGAGAGCATGCCGCTGCAGAGCGGTTCGCTCCGGACTTCACTATTATTCAGACCGGGAGACCGGGGTGGGTGAACCGGGACAACCCCGACCCAGAGGATGCCCGCCTTGCCCGAGAAGCACTGGAAACCGCACGGACTGCCTTGACCAGCGGCGAGTATGATCTTGTCATTCTTGACGAGGTTAATGGTGCTGTTTCTTTCGGTCTGCTGTCCGTCGAAGACCTTCTTGATTTCATGGAGAAGAAGCCTCACTGGGTCGAACTTGTTCTGACCGGAAGAAACGCAGACGAGCGTGTCATCTCGGCTGCTGACCTCGTAACCGAGATGCGGGAGATCAAGCATTACTACCGCGCCGGCATGCCGGCGCGAGTCGGAATAGAAAAGTAAGGAGAGAGCCATGTCAGAAAGAACGCTGCGTATACTCGTGGGTAAACCAGGGCTTGACGGTCACGACCGGGGAGCCAAGATCATTGCCCGGGCATTCCGCGATTCCGGTTTCGAGGTGATTTACACGGGGCTCCACCAGACGCCGGAGCAGATCGTTTCCGCAGCCATTCAGGAGGACGTGGATGCTGTCGGGCTGTCGATACTCTCGGGTGCCCACAACGCGCTCCTGCCGCGGGTCTGCCAGCTTCTCAAGGAGAAGGGAGCCGACGACATCGTTGTTTTTGGCGGCGGTGTCATTCCCGACGACGACATCCCCGGGCTGAAGGGTGCGGGCGTCAGTGAGGTCTTTACTCCGGGGACCTCCACGGAGCACATCGTGCAGTGGGTTCGGGAGAACGTCACGCCGCGGGCGTAGCGGTTGAGCGTTATGCCCTACAAGAAACTTCGTATTGAGGTCAAGAACCGCGTCGGTTTTATCCTGATGGGTGCGGGTCATCGCTTCAACAAACTTACCATTACCATGCTGAAAGAGTTGAAGCGGGCGGTGGCCGAGTTGTCGCGGCATCCCGACGTTGTGTGTATCGTCATCACTGGTTATCCTGGCGAATCCTTCGCCGTCGGTGCCGATATCTACCAGATGGTGGAGTTCGGCCCAGCCGACGGTTTTTCCTTTGCCGAGTTGGGACAGTCACTCTTCACGGCCATGGAGGAGTGTCCCAAACCGATCATCGGTGCCCTCAACGGCATCACCATGGGGGGGGGATGCGACCTGTCTCTGGCCTGTGACCTGAGGATCGCAAGCGATGCGCTCGTCATTGCCCACCCCGGCGCCAAGCTGGGGATCATAACCGGTTTTTGCGGTACGCAGAAGCTACCGCGCCTCGTGGGGAAAAATTTCGCCCGGGAGATCTTCATGACCTCTGAGCCTTACGGCGCCGCTGATGCGTTGCGGATGGGGCTTGTTGACCGTGTTTACCCGGCCGATGAGTTCTGGGAGCGGGTTGTGGCTTTTGCAGAGCGAACCGCCACGGCCTCGCCGGCGGCTCTTGCCATGGCAAAGAAGGCGATCAATGCTTCTGAGGACTGTGACCTGAAAACAGGCTGTGCCCTGGAGGCGGCCTCCTTCGCGTATCTCTTTGCCACTTCTCCCGAGAGGGAACGGATGACTGGATTTCTGGAAGGAACAGCGAATGTCTTTGGCTCATAGGATACTCGCCGGTGACCTGCGTGCCGCGGCCCGCCTCATGCGTGATTTGGACGACGGTTTTCGGAGCGCCGCAGCGGAGATGAAGCTTCTGTATCCACACACGGGCCGGGCGTTTATCCTTGGTATAACCGGACCGCCAGGGGCGGGGAAATCGACGTTGGTGGATCAGCTTATCGCCGTCTACCGGCAACGGAGAAGCAGGGTGGGGGTTGTTGCCATTGACCCCACGAGTCCCTTCACCGGTGGCGCAATCCTTGGTGACCGGATCAGGATGAACCGTCATGCAGAGGACCCCGGCGTCTTTATCCGGAGCTTGGCCACCCGCGGCCACATGGGGGGGCTTTCCCGCTCCACCGGCGATGTGGTGAACGTCATGGACGCCATGGGTATGGAGGTGGTTATCATCGAAACGGTCGGGGTAGGGCAGGACGAGATCGATATCGTCCGGATGGCCCATACGACCGTGGTTATTTCGGTGCCGGGGCTTGGAGACGACATTCAGGCCATCAAGGCGGGGGTACTTGAGATCGGCGACCTCTTCGTGGTGAACAAGGCTGACCGGGAAGGGGCTGACCGGACTGCCCGGGAGCTTGCCGCCATGCTGGAGATGAAGCAGACCAAGCCGGGCGATTGGCAGCCGAAGGTACTCCTCACCGAAGCAAGCCGTAACCGTGGTATCACTGAGATGGTGGAGGAGGTTGAGACCCACCGCCGTCACCTCATCGAGTCGGGCGCCCTTGAGAGGATCAGGGAAGAGCGCAGTGTGCGGCAGTTTATGGATCTGCTTAAGGAGCGGCTTTTCGCCGAGGTCTTCGGCCACATCCAGGTAAACGGCCGGTTCCGTGAGATCGTCGAGGAGATGACGGCCCGCCGGACCGACCCCTACAGCGCCGTAGAACTGATCTTAACCGAGCGGTTTGCGGGGCACCGGATGTCCAACTCTTGACCGTACCGTTGAAAAATGCTACGTTATATCGCTAACAAATAATGGGGCCTCGGCCCCATTCCTTTTTTCGGCAGGACTGGTACCCAATGATCCGCAAGCTGGCATACGTCATCGCACTCCTCATCTTCGGCGCAATAGTCATTCACAGGCCCGGATCCACTGCCGACCCGGCAGCCTCTCCCGTGGACGGAGCCAAGGAGGATCTCTCCCGGATTGACTACCCGAGCCACCGGCAGATTGACTGGGAACCCCACTTCATCAGACCCCACGAGACTCTCGAAACTCTTTTCGGCAACGACTGGACCACGGTGGCCCGTTTCAATAGATTGGATCGCCGTCACACGTACCCAGGCATGACCATCAAGGTCCCCACCGACATGGAGGCAGCCCGTCGCTACACCCCACTTCCCCTGGAGTATGAGCCGGCTAGGCGCTATGACCGGTATATACTCATCAGCCTGACCGAACAGTGGATTGGTGCCTACGAAAATGGGCAACTTAAATTTTCCATGCCTGCGGCCACCGGCAAAAAGGGATACGAAACCCCCACCGGTCTTTTCCGGGTCGATGCCCGCCACCGCACCCACACCTCTTCCCTCTATCAGACCGACGACCAGTCGGCCCAGTATCCCATGGATTTCGCCATGCGTTTCCATATCGGCTCCGACAACGTGGCCTACTGGATCCATGCGCGGGATCTCCCCGGCAAACCCGCATCCCACGGCTGCGTCGGGCTCTTTGATGAGCAGATGCAGAACCGCATGTATGGCATCCCTGGGAAGCCGGTTCTCCAAGATTCCAAAAAACTCTACGACTGGGCCGTTGGAGAAGCCGAGTATGGCGAAGACACCGGTGATCTGGAGTTACTCGACAGCGGCCCGATGGTGGAGGTGATCGGAGAAAATCCCGTGTATCAGCCCGCGCCCCTCAAGCCGCTGGTGGCATCCCGCTGATCTTTCCTTTACTTTTGCCGCTGATGCGGCACACTCTCTCCCATGGACGTCATCACCACCCACGTGAATGCCGATTTCGACTGCCTTGGCGCCATGGTAGCAGCGAAGAAGCTCTATCCCGATGCCCTCATGGTCTTTCCCGGATCTCAAGAGAAGAGCATCAGGGATTTCTTCCTCAAGACTACCGGTTACATGCCGGCCTTGACCCGCCTGAAAGACATCGACCTCTCTCGGATATCACGGCTGATTCTTGTGGACTGCCGTCACTCGTCGCGCATTGGCCGTTTGGCCGAGGCGGCGAAACGACCTGGCGTTGTGGTCCATATCTACGACCACCATCCCGGCTCATCGGGCGATATAAGCCACAGCGGAGGCGAGATTCGTGAGTGCGGCTCATCCACTGCGATTCTGGCCAAGATTCTCATGGAGAAGGGGATCGAGGTGACGCCTGTCGAGGCTACCCTCATGATGCTCGGCATCTACGAGGATACCGGAAACCTTACCTTCCCCTCGACGAGCGTTGATGATTACGCAGCTGCCTCCTGGCTTTTGTCCCATGGGGCAAACCTCAATATTGTCGCCGAATTTGTTTCACAGGAGTTGACCGCCGAGCAGGTGTCGCTGTTGAACGACCTCCTCCAGTCGTTGCATACCGTTAGTGTGAACGGAGTTGATATATCGCTCGCCCACGCTTCCCTTGATTACTATGTGGGAGATATCGCGGTATTGGCCCACATGATGCGCGACATGGAAAACTTGGAGGCGCTTTTCATCGTGGTTGGCATGGCGGAGCGTGTCTATGTCGTGGCGAGGAGCCGCATCCCTGAGGTGGATGTGGGGGCGATCCTGCGTGAATTCGGTGGTGGTGGGCATGCAACTGCAGCTTCAGCCACGGTACGTGATCAAACCGTCATTCAGGTTTTGGGGAGGTTCCAGCAGCTGCTTCCCCAGTGGGTCAATCCGAAACGCACGGCGAGCGACCTCATGTCTTCGCCGGTGAAGACGTTGTCGGCGGAGACCACAATCGCCGAGGCCCGCGAACTCCTCACCCGCTACAACGTGAACGCCATGCCGGTAATCGACGATGGACGTATGGTCGGGATCATTTCCCTGCGGATCGTAGAGAAGGCCCTGTATCACGGGCTCGGTTCCCTGCCGGTCAGCGAATATATGCATACGGAGTATATGCGGGCGGAGCCCGATACACCGCTCAACGTTATCCAGGACTATATCGTCGGGCAGCACCGGCGGCTTGTGCCGGTCTTCGCCGGCGAGAAACTCATTGGGGTCATAACGCGGACCGATCTTTTGCGTTACATGTATGCCGGCATGCAGCGCAGTGCCGAGGCGGTCTACGATCTTGGCCGTGAGACACCGCCGGTGCGCCGCCGCGAGGTGGTTCACCTCATGAACAAGAATCTTCCGCGGCGGATGGTGGAAACTCTCCGTGAGCTGGGAAGGGTAGGGGACAAGCTGGAACTCCCGATCTACGCCATCGGTGGTTTTGCTCGTGATCTCCTGCTGGGTGGCAAGAACGAGGACATCGACGTCACCGTTGAGGGAGACGGCATCCTCTTCGCCGAAACCTTTGCTGCCGGTCACGATTGCAGAGTCAAGAGCCACGATAAATTCGGCACCGCGGTCATCGTTTTTTCCGACGGAACGAAGATCGACGTGGCAAGCACCCGTCTGGAATATTACGAAACCCCTGGCGCCCTTCCGACGGTGGAGCGTTCTTCGCTCAAGATGGACCTTTACCGTCGCGACTTCACTATCAACACCCTCGCCATAAAGCTCAACACAGCCGACTTCGGGCTTCTTGTCGATTTCTTCGGCGCGTACCGGGATCTCCGCGACAAGGCTGTCCGGGTTCTTCACAACCTCTCGTTCGTTGAAGACCCGACACGGGTCTTTCGGGCAATCCGCTTCGAGCAGCGGCTCGGCTTCCAGATTGCGCGGCATACGGAAAATCTCATCAAAAATGCCGTAAAGATGGGATTCCTCGATAAGCTCGGCGGAAAACGGCTACTCAACGAATTGGTCCTGATTCTCCGTGAAAGGGAGCCGGTTCGGGCAATACTGCGGATGGAAGGGTTGGGGCTTTTGCGTTTCATTCATCCTGACTTGGCGCTCCAACCGGAGAATCTCAAGGTGTTGGACGAGGTCAAAAAGGTAATTACCTGGTTTGATCTCCTCTACCAAGGGGATCGTGTGGAAACCTGGGTGGTCTACTTCCTTGCCCTGACGTCAGCCCTGCCCGACAATGCGTTCTGGGAAACCTGCTCGCGGCTATCCATCTCCGAGCATTACCGGGAGAAGCTCATCGACATGCGGGTCCATGGCGAGCAGATGCTTGAGGTGATGGAGCGCAAAGTCGCAAAGGGGGAACCGGTCAGGCGCAGCGACGTCTACTTCTGGCTCCGGGGGCTTTCGCCCGAGGTTCTGCTCTACATCATGGCCAAAACCCGTTGCGAAGACGTACGGAAGTTCATTTCCCTCTATGTGACTCAACTCCGGGGTGTTACCTCTTCTGTCACAGGAGATGATCTAAAGGCTGTGGGCCTTCCGCCAGGTCCACGCTATCGCGAGATACTGGATACGGTTCTTTCTGCCCGTCTGAATGGCGAGGTGTCAACACGTGAGGACGAACTCAAGATTGTCACGAAGGGACTGACCCGATTGTAGCGATTATGCAACAGTGTGCCTGTTATTTGGCCAGTTGATCGAAACGCCTGACGTTGGGGCGTTTTTCGGATTTTTGACAGGCAAGATTGTGGCGTAACCATGCACTTTCTGGAACACCATAGAAGCAGGTATCATGGAGTCTTGTGGGCTTCGTGTGTAATCATGTGTACTATTTGCATTTATTGCTTTAATTTTTATATGGTGACCCCGGCTTGTTTTTTGCTTAAATATCGAAGACTGATATTTTTGACAAAGGGGTTAGCAATGAAGACATCGCAGCGGGGCATCCTGGTTGGAGTCATCATTCTTCTTCTCACAGTTTGGTGCAAACCATGTAAGGCTGACGACACTTTTGAAGACATTTTCCGCAACGCCGTCTACGGGGGGCTTGTGGGCGGACTTGTGGGTGCGGCGCTCCTTGTTTTCACCGACAAGCCCGGCGATCACCTCGACTACATCGGATACGGCGCTGCGGGCGGTGTTCTGGCCGGAGTCGCGTATGGTGCCGTAAAGACCACCCGGGCATTGGCCGAGGTGGAAAACGGCAAGGTAAAGCTGGCGGTGCCGACGATCATCCCCGATTACGTTCCGGCCGGAACACGGGGCGAGGGAGGGGTTATCCTGACAGCCGAGGTTCTTCGCGGTAGATTCTAAAGAATATATTGATAAAAAATTGGAAAGAGGGGGTGGCCACGCAATGACGGCCACCCCCTCTTTTCGTATTGTTCTACTCAGCAACAGAATCAGGCAGGCGTCTCGGTGACGATTTTGATAGACGCCTCTATGCCGTCCATGAGCAATGCAAGTTCGTCGAGGGTAATGGAGAGGGGGGGGAAGACCACTATGACGTTGCCGAGGGGTCTGAGAAAAAGGCCGCGGTTGCGGGCTTCGAGACAGACCTTGATGCCGACCCGTTCTTCCCACGGGAAGGGTTCCCGTGTTCCTGTATCCTGAACAAGCTCGATGCCGGCGATCATGCCGCACTGGCGCACTTCACCCACGTGCTTTACTTTACCCATTGCGTGAAGTCTTTGCGATAAGTAACCGATCTTGCTTGTTAAACTATTAAGAAGTTGCTCCTTCTCGAACAGGTCGAGGCTCGCCAGGGCCGCAGCGCAGGCGATGGGGTTGCCGGTGAAGGTGTGGCCGTGGAAGAAGGTTTTCATCTCCCGGTATTCACCGAGGAAAGCGTCGTAGACCTTCTGGGTCGTCATGGTGGCGGCAAGGGGGAAATAGCCTGCGGTGATCCCCTTGGAGAGGGCCATTATGTCAGGCGTGATCCCTTCCCGCTCACAGGCGAACATGGCGCCGGTGCGGCCGAAACCAACCGCCACCTCGTCGGCAATCATGAGGATGTCGTGACGGTCGCAGAGTTCCCGGACCTGTCGAACAAACCCGTCGGGCTGCACGATCATGCCGCCGGCTCCCTGGACGAGGGGTTCGATAACGAGGCCGGCCACCTCATGGGCATGGGCCGCCATGATCCGTTCCAGTTCCTTGAGACAGCGCATGCCGCAGCTACTGCTGTCAGACTCGCCGAACTCGCAGTGGTAGCAGTAGGGAGCGGGCGCCTGGATGGTCGGAAAGAGGAGTGGGCGGAATACTCCGTGGAACAGATCGATTCCACCGACGCTTACGGCACCGATGGTATCGCCGTGGTAAGCGTTCTTGAATGAAATGTACTTGGTTTTTTCCGGTCGCCCCAAGTGCTGCCAGTACTGGAAGGCCATCTTGACGCCGATCTCCACGGCGGTGGAACCGTTGTCTGAGTAGAAGACCTTGCAGAGCCCCGGGGGAGCGACCTCCACGAGGCGCCGCGCGAGCAGTGCCGCCTTGTCGTTGGTGAGTCCGAGCAGGGTCGAATGCTCGAGCGTATCCACCTGGGCCTTGACCGCCTCGTTGATTTCACGTTTGCAGTGGCCGTGGACGTTAGTCCAGATGGCTGCGACGCCATCCAGGTAGCGGTTGCCTTCTGAATCGACGAGCCAACATCCTTCGCCCCTGACGATGACGACGGGGTCGCTCTCCTCCCACTCCTTCATCTGGGTGAAGGGATGCCAAACGTGGGTGCGGTCGTATTGTTGAAGCGTTCTGGTGTCAGCTGTTTCCAACGCCTATCTCCCGTAACAGAATTTTTGTGGTTGGCTCGGCCGCGAGGCGGCGGGCCAGGGTTTCCACAATAGTCCGCTGATCGCCACCTGCAACCTTGGGGAAGACGCCGAGCAGTGGCGCCCCTGCCAGCGAGTCTATGAGGTGCGGCGCGTACTCCTCTGCCGCGTCGGGCTGATCGGGGTAGGAGTTGATGATGGTCCCCCGCACCTCAATACCGAGATGCTTCGCGGTATAGCAGGTGAGAACCGTATGGTTGATGGTGCCTAGATTGGGGCGTGCCACCACCAGGAGCGGGAGCTTCAGTCCCAGTACCAGGTCAGCCACCATGAGCCCGCCCGAGAGGGGGACCATGAGCCCGCCGGCTCCCTCCACAAGCACGAAGTCGTGGCGCGCCTTAAGTCCCTCAAATGCCTCTCCGATGCGCGAGAAGTTGATCCGGACATTCTCCCTGGCAGCAGCCACCGAGGGTGCGATGGGAGTACGAAGGCAGTAGGGGGCGCAGTCTGCATCGAGGGGAACCCCCGCGGCCCAGGCGAGCAGTTCCGCATCCTCGGAGACGAGTGTGCCACCCCGCTCGACACAGCCGCTTGTCACCGGCTTTATGACCCCGACGTTTACCCCCCTCTCGCGCAGAAGAAGCGCCAGAACCGCCGTCACGACCGTTTTCCCTACGCCGGTGTCGGTTCCCGCGACAAAGATCGCCCTATTCACGACAGCTTCCCGCTGTTAGTTCCAGGTCCTTCAACATTTGCCAGTCATCCTCGGCCGGCCGGCCGGTGGTGGTCAGATAGTTGCCGATCATGGTGCCGCTCGCTCCCGCGAAGAAGATCCACGACTGCAGATCCCGCAGGTTCCGCTCCCTGCCGCCGCAGACGGCGATCTTTTTCTCAGGGAGGATGAGCCGGAACAGGGCAATGGTTTTGAGACATTCCAGGGGGGTGATCAGGTCGGCCCTGGCGAGGCGGGTACCCTCGATGGGGTTGAGGAAGTTGAGGGGGATCGAGTCCACGTCCAAATCCCGCAGCGTCATGGCGAGCTCTATCCGCTGCGCCGCCGTCTCACCCAGACCGAAGATGCCCCCGCAACAGACGGTGAGTCCCGC
>CAJPFF010000124.1 GCA_905339345.1 Geobacteraceae bacterium | reverse complement strand
TGAAAATGTTATAATGGCTTTTTAATTTTGAGTCGCACGCCTGACGGCGATGGGCGGCTTCACAATGGACATAGTATTACTCCTGTTTCTCATTCTTCTTAACGGCGTTTTCGCGATGTCGGAAATCGCCGTAGTCTCCTCGCGCAAGGCGCGCCTGCAAAAGCTGGCCGATGACGATAGCCCCGGAGCGCAATCGGCGCTGGAGCTTAACAGCGAACCGACTACCTTTCTATCCACGGTTCAGGTCGGCATTACGACTGTGGGGATCTTGAGCGGAGCTATCGGCGAAACCGTGCTGGCTGATCCGCTAACTGCGTGGCTTGGCGGTTTTGCACTGATTGAACCTTATGCCAGAGGCATCGCGTTGACGCTGGTCGTCGCGGGGCTGACCTATTTTTCCGTCGTTGTCGGAGAGCTGGTTCCCAAGCAGCTGGGGCTGCGGTCGCCCGAGAAAATAGCTTCGTTGATTGCGCCCCCGATGGATATGCTGGCGCGGGTAGCACGGCCGCTGGTGTGGCTGCTTTCGGCATCCTCCAGTTTTCTGCTGCGCATGATGCGGGCCGGCGGCAAGGAGGAGGCGTCTGTCACCGATGAGGAGATCAAGGTGCTGATGGAGCAGGGGGCCGAAGCGGGCGTGTTCCATGAGAGCGAACAGGCAATTGTTTCCAACGTACTCCGCCTTGACGAGCAGCGTATCGGGGCGATCATGACGCACCGGACGGACATTTACATGCTCGACTTGTCCGAGCCCGAAGCGCAGATTCGCAGCAGAATCGCCGAAAGTCCATACACTCGTGTGGTCGTCTGCCGTGACGGGCTCGATCATATTGTGGGGATACTGCGCACGGCGGATGTTCTGAAAGACGCATTGGCAGGCAAACCGCTTGAAATTGAGCAGTCCTTGCGCCCTCCGCTGTATGTGCCGGAAGGCGTGACGACCACGCACTTGCTGGAAAATTTCCGCAAGGCGCGCCAGCAATGCGCGCTGATCGTGGACGAGTATGGCGAATTGCAGGGTTTGGTCACGCTCACCGATGTGCTGACCTCTATTGTCGGGGAGCTGCCGTCTTCCGACGTCATTGAAGAACAGGATATTGTCATGCGCAAGGATGGCTCGTGGCTGATCGA
This sequence comes from Geobacteraceae bacterium, assembly GCA_905339345.1. Taxonomy (GTDB): domain Bacteria; phylum Desulfobacterota; class Desulfuromonadia; order Geobacterales; family Geobacteraceae; genus Geobacter. The sequence continues at coordinate 1,781 of CAJPFF010000124.1, read as the reverse complement.
CGGCAGCGTGACGATCGAACGCCTGAAATCCGTGCTTGAGATCGATGAGGAATTGCCTGGCGAGGAAGAGAACGCCTTCAACACCTTGGGCGGCTTCGTCATGCATGTGCTGGGCCGCGTCCCGACAGTGGCCGACCGCTTCGAAGTAGCAGGCTGTCGCTTTGAAGTGATCGATATGGACAAAAATCGCGTGGACAAGATGCTGGTTGCGCGGATTGTTCAGCCTGAAACCGGGTCTGTTGCTTAGGTCCCATAGCCTTGATCCTGCCAATATCGCGGTGAATTGCCTCGCATGAACGTTCCGGCTTTACGGCCATTAGACCATTGGGCCCGGTTGCCCATGTCTGGGCAGCCTCGGGGGAACTTCTGGCTTAGTTGCAGTCGGTGCTGATGATCTTGCGTGCTTCGTCTATGCGCTGCTGGCGCGTAGTGTCATCCAGGAACGAGCGCTCACCCTTGGCGTCGTAGGTGACCATGGGGGCGCCTGCTTCCAGTGCTTTCAGATTTTGCTGGGCGGCCTCGCAGTTCTTGCGCCTGGCCAAGGTCTCTTCCTGCTGCTTTGCGGATTTCTGCTCGGCTTCCTGTTTTGCCTTCTGGGCTTTCCTGTATTCCGCCTCGCGCTCTGCCACGGTCTTGGTGGCGGGAACGCCGCTCGCTGAAGTTGCCGCGGCAGGTGCAGATTGAGTCTTCAGGCGCTGTGCTTTGATATTGGCGGGCGGCGCTTCATCCGAATAATGCACTTTGCCATCGGCATCCACCCATTTGTGGAGTGCGCCATGGGCGCTGAAGCTAAGCAGTAATATACAGGCTGGCAGGTAACGTTTCATTTTGCGGTTTCCTTGTGGATGAGGCGCAATCGATTTAGACATCATTTCAACAAATAGGTCCCGGGTCAGACGATGCGCTCATGCATTTTCAATATGAGATTTATATTCGAATTAAGAATGCATAAAGTCAAGCGATACATGACAACTTCCGATATGGCCTAATGCCCGTACTGTTCGCCGTCGCCTGCGTCCAGCCCCCAAAGCTGGTGTGCATCGAGCAGCAATCGATAGCGCGCTTCGTTGGCATCCAATTGTGCGATGCTTGCGGCTAGCGAGGCTTCCAGTGCGAGGCGGCGTGCAGTCAATGTGTCAGACAGGCTGCTTTCACCCAGGGTATAGGCACGTGCAACCAGTTCCGCATTTTGGCGGATGCTGGCAGACGCTTCGTTTGCCTGCTGCCATGTCTCATAACTGCCGACGGCTTGAGCATGGGCGTTATATATATCGCCTTCCAGCCTGCGTTTGATTGCCACCTCGCGGTTGGCGGAAATTTCTGCCTGATAAGCTGCACCTTCCGCTACAGCATCGCGCAAACCAAGCGAGAGTGGGACGGAAAAATACATGCCGGTCACGCGTTCATTTCCGCCCGTTTCAGACGCATGGCGCACGCCCAGAGTAGGATCGGGCGTGCGGTCGGCACGGCTGCGCTGCGCCAGAAGCTGCTGGATGCGGGCGTCGGATTGCACCATGCCCAGCTCGTGGTTGTGTTCGAGCACGCGATCCTTCCAGTAGGCAAGGTCGTGTTCCAGCGCTTGTGGTGTGGCAAGCGTGGGTTGCTCAGGCAGGACCAGGCCCGGGAATTGCCGGGTGAGATCGCTGGCGGCAATCTGGGTGCGCATCCTGGCCTGCTGTAACGAGACGCTGGCTTGCGCTACGGCGGCCTGTGCCTGATTCAGCTCCATCTTTGGCGCATCGCCTGCTTTCATGCGCTTCTCGGTCATCTGCGCCTGCTGC
>CAJPFF010000123.1 GCA_905339345.1 Geobacteraceae bacterium | reverse complement strand
GCCAGCCCACGGAGCAGGAGATGATCGACCTCCAGTTCGCCTGGCGGGTGGCCAAGTTCGTGAAGTCCAACGCCATCGTCTACGGCAAGGACGGCATGACCATCGGCGTGGGAGCCGGCCAGATGAGCCGGGTCAACTCGGCCCGCATCGCCGCTATCAAGGCGGAGCACGCGGGGCTTCAGGTGCAGGGGGCGGTCATGGCCTCCGATGCGTTCTTCCCCTTCCGCGACGGCATCGACAATGCCGCCGCCGTGGGGATCACGGCGGTCATCCAACCCGGCGGGAGCATGCGCGACGCCGAGGTGATCGCTGCTGCCGACGAGCATGGCATGGCCATGGTGTTTACGGGGATGCGGCATTTCAGACACTGATTCGAGGAGAGTATCCATGAAAGTTCTTGTTGTTGGCGGCGGAGGGCGGGAGCACGCCCTCGTCTGGAAAATCGCCCAGTCCCCCTTGGTGGATAAGGTCTACTGCGCCCCGGGGAACCCCGGCATCGGCACCATTGCCGAGAACGTCCCCCTGGCGGTGGATGACCTCCCCGGGCTTCTCGCCTTTGCCAGGGAGAGGGAAATCGGCCTGACGGTGGTGGGGCCGGAGCTTCCCCTTTCCCTCGGAATAGTTGACCTCTTCGAGGAGCACGGCCTTCTGATCTTCGGCGCCCGGAGGAACGCGGCCATCATCGAGGCGAGCAAGGCATTCTCCAAGGATCTCATGAAGAAGTACGGCGTCCCCACGGCCGCCTACGACGTCTTCACCGAGGTGGAGCCGGCCGTCGCCTTCATCGACAAGGTCGGAATCCCCATCGTCATCAAGGCCGACGGGCTCGCCGCCGGCAAGGGGGTCATCATTGCCCAGACCCGCGACGAGGCGGTGGCAACGGTGAACGACATGCTCTCCGGCAACGCCTTCGGCTCAGCCGGTTCCCGGGTGGTGATCGAGGAGTTCCTCGTGGGGGAGGAGGCGTCGTTCCTTGCCTTCACCGACGGCAAGCAGATCATTCCCCTGGCCAGCGCCCAGGATCACAAGGCGGTCTTCGACGGCGACCAGGGGCCCAACACCGGCGGCATGGGGGCCTATTCGCCCGCACCGGTGGTTACCCCCGCTATCCACGAATTCGCCATGACCGAGGTGATGCGCCGGACCGTGGACGGCATGGCGGCCGAGGGGCGCCCCTACCGGGGGGTCCTCTACGCGGGGCTCATGATCAACGGCAGCGACGTGAAGGTGCTGGAGTTCAACGCCCGTTTCGGCGATCCCGAATGCCAGCCGCTCCTCATGCGGATGAAGTCGGACATCGTGCCGGTGCTCCTCGGGGTGGCGAAGGGGGATCTGTCGGGCGTCGCCATCGAGTGGTATGACAAGGCGGCCGTCTGTGTCGTCATGGCTGCCGGTGGGTATCCTGGCGACTACCGGAAGGGGGACGATATCCGGGGACTCGACGAGGCAGCCGCCATCGACGACCTCTACGTCTTCCATGCTGGCACTGCCGCCAAGGACGGGAAGGTAGTCACCGCGGGGGGACGGGTGCTGGGGGTTACCGGCCTCGGAACTACCGTGAAGGAAGCCATCGACCGGACCTACCAGGGGGTCGGCAGGATCTGCTGGGACGGGGTCCAGTTCCGCAAGGATATCGGGGCCAAGGCCCTGAAACGGTAAAGGAGGATATTTCGTGAACGGTCCACAGGTTCTTATCGTCATGGGGAGCGATTCGGACATCTCCATCATGGAAGAGGCGGCGAAGGTTCTTGACGAGTTCGGCGTGACGTGGGAGATGCGGGTCGCCTCGGCCCACCGCTCGCCCAAGAAGGCTGGGGCACTGGCCTCTGGCGCCGCGGACAGAGGGGTCAAGGCAATCATTGCGGGCGCCGGCATGGCTGCCCATCTGGCAGGGGTCATTGCCGCGGATACGGTTCTGCCGGTAATCGCCGTGCCGATCCCCGGCGGAGCCCTCAACGGCGTCGATGCCCTTTACGCCATGGTCCAGATGCCGGGGGGGATTCCCGTCGCCACCATGGCCATCGGCAAGGCCGGGGCCAAGAACGCGGGTCTTCTGGCCACCCAGATCATCGCCCTCGGTGACCCGGTGCTCACCGCGAAGCTCCATGCCCACAAACGGGCCATGGCCGACGAGGTGGAGGCGAAAGACAAGGCCCTTCAGGAACGGTTGGGGAGGGGTTAGTAGTGGTACATTAAGTGTCGGTAATTGCAGGGGTTGCGGTCTCGCGGTATACGGATTTCCCCTTGACAAACCGGGGCGCTCCTGTATAAGTTTTTTGGCGGTTTTTACCAATCCATCAAAGCAATAGGGGGTGTATCAATGAAAAGAATCATCGCTTCTCTCGCCCTGTCCGTCTTCTGCGCCGGTCTTGCCGTCGCTGCCGACGACATCGCCTTCAAGGCCAAGAACGGGGATGTGAAGTTCCCGCACAAGAAGCACCAGCAAGTGGTGGGCGACTGTAAGAAGTGCCACGAGAAGGGCCCGGGCAAGATCGAGGGCTTTGGCAAGGACTGGGCCCAT
>CAJPFF010000122.1 GCA_905339345.1 Geobacteraceae bacterium | reverse complement strand
TTGGCAAGTTTGAAGGGGCAGGGCTTGGAGGGGGACGCCTGCGGCTAACCGCAGGCGGGGCAGGAGGCCTTTTTCTTGATGGGGACTTCGCGGAATTTCAGCGCCAGGGCGCTGTAGGTGAGAAGGCGTCCCGTGAGGAGTTCGCCGATGCCGAGGAGGTACTTGATCGCCTCGGTGGCCTGGATGGTGCCGATGACGCCGGGGAGAACCCCCATGACGCCTGCCCGCGAGCAGGCCGTGGCCACCTCGTCGCTCTCCGGAGGCTCAGGGAAGATGCAGCGGTAGCAGGGGGATTTTCCCGGCAGGACGGTCATGGTCTGCCCGTCGAAGCGGAGGATGCCGCCGTGGGAGAACGGCTTGCCGGCGGCGACGCAGGCATCGTTGATGAGAAACTTGGCGGCGAAATTGTCGGTGGCGTCGATGACGAAGTCGAAGTCGGCGATGATTTCCGCGATGTTCGATGCCTCGATCCGCGTTTCAAAGGGAATGACGGTCACGTCGGGATTCATGGCCGTCATCTTTTCACGGGCAGAGACAACCTTTGGCCGGCCCAGGTCGGCGGTGTAGTGGGCAATCTGGCGCTGGAGGTTCGAGAGCTCCACCCGGTCCGAATCGGCGATGCCGATGGTGCCGACGCCTGCGGCCGCCAGGTAGAGCGCGATGGGGGAGCCGAGGCCACCGGCGCCGATGACCATGACCTTCCCCGCCAGGAGCCGCTCCTGCCCCGCCTCGCCGACATTTTCCAGTATGATGTGCCGCGCGTAGCGTTCGGATTGTTCTGCGGTGAACATGTGGGTTTTCTCCCGACACCAAGGATAGTTTCTTGACGGTAATACTAAAAAAGCCCCGTCTCGTCAAGGCGGGGCTTCAGGTTTCGCTAAAAGGGCTTATGGGCAGCAGGGTTACACGGTTATGGGAGCCAGATACGCCTTGATTTTCTTCAGGGCACCTTCTTCGATCTGGCGGACCCGCTCCCGGGAGATGGTGAAGTGGTCGGCGATCTCCTGGAGGGTGAGCGGTTCATCGGCCGTCACCCGGTTTTCGATCACGTAACGCTCCTTTTCGTTGAGCCGCTCCATGGCTTGGGCCACCTGGCCGTGGAGTAGCGACGCCTCCTGCTGCTCCGCCAGGGCCTCCTCCTGGTTCTGGCGCTCGTCGGCAAGGGTCTCCAGCATGGTGAGCCCCTCTCCGGCCACCAATTCGGCGTCCAGGGAGTAGTCGCCCCGCATCCGCTGGTCCATCTCGAGCACCTCCGACTCCTTCACATCGAGGGAGAGGGCGGTGGCTTCCGCATCGTCGCCCCCGGTCAGGCGGCGGATGGCGTTCTTGGCCTGGTTCAGTTTGAAGAAAAGCTTCTTCTGGGCCTGGGTGGTGCCGATCTTCAGGAGGCTCCAGGCGGAGATGATGTAGTTCTGGATGTAAGCCCTGATCCACCAGACCGCGTAGGAGATGAGGCGGATTCCCTTGTGGGGGTCGAATTTACGGACCGCCATCATGAGCCCGATGTTTCCCTCCTGGATCAGGTCGAGCATCTTCATGCCGTAGGACTTGTATTCGCCGGCGATCTTTACGACGAAACGGAGGTTGGCGGTGATGAGGCGGTGGGCGGCCTCCAGGTCCTTTTCTTCAAAGAACTTGACGGCGTAGAGGCGCTCCTCCTCGGGGGTGAGGACGGGGAATTTCCTGATTTCCGCCAGGTAGAGGGTGAGGCTGTCGGCAACAACGGGGAGATTCATGGTCATGAATCGTGTCCTCCTGTCGCAAATGTTGGTAGTGGATTAGCACTCGGCTTGCCTGAGTGCTAATAGCATAGCAAGTGGAAAACGAAAAATCAAGGGGTTGGATTGACTGCTGTCCGCAGCCCATGCCGGGCAAAACCCCTTGCCCCCTCCCGTATTCCTGTGATAAACCGTACAGAGTTTCCTATCACGACGCACTGCGCCGAATCAATGGAGGTTCCAGCAGATGGAGATCAGAATCGTGCCGCTCCCGGAGGACCGGAAAAAGCCCAAGTACACCGACGAATCCCAGCTCGGTTTCGGCAAGCTCTTCACCGACCGGATGTTCATGGTCGAGTGGAAGATGGGCCAGGGGTGGGTCGATGCCCGCATCGAACCCTATGGCCCCTTTTCCCTGGATCCGGCCTGCTCTGTTCTTCACTATGCCCAGGAGATCTTCGAGGGGCTCAAGGCCTACAAGTGGGCCGACGGCACCATCACCCTCTTCCGCCCCGAGATGAACGCCCGGCGCTTCAATCACTCTGCCGACCGGCTCTGCATGCCCGAGGTTCCGGAGGAGCTCTTTATCGACGGCATCGAGAAGCTCGTTTCCCTGGAGCGGGACTGGATCCCCACCTCGGAGGGGACCTCCCTCTATATCCGCCCAACCCTGATCGGCGTTGAGCCGGCCCTGGGGGTGAAACCCGCGGATCACTACTACTTCTACGTGATCCTTTCCCCGGTGGGCGCCTACTACGCCGCCGGGTTCAACCCCATCAAGATCATGGTGGAGGACCACTACGTCCGCTCCGTCCCCGGAGGTACCGGCGAGGCCAAGACCGGCGGCAACTACGCCGGTTCCCTCAAGGCGGGCCTTGAGGCGAAGAAGAAGGGATACGACCAGGTCCTCTGGCTCGACGGGGTCCAGCGCCGCTACATCGAGGAGGTGGGGGCCATGAACATGCTCTTCGCCTACGGCAAGACCATTGTCACCTCCCCCCTCACCGGCACCATCCTGAACGGCGTCACCCGCGACTCCACCCTGAAGCTGGCCGCAAGCCTCGGCTACACCATCGAGGAGCGGCTCATCGACGTGAACGAGCTGATGGCCGACATTAAGGCGGGCAAGGTGACCGAGGCCTTCGGCAGCGGCACTGCAGCGGTCATCAGCCCGGTCGGCGTCCTCGCCTACCAGGGGGAGGAGTACACGGTGGGGGACGGCGGCGTGGGACCCATCACCCGCCAGCTCTACGATACCCTCACCGGCATCCAGACCGGCCGGGTTCCCGACACCTTCGGCTGGACCCGGAAGATCGCCTGATGGCAGCGGAACGGGCGGCGGAAACGCCGCCTTTTCTTTTTGCCCCACTTTCTGCTACCATGGGATACGTTTTGAGGTGCCCATGAAGCGAAACAACGATGTGAACAAACTCTGTCTCTCCTGCCGCCGCCACTGCAAACAGATGGCCGCAGCCGTCATCTCCTCCTGCCCCCGCTACTATCCCGGTCCGAAGATCAAGCGGGAGAACTGGAAGCAGATGGAGCTGGACCTCCTTTCCTCCCCCTGACGTCCTTCGCCCCCTGAACGATTCATTTTTCCCCCTTCCTTGACTTCCCCCCGGGGTGTGCCTATGTTTTCCTTGGATATACGAAAGGAGAACGCCCCATGATCAGACCCGAAAAAATGACCATAAAAACCCAGGAGGCCCTGGCCGGCGCCCAGCAACTGGCCGCTCGGCAGGGAAATGGCGCCATCGAGCCGGAGCATCTCCTGGCCTCGCTCCTGGAGCAGGAGGGGGGGCTCGTGGCCCCGATCCTCCAGAAGGTGGGGGCCGCGCCGGCATCCCTGCGGAGTTCCGTTGACGCACTTCTCAAGAAACTCCCCCAGGTGAGCGGTGCCACGGCCCAGGCCTACCTCTCCCCGGCCCTGAACCGGATCCTCGACGCCGCCCAGCGGGAAGCCGACGCCATGAAGGACGAGTTCGTCTCCACCGAGCATCTCCTCCTGGGCTTCTTCGCCGAGAAGCAGTGCGCCGCCACCCGGGCGCTCCTCGACGCCGGCGCCACCCGGGAGAACGTCCTGGCGGCCCTGGTGGAGATCCGCGGCGGCGAGCGGGTCACGGACCAGAGCCCCGAGGATAAGTACCAGGCCCTCACCAAGTATGCCCGGGACCTGACCGATCTCGCCCGCCAGGGGAAGCTCGATCCGGTCATCGGCCGGGACGACGAAATCCGCCGGGTGCTCCAGGTGCTGTCGCGGCGTACCAAGAACAATCCGGTCCTCATCGGCGAGCCGGGGGTGGGGAAGACCGCCATCGTGGAGGGGCTCGCCCAACGGATTGTCTCCGGTGACGTCCCCGAAACCCTGAAGGAGAAGCGGCTCGTGGCCCTCGACATGGGTGCGCTCATCGCGGGCGCCAAGTACCGGGGTGAGTTCGAGGAGCGCCTCAAGGCGGTCATCAAGGAGGTGGCCAAGTCCGAGGGGAAGGTGATCCTCTTCATCGACGAGCTCCACACCCTGGTGGGGGCCGGGGCCGCCGAGGGGGCCATGGACGCCTCCAACATGCTGAAGCCTGCCCTGGCCCGGGGGGAGCTCCACTGCATCGGCGCCACCACCCTCAACGAGTACCGGAAGTACATCGAGAAGGACGCGGCCCTGGAGCGGCGCTTCCAGCAGGTCTACACCGGCGAGCCGAGCGTGGAGGACACCATCGCCATCCTCCGGGGGCTCAAGGAGAAGTACGAGACCTACCACGGCATCCGGATCAAGGACAGCGCCATCATCGCCGCCGCGACGCTTTCGGACCGCTACATCACCGACCGCTTCCTCCCCGACAAGGCCATCGACCTGATCGACGAGGCTGCCTCGCGGTTGCGGATCGAGATCGACTCCATGCCCATGGAGATCGACGAGGTGGAGCGGAAGATCATCCAGCTGGAGATCGAGAAGCAGGCACTGTTGCGGGAGCAGGACCCCCATGCCCTGGAACGTCTCCAGAAGCTGACGGACGAGCTGAATGTGCTCCAGGCCGAAGCGGCGGAGCTGAAGGTCCACTGGCGGCAGGAGAAGGAGATCATCAAGGGGCTCAGCGAGCTGAAACAGCAGCTTGAGGAGAAAAAGGAGCAGGCGAAGAAGACCGAACGGGAGGGGAACCTGGCCCGCACCGCCGAGATCCGCTACGGCGAGATTCCCGCCATCGAGAAGGAGATGGAGGAGAAGAAGCGGCAACTAGAGGCGCTCCAGAAGGAAGGGAAGATGCTCCCCGAAGAGGTGGACGGGGAACTGGTGGCCGAAATCGTTTCCAAGTGGACCGGCATCCCGGTCTCCCGGATGCTGGAGGGGGAGGCGGACAAGCTCGTGCACATGGAGGATCGGCTCAAGACCCGCGTGGTGGGCCAGGACGACGCCCTCGTGCTGGTGGCCAACGCCATCCGCCGGGCCCGGTCGGGGCTCTCGGACCCCAACCGCCCCATCGGCTCCTTCCTCTTCCTGGGACCAACCGGGGTCGGGAAGACCGAGACCGCCAAGGCCCTGGCCGAGTTCCTCTTCAACGACGACCAGGCCATCGTCCGCATCGACATGAGCGAGTACCAGGAGAAGCACACCGTGGCCCGCCTCATCGGCGCTCCCCCCGGCTACGTGGGGTACGAGGAGGGGGGGCAGCTCACGGAGGCGGTCAAGCGACGGCCCTACTCCATCGTCCTGTTCGACGAGATTGAGAAGGCCCACGCTGAGGTGTTCAACGTGCTCCTCCAGGTCCTGGACGACGGCCGGCTCACTGACGGCCAAGGGCGGACGGTGGATTTCCGCAACACGGTCATCATCATGACCAGCAACCTGGGCTCCCAGTGGATTCAGCAGTACGGCGCCAGTGACTATGCCCGGATGAAGCAGATGGTGACCGAAACCCTGCGGGAGAGCTTCAAGCCCGAGTTCCTGAACCGGATCGACGAGGTGGTCATCTATCACGCGCTGCCGCTGGAGCGTATCAAGCAGATCATCGACATCCAGGTCCAGGGTCTGAAGAAACGCCTCGCCGAGCGGCACATCACTCTGGAGATTACGGACAAGGCACGGGAATACCTGGCTCAGGAGGGGTACGATCCGGCTTACGGAGCCCGCCCCCTTAAGCGGGCGATTCAGCGCAAGGTCCAGGATCCGCTGGCCCTCATGCTCCTCGAAGGGAAATTCCGGGAAGGGGATACCATCCGGGCTGACCTCTCCCATGGCGGAGACGGCCTCGTCATTACGAAAAGATAAGATCTCGTGTGCTCCGAGTTTCTGTGGCGGGCATCCCTTCCGGGGAGCGCCCGCTTTTTTCTTCTCATCGGGAACAATCGGGGCTACGATTGCTGAAAACCGCATACGGGAGACACCATGAAGCACCGGATATTGTGGGCGGCAGCCGCAGCCGTACTTGGGGCAGGCGTTATCGCCGCACCGTTTTCACTCTCTGCCGCGGAGGCGCCCGCCCCCTTCCAGAAGTCGCCCCCCGGGGAGTATGCAGCCCTGCGCGAGCAACTGGCGGCCCGCTTCGGTGGCCGAACGCCGAAGGAGTGGGGCGAAACGGTGACGGGGGTCAAGACCCGTCTTGCCGGTGGCGGCATGGCCATCGCCCTTACCTTCGACGCCTGCGGCAGCCCCCGGGGGAAAGGATTCGACGCGACCCTCATCGGCTTTCTGGAGCGGGAGAGGATTCCGGCCACCCTCTTCGTGAGCGGCCTCTGGATCGAGGCCAATCCGGAACTTTTCCGCCGTCTGGCATCGAACCCCCTTTTCGAGATCGCCAACCACGGCCACCGGCACCGCCCTGCGTCGGTCTCGGGGCAGAAGGCCTACGGCATACAGGGAACCCGGGATGTGGGCGAAGTGGTGGACGAGATTGAACTGAACGCCCGACGGATCGAGGAGGTCACTGGCAGGCGCCCCGCCTTCTACCGCTCCGGCACCGCCCACTACGACGAGGTGGCGGTGGAGATCGCCGCTGCCCTTGGGCAGCGAGTGGCTGGCTATTCCCTCCTCGGCGACGCGGGGGCGACCTTTTCGGCCCAGCAGGTGCGCGATGCTCTCCTGAAGGCCCGGCCCGGCGACATCGCTCTCCTCCACATGAATCATCCCGAGTCCGGCACCGCCGCCGGGGTCATGGCGGCCATCCCAGAACTCCGCAGGCGGGGATTCCGGTTCGTGCCGCTCTCTGACGTGGCCGTGGAGTGACGAGATATCCCTTGATTTGC